>JANXBN010000001.1:614670-922006 GCA_025060635.1 Candidatus Kryptonium sp. | reverse complement strand
CCCATGTCCCAATCCACTTGTTCCTCTGGCCATCTATGGCGATTGAAATAACAATATCACTTGGCAAACCTGAATTCCATATGTTGTAAACTCTCCATCTTGAACCATCAAACATAGCAAGCCCTCCTCCCCAAGTCCCAATCCACTTGTTCCCCTGGCCATCTATGGCGATTGAAATAACAGTATCACTTGGCAAACCTGAATTCGTCGTGTTGTAAACAATCCATCTTGAACCATCAAACATAGCAAGCCCTCCACCATATGTCCCAATCCACTTGTTCCCCTGGCCATCTATGGCGATTGAATAAACATAATCACTTGGCAAACCTGAATTCCATATGTTGTAAACTGTCCATCTTGAACCATCAAACATAGCAAGCCCTCCACCAATTGTCCCAATCCACTTGTTCCCCTGGCCATCTATGGCGATTGAATTAACCCAATCACTTGGCAAACCTGAATTCGTCGTGTTGTAAACTATCCATCTTGAACCATCAAACATAGCAAGCCCTCCATATGTCCCAATCCACTTGTTTCCTTGTCCATCTATGGCGATTGAATAAACATAATTACTTGGTAAACCTGAATTTGACCTGTTGTAAAATGTCATTGCCCCAGTTGTCCTATCAAGCCGAACAAGTCCCCCGCTTGTACCTACCCAAACATAACTACCCTCTATCGCAACTGCGTAAACATCATTACCATATGTGAAATTCACCCACTCCGGATTCTGCGAAAACAAAACACCAGAAATTAAAATTAAAACCAAAAATAAATTAACACCATTTATTAACCTCATAGCAATCTCTCCTTTTGGTTTTTGTAAACTTATTTTCTATCTTTCAAACTCAACTCCCACCCCAAATACTAAAAAATCAAAACAACAAACTAAAAACATCCTCTCTTGCCTTCTTTCAAACTACGATCGTAAACAATATAACAAAAAAAATCGCTTTTGTCAAGTAAACTAATCCAGTTTTAAACTAACTTTAAAAGACCTTTCTCATAATAAACTCAAAACAGAAGCCTCAAAATCTAAACCTCTGTGTTGTATTTTTCCATTCGCTTGATTAAATTTAAACCTGATTTTTAAAACAAAGATTTGCCATAAAAATATGAAAAGAATTGGCGTATTTACAAGCGGTGGCGACGCACCAGGAATGAACGCTTGCATAAGAGCTGTTGTAAGAGCAGGAATTTACTACGGTCTTGAAGTCATCGGAATAGGTCACGGATACCAAGGAATGATAAACGGCGAATTTATTCCTCTACAGGCAAGATCTGTATCAGGAATTTTGCAACGCGGTGGAACAATTCTAAAAACTGCAAGATCAGAAGAATTCATGACAAAAGAAGGAAGAGCAAAAGCTGCAAAAAATCTTAAAGAACAAGGAATAGAAGCACTTGTTGCAATTGGCGGAGACGGCACTTTCCGAGGAGCTGTCGCTTTATATGAAGAACATGGAATACCATCCGTCGGAATACCAGCAACCATTGACAACGACATATACGGAACTGATTACACAATTGGATATGATACCGCAGTCAATACTGCGCTTGAGTCAATTGATAAAATTAGAGATACCGCAGATGCGCACGACAGATTATTCTATGTTGAGGTCATGGGAAGAACAAGCGGTTTCATCGCAATTGAAGCTGGCATCGGTGGTGGCGCTGAATATATCGCTATCCCCGAAAAACAAACAGATTACGAAGACATAAGAAATGTTTTAAAAGGCTTCAGGAAAGATAAAACAAGCAGTATAATTATAGTTGCGGAAGGGGATGAGGAAGGAGGAGCTTTCAAAATCGCAAAGAGAGTAAAAGAGCTCTACGGTTTTGATTATCGCGTAGTTGTGCTCGGGCATATCCAACGGGGAGGAAGACCAAGCGCAAGAGATAGAATCCTCGCAAGCAAACTTGGAGTCGCAGCAGTTGAAGCACTGCTCAATGGTCATGTCAATGTCATGGTTGGAGAAGTAAAAGGTGAAATTAAACTAACGCCATTGAAAGAAACATTTAACAGAAGAAAAGACCTTGACCCATATCTTCTTAAAATTGCGAAAATTTTAGCTATATGATCACAACTTAACCTCCTTCCTCTCCCTCTTCTCAAAAATTGAAATCTTGCCATCGCCATAGGTTTGGACTAGCTCACGAGCGATCTCAAAATCCTTTCCAACATCTTCTGGATTATGTGCATCTGAACCGAGCGTAAGTGGAATTTTATATTCCTTGACAACCTTTAAAATCTCAACCGAAGGATAAATTTCTTTGGCTTTATGCCTCAGCCCAGATGTGTTAATCTCAATACACAAACCATTTTCCTTGATGATTTTCAAAATTTCCCTTAACAATTCATCAAAATTTTTATCAGCATAGTGTCCAAATTTTTTGATCATATCAAAATGCCCAACGACATCAAAAATCCCAGATCTCACAAGCTTTTTCAAAGTTTGATAATAACTCTCATAAACCTCGTTAACATCTTTCTCAAACCATTTCCACTCCTCCTTATGGCTTGCGATGTTCCACTCACCGAGAAAATGAACTGACCCGATCACATAATCAAAATTAACATCTTTGATAAAGTTCCTAATGAAATCAATTTTGTCTTCTATGAACTCCGCTTCAATCCCGAACCTTATCTTTATTTTATCCCCGAACTCCTCAACGACCGCTTCATACCAACTTCTGTAAATTTCAAATTCATCCATTCTCATTCTATGTTCAGGATCAAAATCATCTGGAAGTGGCATATGATCTGAAATTCCAATCTCTGTTAAGTTTCTCTCTATCGCCTTCAAAACATAGTCCTTAATTTCACCCTTAGCATGTTTACAAAGTTTTGTGTGAGTGTGATAATCAACCATTGTCAAAAGCTATTTGTTATGAAATCTACCTCTTCCCGATGTATGAGCTCACAAGGTTTAACATTTGCGAAGCGAGATTCATTGAAATGCTCTTTTTCTTAAATGCAATCCTTACAGCTTCAATTGCAAGAGATGAATAAAGCGGCAAAATTTCTGGAAATTTATCTTTGAGTTCATCAAGATGAAGTTTCACGGTTTCAATATCGCCTCTTTCAATCGGTCCTGTCAGCGCATTTACAGGTCCGACTTCACTTGCATTTCTAAGCGAAACATCAATAAGAGGTGTCAAAAACCTATTGTCAAAATTTAAATTCGCCCTGCTTAAAATTTCATCTATTGCATGAAGAAGCGATATCATATAATTAGATGCAAACACGCACGCAATATGATACAAAATCTTCTGCGACTTTTCCAATGGGAAGATGTTTGAGTCAAAGTTGTAAAATATCCACTTCGTTATGTCGTAAATTTTTCGGCTACCTTCAAGTGTGAATTTTACTTTTCTTATCTCATCAAGCGAATAATCAAAATGTGAGACAGAATAAACTGGATGAAGCGAACCGACCTCAGCTCCAAGCTGATGCAAACGAGAAAGAACATCGCTGGTTAAAACCCCAGAAGCATGGTAGACAACGAGATTTTTGAAATTCAAATTTTTAAGATCCGAAATCTTTTCAGCACTTTCTTTTATCGCTGAATCGGGAGTCGTTATGAAAATAACTTCAACTTCTGCTGGAAGATCGCTTATTGATTTTGAAGCAACATCGGATTTTATCCTTTTCAAAAACCTCTGGAGAGAATCGTCACTTCTACTTATAACAGCAATTATCCTATGCCCAATTATCTCGCTTAAAAATTTTGCTATTAAAGTTCCAACTCTTCCTGCACCAACGATTGCTATGTTGAAGGTTTTAAATGTCAACCTCAATTAACCTGTTTAAATAGCACAGCTGAGAGATAACCGACAACGCCAGTTTTATCACCTGTTACATCTCCGGAGTTACAATAGTAAAGAACTTCAGATTTATCCGCTCCGAGCTTTTTCGCTGCACGCATCACTGCAACCGTCGGACCACCACCACACGCTTCACATCTCTGTTGTTCAAGGTCATCCATTAGCTTCTCCGGATTAAAACTTGCGATATCATCAATTACGATCTTATCAAATTTCATCGCGACATCATAAGGATAGTAATGCGAAAGATCAGTGCTTGCAACAAGCAAAACATTTCTACCCGTTAAAACTTCCCCGAGTATGTCGCCCAAACGAAAACTATACTCAGATTTTTGATCTCCCATCACAATTGGGACAAGTTTAAAATGATTCAATGCCTTCTGCAAAAATGGAAGATGAACTTCAACAGCATGCTCGGATCTATGCCCATAACTTGAAAATTCAATCAAGCCGTTTCCTGCGCTAACAATTTCTTCAGCAAGTTCAAAATCAATTTCAATTTCACCAAGCGGTGTTTTATAACTTTTCCCATCATAAATTGAGATCGCATCAAAATACTCCCTATGGCTTGGTGAAACCACGACAACAGTATCATAATCCTTGCCACGGATAAGTGAATAAGCGATCGCAGCTGTTTGACCTGAATACATATAGCCGGCGTGAGGTGCTATTAAAGCTTTTATCTCTCCGCTAATTTTTTTATCTCCTATGATGTCCTTTGCTCGTTCAAACATCTTTTCAATCTCAGCATTCAAAATTGATGGAACATCAGGATAAAACAAACCAGCAACTGCTGGATGTCTTACTTTTTCTTTGATCATATATTTTCTCCCGTTTTTAGTTTGAAATCACTTTCCTTGAAAACAATGGCGGTAAATTTGAAAATTTCCGTATCTTTATCTTTCCAACAATCTGGTGGCAATCCCGCTTTAAGACAAGTATGTTCCAAAAATTCTTCCTTTGTTAAGTTATGTTCAATTGCAACTTGAGGTAAGAGCAAACCCCTGCGCCAACCTTTTTTTATCATCAATCCATGTTCACCAATTTTTATTTCATCAATTGATTCAACAGCACTCAAAGGCGACAAAACAGATATCTCAATTTCAATTTTATCAATTTCAAAAGGTTCAACTGGAGGAAAACGCGGATCTTCAAGCGCTGATTTTGCCGCGACCTCGTTCACAGTTTCAGCAAGCGACTTTACAGCTTCAACATAACCGATGCATCCTCTTAATGTATCATTGATTGTTAAAGTCACGAAAGCCCCGCACGGAGTTTTCAAATTTTCTGTCTTTGGCTCCACTTCTGGAAGATCCCCACCATTGACGACACTTACTATTGAGTTGCGAGCTATCCTTAAAAGTTCAATTTTTTCTTCATCTGTAAGGTTCATTGCTTTCTCAAATTAAATTGTAAATTTTCAAAGATAAACTAAAAAAATTCGCAAAATTTTTCAACTCAATATGAAAACTTGATATCCAGAGAACACCTTCAAAATTTCTCTTCGTTTCTCTTCACCTATCTCTTCAAAAAATCCAAAAACCGCAGAGCCACTGCCAGACATAAGCGAGAAAACAGAACCAAGCTCATAAAACCTTTCCTTCACCTCACCAACAATTGGAAAATGCGAAAAAACGATCTCCTCAAAATCATTTGTGACCAATTCTTTCAAAATATGGGGCTTATCAATGTTTTCAAGCAAAACTTTTTTCAAACTTTCTTTGCCTTCATGGTTCCTCAATTTCAAATTTCCATATGCCCACGCAGTTGAAACTTTAATATTAGGATAAACAATGACAATTTTATAAGGAATTTCAACATCAATTGGTTCAATTATCTCACCTCTACCTGTTGCATAGGCAGTTCCACCTTTTATAAAAAACGGGACATCGGAGCCGATCAAACTTCCAAGCTCGCTTAGATGTTCATCGTCAGCACCGATCCCAAATAAAATGTTAAGCCCTTTCAAGACGGTCGCTGAATTACTGCTTCCCCCACCAAGACCAGCTCCAACTGGTATGTTCTTTTTAAGATAAATTTTCACCCCTGAATGAACACCAAAACTTTCCAAGAAAATTCTGACAGCTTTCAAACACAGATTTTCAAAACCGACCGGCACATCGCTTGAATTAGTTTCTAATTCAACATAATCGGAGATTTCAATTTCAATCTCGTCATAAAGTTTCACCTCGTGAAAAATCGTCTCTATATCATGATAACCATCGCCTCGTTTTCTTAAAACTCTTAATCCGATGTTTATCTTCGCCGGCGAGAGAAGTTTTATCCTGTCCATTTTATGTCATCAACATTTTCAATTTTGTTCGCATATCTTGCAAGCACAAAAAGTAAATCCGAAAGGCGGTTAACAAATGGTATCACATTTTCGTTGATTTTCTCTTTTTCAGAAAAAGAAACTATTCTTCGTTCAGCGCGTCTGCAGACAGTTCGCGCAAGATGCAAAAAAGAAGCAAGCAAAGTTCCACCAGGAAGTATAAAATTCTTCAACGGCTCAAGATTTTCATCTATCTTATCAATAAACTTTTCAATTTTTTCAACATCATCCTTCGTAATTCTTTTCACCTTGATATTTTCAACCCCCATTGGAGTTGCGAGATCAGCGCCAAGTATGAAAAGCAGATTTTGAGTATCTACGATTATCTCGTTGATCATACTATCTTTTGAAATTGCTCTAACGATCCCGAGGATCGCATTAAGTTCATCAATAGTCCCGTAAGCTTCAACCCTAAGATTATCCTTTTTCACTCTTCCACCCGCGAAAAGTGATGTCGTACCATCATCTCCTGTTCTCGTGTAGATTTTCATCTGAAATTCTCAATTAGTTTTATTATCTCAATTAACCTTTGAGCGTTCGCAATATACCCGTTGCTTTTATAAGCAAGTGCAAGATTCTCAAACATTAACTTTACAAACAACTCTGGCGTTGCGCGTTTAAAATAAATATCTTTTTCCGAATAACCAATTTGAGAAACAAACTTTTCGCATTCCGCTCTTGTCATTATCCTACCACTATCAAATGGATCAACATAAATCTCAAAACCATTTGACTCATATCTTACAATAAAATGACCTGGCATTGCAATACCACACACAGGCAAATTTACTCTTTTTCCAACAAGTATATAAATCAGGGAAAGAGTTATCGGTATACCAAGACGTCTGTCTATGACGCGATTTATCAAAGCATTATCAATATCGTAGTAATTCTCCATATTTCCCCTAAAACCTTGTTCAACGAAGAAGAATTTATTCACCGTTTCAACGATATCATAAAAATTTTCCTTCGTGTAAATCCTCTTTCTCAATTCAACTGCCATTAAATCAAGTATCTCTGAATAATGCTTAAAATTAACTTCGGAATAAGCAAACTTAGCAACAAGGAAGGAACCTTTTTCAATGTCTTTTTCAGGAGCAGCGAAAAACGAAATAACATCGTCAACATATTTTCTATATCTTATAACATCAACGATCTCAAGCAATAAACTTTTGGCTTTATCACTCGCAACATCTTTAATCTTTAAAAGCATTGGGAGCGCATTGCTCCCCAAATTTAGAAGCTTCTCGTAAGCAATTTTAGAAACCGAGGCATCTTCATCATCAAGAAGTTTGACAAGCGAAACTATGTATCCCTCTGAGATCACAAGTGATGTTTTGTTAATTCATTTTTCAGGTATTCAAACGCTTCAAGAGGCGAGTCGGCAAATTTGAAAAGTTTCAAATCATCTTTATCTATCACGCCATATTCAACCATCGCATCAAAATTAATTATCTTTTTCCAGTATTCGCTTCCGTAAATCAAGACAAGCAATTTCTTTTTAATTTTCTTAGTTTGAAGAAGTGTAAGGACTTCAAAAAGTTCATCAAGAGTCCCATAACCCCCGGGAAATATGACCAGCGCTTTAGCAAGATAGACAAACCAAAATTTTCTCATGAAGAAATAATGAAATTCAAAAGCAAGCTCATTTGTTATGTATGGATTTGGCTTTTGCTCATATGGCAAGCTTATGTTAAGTCCTATACTTAAACCCTTTGCTTTACTGGCTCCTCTGTTTGCCGCTTCCATAATCCCAGGTCCACCTCCAGAACAAACAACGAAGCGATATCCGTTCGCATCGCTAAGTCCTTTTGACCACTCCGTTATCAATCTTGCAAGTTCAACCGCGTCTTCGTAATATCTTGCCATGAAGACATCCATTTCTGCCTTTGCCTTCGCATCAATCAAACTTTGTGGCACAACTTTGCCCTTCGCTTCCAACTCTTTTATTTCAGATTCAATCTCCCGCAATCTTGCCTTAGCTTCTTTCATTGGTTTTGCTCTTGCTGAGCCGAAGAAAACGATCGTATCAACAATTTGATATTTCTTAAATCTTGACAATGGCTCAAGATATTCTGCGAGGATTCTCAACACCCTCGCATCAGGGCTGTTCAAAAATTTTAGGTTTTTATACGCTTTCACAGGTTGCCTATTTGCATTTGCGATTAATTTTTCCTCATCTCTTTCAATGTTCTCTTTTGACATACGATTTTTAATTTTGTTTATAAAATTGACCTTCCACCATCAACAAAGATAACCTGACCAGTTATATAATCACCTTTGGTTGCCAAAAATACAACCATGTCAGTTATATCGGAGGGCTTTCCATATCTTTTCAGCGGAATCTTATGCTCTGGGATATGTTTAATCTCGCCAGATTCCTCTCCGGGAATTATTATAGTTCCAGGGGCAATTGCGTTCACAGTTATATACGGCGCAAGTGCTTTCGCCATCGCCTTAGTTAACATTATCAATCCAGCCTTTGCGACATTATAAGCTATATGTTCAGTCCAAACTTGCAAACCACCGAGTGAAGCAATGTTAATTATTTTCCCTTTTTTTCTCTCAAGCATGAACTTAACTACCTCCCTTGAACATAAAAATTGTCCTTTCAAGTTTGTATTAAGCACATGATCCCAAAGTTCATCGCTTATCTCCCAAAACTTAACTGGTTTAGGGAAAATAGCAGCATTGTTCACGAGGACATCTATTTGTCCAAACTTCTCAATAGCTTTTTCAACCATCTTTTTTACTTGCGAGCTTTTCGTGATATCTGCTTTTATAGCGATCGCTTCTCTGCCAAGATCTTTTATTTTATCTATCGTTTTCTCCGCTTCATTTTTTGATTGATTATAATTAACAACTATATCAAAACCAGATTGGGCAAGGGCAATCGCAATTTGCCTTCCCAACCTCCTTCCAGAACCAGTGATAAGTGCAACCTTTGAACCCATTTTTGACATCACCTTATAATTTTGAAATCAACAAACTGACAAGTCTCTCAAGGTAAATTTTATCAACTTCATCAAAATTGTTTAATTCATAACTATCAATATCAAGAACACCGAGAACCTCACCATCTTTGATCAATGGAACAACTATCTCAGATTTTGAATCAGGATCACAATAAATATGCCCTGGAAATTTTTCAACATCTGGGACAATTATCGTTTCCTTTTTTAAAACTGCTGTCCCACATACGCCCGAACCAATTTTTATCCTCGTGCAAGCAAGTTTTCCCTGAAATGGACCAAGGACAAGTTCATTTCCCTTCATTAGGTAAAAACCAACCCAAGAAAAAGAAGGAAATGCTTGCTTTAAAGCAGATGAAACATTCGCAAGATTTGCAATTAGATCAGGTTCATCCTCAATCAGAGATTTTATTTGTGGCAAAAGTTCTGAATATATCTCCTCCTTTGTTTGACCCTTTATAACTATTTGCTCCATCTTGATTTTGAGATTTTGTTTTCAAATTGAAAACGGAGGAATAATAACGGTGGCGGTATTACTTCCATCATCACACTTAATTTCAACTTTTTCCCCCTGGATAGCGTGATTTATTTTGATATAACCGAGAGAAATCAACTTTTGAAATCCATATGAATACACGATGCTGGTTAATTTACCAACCTCCTCACCACCAATGCACACGGATGAACCTTCATAAATTCTCTCCCTGCTTTTCCCTTTCTCTATTATAAATCCAACGAGTTTTTTCTGTAGCTTTTTGTAAGAATCAATTCTTGAGATCACCTCTTGTCCAATGTAACAGCCTTTTGTGAAACTCACATATTTGACAAGATTTGCTTCAAGAGGATTGTAATCTTGAGTTATCTCCTTCCCATAGGCAGGAATCCCAGATTCAACTCTGAACACCTCAAAAATTTCCCTTCCAACTGGCGTTAGACCTTTTCTATGTAATGTTCTCCACACATCAATAGCAATAGCAGACCTGAAAATGAGATTATACCCAGGGACGAGAAATTCATCTGTTCTTGATAGAATTACTTCTTCGTTAAATATAAAACCCTGAACGAAATTATGCGTCGTCATCTTTGATATATCTGTAAAACGCTTATGATCAACTTTAAAATCATCTTCCACTGCCTTATGGACATCCGAACCAAAAATTGAAATGATCACATAATCATCAGTTATGTCCTCAACTTTAACATCATCCATAATTATCAATTTACTTAACCAGTTCTTCACTTTATCAAGGGCCTCATAGCTTAACAAAGCAAAAACCTCTTGATAATCCTCAGTGGCTTTTAAAATGTAAAGAGTTAAAACCTCAATCATCTTGCCCTTTTCATCAGTCAGCACTGTTCCGACGCCCATACCTGGCGAAAGCCCTCGGAGATCATTCGTTGAAATTCTATTTAAAAAATCAATTGCATCTTTCCCGTAAATCCGCAATTTCCCAAGATATGTCCTATCAATTATAGCGCTTAAATTTTTAATCGCCTTATATTCCTCAATAGGATTGATGTAATGCTTGGGCAACTCCCAATCTGAATAAATGCCGAATTCAGCACCAAGGTCAAGATGTATTTCGTAAAGTGGCGTTTGCTTCACAAAATTTTGCTATTTAATTTTTTTGAAAAAATAACAATTTTTTAAAACTCTGTCAAGTTTCAATTTAAAACCACGCTGTGCTAATCAAACCTTTAAGAAAACGCTCATTTAAGAGCACATTTTCAGAAAAGCCCACGATTAAACCTTTAATTGAATTTTCCCATCTATATGTTTAAATTAAGGCCAGAGAAAAAATTTTGGAGGTTTTAGGATGAGAAAACTATTTCCAACTTTTTTGTTTTTGACATCAACATTGTTCGCACAACTTCCCCTCTTCCGACCGTTTTTCTCAACGACCGACAGAGAATTTGGTAAGCTCTTCTTTTATGAAGTTATAAATCTAATAAGCGAAGATACATCAAAAAGCAGAATTGATGTAAACTTCAGAATCGCTAACGATCTACTTACATTTGTAAAAAATCCACTAAGCTCCCCAACATACATCGCAAACTTTACAATTAGTGCGGAGATCATTGATAAAGATGGCAAATCAATAGCAAGAAAA
Source organism: Candidatus Kryptonium sp. (assembly GCA_025060635.1). Classification (NCBI taxonomy): domain Bacteria; kingdom Pseudomonadati; phylum Candidatus Kryptoniota; genus Candidatus Kryptonium; species Candidatus Kryptonium sp. Next base: position 910,763 of record JANXBN010000001.1, on the reverse strand, counting down.
ATTTTCAGTGGGCGCAAGGCAACTGACAACTTTGAAGAAACAAATTCAAAAGATATTTACACACAAGGCAACTTTCGCTTTGATTTGACACCGGGAAACTACCGTTTGATACTTTTGATAGAAGATGAACAAGCCAACCAGCTTTTAAGACGAGAACGAAATATAACTCTTAAAACATTTAAACCTTACTCCTTTGAAACATCTGACTTAACAATTATTCAAGAAAGCAAGCAAGTTGGCGATACGATAATTTTGCTACCGACAAACATCGGAAATAGAGTTAACTTCGGTAGGGATTTTACTGTCTATGTTCAATTCACCGATAAACCTGCAGAATTTAGCTATACTTTATTTTTCCTTTCAGAGTTCGGAAGGAAGAAAGAAATAAAAAAATCCTCAATTCAACCTGACGAGATCACAAACGATAGGAAATTTGTTTTCAGAGAAAACCCTGGCGATACTGTTTTCACATATTTTTTGATCCCATCCCAACCACAAAGTTATTATTCTTTACTTATCCCATTTGATGGCGACTCACTTGACCTTGGGGAATACGAACTTTATTTTTATGTAAAATTTAAAGATGCAACCGAAAAAGAAATCCAAAAGGCATTTTCAAAACGATTTACCGTTGAATGGATTGATATGCCGTTTTCGCTTCAAAATCTTGATTACGCAATTGAAATTTTAGAATACATAGCGACACCTGACGAAATGGCAAAGTTAAGATTTGGAACCCCACAAGCAAGGTTATTAAAGTTCAAGGAGTTTTGGGCTCAACGAGATCCGACGCCGAAAACAATTTACAATGAGCTTATGGCTGAATACTACCGCAGAGTTGATTACGCGTATATAAATTTTGCGACAATGCGAGAGCGAGACGGTGCAAGAACAGATAGAGGTAAAGTTTACATTCTCTATGGACAACCAACCAGAATTGAAAGAAAATATACACCAGGAAGATCAACAGAAGAAATATGGTATTACGAACCAATTAAAAGAAAGTTTGTCTTTGTCGATCAATTTGGCTCTTTTAAATTAACATCGGTTGAAACCTATGCTCCCTAAAATTGCAGTGACAATTGGAGATATAAATGGCATCGGTCCAGAAGTTGCAATAAAATCTTTATCACAAAAAATCGTTTTTTCAAAAACTCAATCCTTCATAATATCCCCTCCGAAAATCGTTGAGATATATTGCAAGCTGATGAATTTAAAATTTCACATTATGGAAAACGAGAATGACTTTTCGTCAGAGATAAATGTGATCAACATTCTTCCGATGAAGGAATTCAGAAATTTTGATATTAATATCGGGAAGCCAACCAAAACATCTGGCAAAATCGCAGGCGAATCAATAAACATAGCAGTTGAACTATGTCTTCAAGGCAAAGCTGATGCCATCTGCACCGCGCCTGTCTCAAAAGAAGCTTTAAAACTTGCTGGATTTAACTTTCCCGGACAAACTGAAATGATAGCTAAGCTTTCCAACTCAAAACGATATATGATGATGTTTGTAAATGAACAAATCAAGCTCGGTCTCGTCACGATACATGTCCCAATATCAAAAGTTGGCAAAATTCTTTCAGAAAAGCTGTTGACAGAAAAAATTGAAATCTTGATTGATTCACTAAATCTTGACTTCAACATAAGTTCACCAACAATAGCTGTCCTTGGCTTAAATCCTCATGCGGGAGAGAACGGTTTAATAGGTGATGAAGAAGAAAAAATTATCAAACCCGTTTTAAAGCGTTTCAATAGAGGTAAAATTAAAATTGAAGGTCCTTTTCCAGCGGATGGATTTTTCGGCGAGAAAAAATATGAAAATTACGACGCCGTTCTATCCATGTATCATGATCAAGGACTTATCCCTGTGAAGTTAATTGATTTTTACAGAACTGTTAACTTCTCAGCTGGACTCAAAATCGTTAGAACTTCTCCAGATCACGGAACTGCATACGACATCGCGGGGAAACTTATTGCTAACGAGGAAAGCATGAAATCAGCAATAATTCTTTCGGCAAAAATTTTTAAAAACCGCTTAAAACATAGATCTCTTTCTTAAATTTTCACTTTCTTTTACCGAAGTGAACGAAAATCAGCATAGATTTCAAAAAAATTTTATTCAAATAAACGAATGAAGATCATCGTAGCGCCAGATTCCTTCAAAGGTTCTCTTACCTCAATACAAGCAACTCAGATAATAGCAAATGCATTTGAAAAAGTTTCTTCAAAGTTTGAGGTTGTTAAAATCCCTGTGTCAGATGGAGGGGAAGGTTTCGTTGACGCAATTCATTTTTCAACCGGCGGAAAACTAATTGAAATAATTGTATCTGGTCCATTGCCAAGACAGAGAATAAAATCTAAATTTTTAATCAAAGACGAAACCGCAATAATTGAAATGGCATCTGCAAGTGGATTAACACTTGTCCCAAAATCAAAGCGAAATCCTAAAATTACAACGACCTATGGCGTCGGTGAACTTATAAAAAAAGCGCTTGATTACAATGTAAAAGAAATAATAGTTGGCGTCGGTGGAAGCGCAACAAACGATGGCGGAATGGGAATGGCTTCGGCACTTGGCTATAAATTTCTTGATAAAAATGGAAAGGAAATACAACAAGGTGGAATAAATCTATTGAAGTTGAAAAAAATTGACGATTCTGAAATAGATCAAAGGATTAAATATGTTAACTTCAAAGTTGCTGTTGATGTCTTAAATCCACTCTGCGGTCCTGAAGGTGCTTCGTTTACATATGCACCTCAGAAAGGAGCAAGAAAATCAGATTTACCTCTGCTCGACAAAGCTTTGAAAAAATTAGCAGAAGCCGTGAAAGAAAAATATGAAATTGACATAGAAAATCTACCAGGCGCTGGCGCTGCAGGCGGACTCGCCGGAGGTCTTGTTGCGTTCTGCAATGCAAAAATTGTAAGAGGAATTGACTTGTTTCTTGACATCGTGTCATTTGATGAAAAAATTAAAAACTCAAAACTTATAATAACGGGCGAGGGAAAAATTGATTCACAAGTTAAATATGGAAAAGCAATTAAAGGGATAATAGAAAGAGCTGGAAACATACCTGTGCTCGCAATAGTCGGAAAAATTGAAGGTGAACCAAATGAGCTCGCAAATATGCTTGGATTGACATCAATTATAAGCATGACGCACATCGGAATGAAAGAAACACAAGCAATTAAAAAAGCTTCAAAAATTTTATTTGACACCTCAACACAAATTGCAAAGATCATAAAAAGTTTATGCTTAAACAATTGATAAACGAAACACTTGTATGCGATGGAGCGATTGGCACTGAACTATTAAAACGCTCAAATGAAAAAATTCCCGAAATTTTAAATTTAACCAAACCAGAAATAGTTGAATCTCTTCATATTGATTACATAAAAGCTGGCGCTGACATCATAACAACAAATTCGTTCGTAGCAAACCCAGTAAGATTAAAAAACATACCCGTTAACATATACGAAATCAACAAAATATCCGCACAAATAGCTAACAAGGTAAAGCTTCCCAACATCCTCGTCTTTGGAAGCGTTGGACCAACTGGTTTAAAACCACATGAAAAGGAATTTAAAGAGATCGCTAATTATTTTTCTGAGCAAATCCATGGTTTAGTTGATGGTAATGTTGATATAATTTTGATTGAAACCATGATCTTTACTGATGAAATGAAAATAGCGTATCAAGTCGCGCGCAGTGAGACAAAATTGCCAATAGCATTATCAATGAGCTTTCGTAAAACAAAGAACGGTTTTGAAACATATTCGGGAATTGATATTAAAACTGCTACCAAAGAGATGTTAAGTCTTGGTTCTGAAATCATCGGCGCAAATTGCGGAAATGGATTTGCAGAAATGGTTGAGATCGCAAGATATTTTAAATCAATTACGAAAGAAATTCCAATACTTATAAACCCATCAGCTGGCACTCCTCACAAAGTTGATAACAAGTTGGTTTATCCAGATACACCAGAAAATATATCTGAATCTGTTAGGAAACTTGTTGAGCTTGGGACGAATATAATTGGGGGATGTTGTGGAACAACCCCAGAGCACATCAAGGTAATAAGAGAAATAGTAAACGATTTTTATACAAAAAAGCGTGGACATTAAGTCCACGCTAAGTGGAGGTAGCCATGAGGTTTTTTAAAAAAATCTATATAGTTTTGCAATTTTCAGCAACCTTCTTAAACTGATCAAGATTTTGTTCCAATGGCAATATCACTTTAAATTCACTTCCTTTACCGTATTCACTTACAAAACTTATTTTTCCGCCGTGAAGCTCAACGAGATATTTCGCTAAAACTAAACCAAGACCAGTGCCATTTAAATGCGTCTTTATCCTTGGAAAAGGTTTGAAAATTTTATCCATATCCTCCGGACGAATACCAATTCCTTCGTCTTTTACTTTAAGTTCAAATTCACCGTCTCTTCTCGTCAGAGCTATTGTAATAGAAGAACTCTTATCTGAAAACTTAACAGCGTTTGAAACAAGCTGATAGACAACTTCTCTAAATTTTCTTCTATCTGCCTCAATTTCAAGAACATCATCAATTTCAAGAATTACATTTAAATTCTTTTTACCTATTTCACCCGCAAAATAATTGAGCACATCATTTACAACCTCCGATGCTTTAAATCTTTCAAAGTTCAACTTAACTTTTCCCGTCTCAATTTCGGCTATTTCACCAACATAGCTTAACGCTACAAGCATTTCTTCACCCGATCTTTTTATATTTGTGACGAAGTCAATCACATCTTTCTCAGTCAGATTTCTGAATTCGTCTCTTAAAATTTCCGAAAAACCGATAACTACGGTTAATGGTTTTTTAAGCTCGTGAGAAAGCAAGTGGATGTAGTTGTAAATTGAATCTTTAACTTTTATGCTATCATTTTTAACAAGCTTAATTTTCTCTTGCAACCTTAAATTTTCAATGTAAAGTTTTACAAAGCTGATTTCAACCTCCAAATCATCCTTTTTAAAATTAACGAATGGCTTATCTCCGTAGAGAGCAATATAAGAAACAGAACCATCACTTAAGCTAACAGGGATTATTATCATTAAGCATTCTTCATCTTCACCATATTTAAGGACAGTTTTTGAATTTCCATTAAGATCATTCCAAGCAACTATTATACCTTTTGCGCCCGTCTTTTCAATTATAGAATTTATCGCAGATTTAATTGATGTTATTTTGCGCTTTTCCTTTTTATCTTTTTCTTTTGATAGCAAAATTAATCCGTAAATACCTGAAACAACCCCAGAAAAAAGAAATAACAAAGGAACAAAACTTAAATCAGTATGCACAACCACTGTAAGCCAGGACAATAACACGCTAACGAAAATCCATTTTAATCTTGAAACTCCATCATTCAAAATTTTTATTGTAAGCAGAAACACACCTATAAAAATCACAAAAGCCAAGCTTTGAATTATAACCGACAGCATGTTCAAATCTCCTTAATGTTTATGGTATAATTCTCACTTACAACCATTTGAACTACCTTCCTCCATTCTTCTGGTTCAGCAAATTTGTTCAAGAAGTAAAATTTTGAATTATTCCCATTCTCAACCCTCAATCCATCCTCACCACAAGCGACAACTATCGGTATACCAAGCAAAATGTTATCTGCAATTTTCAAAAGTTCATTCATTTCACTCAAAAATTCCGTTTCAATCACTAACACATCATACAGCTCAAAATGCAACACTTCAACGACATCAGTAAACATTTCCACAACTTTTATCACATATTTTCCATTTTCAAAAACTTTGCTCATTTTATCTTTAAAATTTGCGTCGTTCGTATAAATTAGTATTTTGCAAACAATGGACATTACCGGAAACTTTTAAGTTTTAACGATCTCACAAGATTGAGACTTCAATTAATATGCCAGTAATAAAACATAAAAAATTGACCTTGAATTTGCTTAAATCACAAAGAAATTTTTATTGAAAAGCACAAGATAGTTGGTAAAAATTACAAAAAGGATAGGTAATTTTGATAGGGTTATTTATTCTCCACTGAGGTCAAGCATTCGTTTGCCATCAACATAATTTTTGAAGGCAGGTTTACGAAGAGAGATAAGTTTATTAACAATTTCTTTTATTCTTTCAGATGCTTGAAAAACCCGAGATAGATTTTCCTTGATTTTCTCAATGTCACCATCTTTCAGAGAGCGATTTATAAGCTCAATTGAAAGATAAATTATATTCAACGGATTATTTATCTCGTGTCCCAATGTCCTTGCCATTTCTAAAAGCGCGACTTCATGCTGAAGTTCTGCTACTTCAGATTGAAGCGCTTTTATCCTTAATCCAACTTTTATTCTTGCGATAAGTTCGCTGAAATCAACGGGCTTGGTGATAAAATCATCGGCTCCAGCTTCAAGTCCTGTCACCTTGTCCTCAGTCTCAACTCTTGCAGTAAGCATTATAACATAAGAAAATTTTAACTCTTGGTCTTCTTTGATCTTTCTAACTAATTCAATTCCAGACATCCCTGGCATCATCCAATCAACTATGGCTATATCTGGTTTATACTCCATCATTTGATTAAAACCATCAATTCCATTATAAGCAAGTTTGACATCGTATCCATTCTTTGCTATCACCCTTTTTAAGATTTCAGCGTAGCTTTGATCATCCTCAACTATTAAAATTTTTCCTTTCGTTTCCTCACTCACTTTTCAAATACTCCTTAATTTTTTGAATTAAAAAATTATGATCACTAATTGGTTTTGAGATATAATCATCAGCTTTGCTTTCCTCAAGAAATCTTTCAGCGTCTCCTCGCATCGCATGGGCAGTTGCAAGTATAACTGGAATTTTAGCAGTCGCTTCATTTTCTTTTATCATCCTTGTTAACTTTAGCCCATCAACTTGGACACCATCTACAAATGTCCCAGGAAGCGAGACATCCATTATTACCAAATCAACGCTACCAGATTTTATCAATTCAATTATCTTCTGGCCATCGTCAGTCACAGTTACCTCAAATCCACCTTTTCGTTTTAGAATTATCTCAAAAAGTTGCGCGCTCATAATATCGTCCTCAACGACAAGAATGTGAGGCATTATTTACCTTTGCTTTATTTTGATTTGTTTGTTTATCAAATCAATTAATTTGCCAGGATCCAAATTAAGCTCGCTTTTATCAAGAACAATTATCCCCATACTCTTTGATAACAGTTCCCTTTCCTCCTCAGTTGCTGGGTCAGGGAAATTAGTTATGACAAGTATTGGAAGTTCAGGTGCAAGTTTATTTAACCTTAGCTCTCTTATAACATCATAACCGTTAACTTCTGGCATCATCAAATCAAGAAGAAGGATGTCGTAATTATTTGTCTTTATCTTTTCTATCGCTTCTCTGCCGTTTTTTGCATAATCAATCTTGTATATATCAGGCAAGATTTTCCTCAAATAAATCTCAATATTTGCATCATCATCGGCAAGTAAGATATTAACCTCATCCTTTTCTTTCACATACTGTCTAAGTAAATTCAAAAGATAATTTGGCTCAATCGGTTTTTCAAGAACATTTGGTTGGAAATTGATAAAGGAAAGTTTCAACAATTCCCTTACCTTTTGTGGATGCCCCGTCAAAATTATAACTGGTGTATCTTGAAATTCAGGTGTATCATAAACCTTTAAAACAAGGTCAAATCCATTTTTTATCAAAGCGGAAGCTTTATATGGAATTGCATAATCAAGTATTAAAACATCTGGTTTAAGTTTTAAAATATAGTTCCATCCATCTTCGGCGTTGGCTGCCCAAACAAATCTAAACGAATTTTTTACAAGAAATGTTTTCAAAAAGTTAGCAAATCTTGCATCATCATCCACGGCAAGGATCAATAGACCAGAGTCGCCATAAATTTTTCCTGATTCAATTTCAAATTTTTCACCATATGAAATTCCAGATAAAGGAATCGTAAATATTACGGTTGTTCCTTTCCCTTCGCCCTCGCTGTAAAGATCTATAATTCCACCCATTAATTCCACCAAACTTTTAGTAATCGCAAGTCCAAGCCCTGTGCCACCATATTTCCTTGTAGTTGTCCCGTTTGCTTGCACAAACTTTTGGAAAAGCTTTGCTTGCCTTTCTTTCGGAATCCCTATACCTGTATCTGAAACTGTAAATTGGCAAAATCCTTTTTCCTCAAAAACTTCTGCTCTTACCGTTATACCTCCTTTATGTGTAAACTTAATTGCATTTCCAATTAAATTTAAAAGGATTTGCTTTAACCTGTTTCTATCTCCCCTTATAAAAACATTACGCTCTGGATAAATGAATTTATATTCAAGCTTTTTCTGCTCCGCTTGAACATGGGATAATGTCCAAACCTCATAGAGAAGTTCCGAAACCTCAATGTCTTCAATGTTAAGTTCAAGCTTACCTGCCTCTATCTTTGCGATGTCAAGTATGTCATTTATTATGTTCAAAAGATGCCTTGCGCTCATCAAAGCATTATCAACGAATTTCATCATCTCTTCATGATTTTCATATAACCCTTCTTTTATTAAGTTCAAAAATCCAATAATTGAATTTAACGGGGTCCTTAATTCGTGCGATGTGTTTGCAAGAAATTCACTCTTGAGCTTATTCAATTCCTGGAGCTGCGCGTTTGCAATCTCAAGCTGTTCAGCATATAGTTTTAACTTTTCCTCAGCTTTTTTCTGCTCAGTTATATCGCGGTTTATCCCGACTGTTCCAATTGGATTACCTTGAGAATCTTTCAAAACCGTAATAGATGAACTCACATAAATTTTCTCACCAAATCTATTGTAATGGATCGCTTCACCTTTCCAAAATCCCTTTTCAAGGATTATCTTTCTAACCTCATCTCTTGATAAATTTGGAAACTCCACTGGCACAACTTCACTTATTTCCTTTCCTATAACTTCTTCGGACTTATATCCATACATCCTTTCAGCTGCCTTATTCCAGGAAGTTATTCTATAATTTAAATCCGCTGCAATTATAGCGTCATTGACATTCTCAAGTAGATTTGCTTGATACCTTATCTGCTCCTCTATTTTCTTTCTTTCCGTTATATCAGATTGAATCCCAAGATAATATGTTACCCCGTGAAGTTCATCTTTGACAGATGTAATTGAAAGAAAAGCGAAATAAAACTCACCATTTTTCTTTTTATTTATTATTTCACCAGACCAGTAACCCTTAGTTAAAATTGATTCCCACATATCCTTATAAAACTCTGGCTCATGGAGCCCCGATTTTAAAATCCTTGGATTTTTACCAATTACCTCATCTTTTGAGTAGCCTGTAATTCTACAAAAGGCATCATTTACCTCAAGTATGTTCGCTTGTTCATCAGTTATAACAACAGCATCATTTAGGTTAAGTAATAAGTTTGACAGAATACGATTTCTTTGTTCCGCCTTTACTTTATCGGTTATATCAAGCATTGTTCCAAGAATTGCGGGCTTACCGTTGTAAGTTATGATATTGTTAAGGACTTCAACCCAAGCAATTTCACCGTTTTTCTTTAAGACCCTGAATGAAAAATTTGCCATCGGGAGATCCCCTTTTAAGCCTAAAGCAAACATTTCCATCACTCTTCTCTTATCATCAGGATGGACGAAATCAAGGATTGTTCTCGTATCAAGTATCTCTTCGCTTTTGAATCCAAGAATTGAAACAATTTGCCCGCTGGCAAACTTAAACTTGCCATCTTGAAAAATATATGTCCCAACAAGAGAACCTTCAACGAGAGTCCTATATTTCGCTTCCGACTCTTTTAATTTTTCTTCCCATATCTTTTGCCCTGTTATATCCTCTATCATACCTTCGTAATAAAGAACATTCCCAATGGAATCTTTAACTGCTCTGACATGCTCACGGACATATATTTCTTTTCCATCAAGTCGTTTCAAGCGATTCTCAAAATTTGAAACTGAATCAGAAATTTCCAAAGCACGAATAAATTTATCTCTATCCTCTGGGTTAACATAAAATTCAGAAGCGTTTCTTCGCAATATCTCAAACTTATCTTTTGCGCCAAACATTCTAACAAATGCTGGATTCACATCAATTATTCTACCATCTGGAGTTGATCTGTAAACCCCGATAACTGCATTCTCAAAAAGTTCTCTATATCTTCGTTCTGCTTCTATCAATTCATCTTCAAAACGTCTTTTCTCAGTCGTATCAACCTCAACAAATTGAATTAACTCTGTTGCCCCATATTTTATTAGTTGTCCGCTCAACTCAGCATACTTAACAACACCACTTTTCGTTAGAAATCCAACTTCAAAAACCTCATGTCCTTTGCCTTCAACTATATCTCTAATATATTCACGAACAATCTCAATAAAATCAGGAACGACAAGATCAAAAATGTAAAATTCCTTTATCTCATCAAGCGTGTAACCATGAAAATTAATAGCATAACTATTTGCATACTTTATCTTGCCAGTCAAATCAGTTAAAATTATACCATTTACAGTAGATTGAAAAATGCTTTCCCAAAATCTTTTCGTTTCATCAATTCTCCGCTCAATTGAAAATCTTAAAATTGCAAACGCAATCCCAAGAAATACACCAATAACGGTTGGAGCTACAAAATAAAAAACATTTTTAACTATACCTCTATAAATCCATTCGGTGATAAACGCAATAAAATTTGAAATTAAAGCAGTGATTAAAACATACATTAAAACAACCATTACCCTACGATACTTTCCTCCTTTTTCCTCCGAGCCGATCTTTAATTCCATCAGATTTAAACTTTTTGTTTCACCTCAAAATTTTGAAAATGCGAAAGATTTTTCAAAATTTCACTCATTTTCAATAACTTATTACAACACAAAATTTAAACATATTCACTAAAAATTGCAACTGCTTATGAAAAGAAGCCTGAACCTTGAAAGCGGAGAAATAACGCTTGAAGAAATCCCAAACACCGATTGGTCAATTATACTTACAAATGGAAAATATACTTCGCTTGTCTTGTATAATGGAACAGGGCATAGCTTTTATGAACACCCAACATTTAATTCTATCCTCAAATGGGCTCCGAAGATAAACTCGCAACTTGGACGCTTTATTTACATAAGAGACACTTTGACAGAAGAAAGTTGGTGTATTAACCTACCGAAAGTTTACGAATTTAGTTTTTGGAAAGTTAGTTTTGGAATTGGCTATTTGAAAATTAAATCATTAAAAAATAAAATCTACTGCGAAATCACCTATTTCGTCCCGATTGACAAGGATCTTGAATATTGGTTTGTGAAAATAAGAAACGAATCAGGTGAAAAAAGGAACTTAAAAGTTTTTTCAGCCGTGGAACTTTCGCTTGGTGACTTACGCTCTTCAATCCTTGAACCATATCACCAAGAACTTTTTATCAAAACCTGGGTAAATAATCAAAAGCTCTTTGCGACAAACAATCTTTGGAATAAGACCGTCTTTTTTTCATCCGAGCCAACTCCCGAATCATTTGATTGTCTGAAATCAGCATTTATAGGAAACGGGACAATTGAACTTCCACAAGCTGTGAAAGAAGGTTGGTGTTTTGAATCAATAGCAAATGGAAGAGAAGCGATCTTCTCCTTTCAGCATGATATTCAAATTGAAAATGCTGACGAAAAAGAAATTCTAATAGCGTTGGGAGTTTTGAACGAAAGAACAAAATCTGAAGCGAAAATTGAAATTGCAAAAAATGACTTTGAAAAAATGCTCTCCTTTTACCGAGATGAGCTATTTGAAAAAGGTGTGAAAGTAAAAACACCCGATGAAAACATAAATCTTTTCATAAACCGATGGAATAAATATCAAAATCTGATTTATTTCTACTTGGGCGGACATTCAGCAAACAGTTACACATCTGGTTCTGATATGGTAAACTATAAAGATTCAGTTCAATCAATTATCGGAATTTTGCCCATAAATCATAATGTTTGTAAAGAGCGACTTAAATATCTTTTCAGATTTCAACTCTCAAATGGAAAAACTTGCGATAGATTCAATCCTTTTAATAATTTTTCAACACATTCAGACGATACTTATAATCCATTGTGGCTTTGCATTGCAACATTTGAATACCTAAAAGAAACAGGCAATTTTAAAGTTTTAGAAGAGAATTTAAACTATTACGATTCAGAGGAAAACAGTTCAATATACGAACATTTGAAAAGAGGAATAGATTTTGTTCTCGGCCAAAGCGGGAATCATCAACTTATCCTTGAAAAACTATCAAGCGAATCCATTGAGTCAACTCTTACAAGTTTGATCTTACTTTATGCTCTAAATGAGTGGATAAAGTTAAATGAATTTTTAGAAATTGATGTTGAAAAATACAAAGTTAAGCGAGAGAACATCAGAAATGCTATAAATAGACATTGCTATGAGGAGTATAAAAAACTCAACAATGCAGGTTGGTTTATAAGAGGTTTTACAAAAGACGGTGAAAAAATTGGAAGTTATTTCTCAAAGGAAGGCAAAATTTACCTTGAGCCACAGATATGGGCTGTGTTAAGCGATGTTTGCGATAAAGACATAAAAATCAAATGTTTAAATTCCGCAATTGAATTTCTTGAATCAACATATGGTTTTCTTTTACTTGATCCTGCTTATACAACACCGGATGATAAACTTGGGATAACGACAAGATTGATAGCTGGTGAAAAAGAAAACGCAAGTTTTTCAATCACTGCAAACGCTTGGGCTGTAATGGCTTTTTCAACTCTTTCAGATGTGTTCAAGGGAAAATCTTTTGAGGTCTACACCAAACTTCTACCTTTAAAATTTCTAAATGATAAAAGATATAAAGCCGAGCCATTTCTCTATCCAGAATATATTTGCGGTAAAGATTCACCACATTTCGGCGAGGCTTCCTTTACCTGGCTTACGAGCTCATCCGTTTGGATGTTCAAATCCTTTCTTGAATACATCTGCGGGATCAAGCCAGATTACGATGGAATTTACATTACGCAACCATCTTTCCCGGATGAGTGGGACGAAATCTATGTTAAAAGAATTTACAGAAATTGTGTTTACGAGTTTAAATATAGCAGAACAGGTGAATTTTATGTAAAACTTGATGCCCAAAAACTAACTGACAACAAATTACCTGTTTGTGGTTGTGGAAAAGTTCACCAGGTTGAAATTTTCTTTTGAAAGTTTTATCTTAAAAACCAAAAAGGATTAATTCAATGTCAAGGGCATCAAATATAATATTTTCTTTATTCCGCTTTGGTTCTGGTTTAATGCTTTCATATTTTCATGGTCTTGGCAAAGCCAAATCAGCATTTGGATATTTTGTCAAGGGAAATGAATGGAGATTTTTGAATACAGTGAAAGATATTGGTTTTCCAGCTCCAGAACTTTTCGCTCTTGCTGCTACATTATCAGAGTTCGTTGGAGGAATTTTGCTCGCGATCGGTTTATTTACAAGATATTCAGCAATCTTCATTGGTATTACGATGGCTGTTGCGGTTTACAGACATCTTATAACGGATATGAGATTTGAACTAGCTGCCTTATATTTCCTGATAGCCCTTGTGTTTATTTTTAAAGGTGGTGAGGGGATTTCAGTTGATGGTTTAATAAGGAAAGGAAAATTCTAAGTAAAAAGAGTCGGGGCGCCCGGACTTGAACCGGGGACCTCTTGCTCCCAAGGCAAGCGCGCTAACCATCTGCGCTACGCCCCGATAAATTCAGATACAAATATATCAAAACGAACTGGAAAAATCAAGTTTTACATAAAAAGTCAAAAATTTTCAAAATGAAACTAAAAGATTGGGACTTGCCTGAATGGAAATCACCTTGAAAAAAGGTAAGGAGAAAAAAATAAAAAACTTTTACCTCTGGATATTTAGGGACGAAATAGAAAATTTTGAAAAACTAAAAAACGAACCTGTCCAAATAGTTGATGTAAAAAGTTCAACTGGTGAATTCCTTGGAAAAGCATTTTTCAACCCTAAATCACACATAATTGCAAGAATTCTAACGCAAAATAACGAAAAAATCAACGCAAACTTTTTCAGAAGCAAAATAAAAGAAGCGCTTGATAGAAGAAAAAAATTAAAAATTAAATCAAATGCATTTCGCCTAATTCATGCAGAAGCTGACGAGATCCCTGGGCTTATCGTAGATAAATTTAACAACTATCTCATACTTCAAACAAGGACAGCAGGGATAGAAAATTTCAAGCACGAAATAGTTACGATTTTAACCGATATTTTGAAAGTTTCGGGAATATATGAGCGAAGCGATATGGAATCAAGAAAAGAAGAGGGACTTGAAATTTCATCTGGTGAACTTTATGGGCATGTTCCAAGATACACTGAAATTGAAGAGAACGCTTTGAAATTTATCGTTGACTTGCACCACGGACAAAAAACAGGATTTTACCTTGATCAGCGCGACAATAGGAAAAAGGTTAAGGAGATGATAGGTAAAGGTGATAGAGTTCTTGATCTTTTTTGTTATTCAGGGGCCTTTAGCATTTATTGCGCAAGCGCTGGAGCAAATGTAATTGGCGTTGATTCGGATAGAAGTGCAACCGATTTGGCAAGAGAAAATGCAAAGATAAATAAATTAAGTGATAAAGTGAATTTTTTAACTGCGGATGCCTTTGAAACTATTGAATCAATGGCAAGCTCTGGCGAAAAGTTTGATTTTATCATCATTGATCCACCAGCTATGACAAAAACAAAACGAGGCGCAGAAGGTGTCAAATGGGCTTTTCACAAATTAATTCTAAACTCGCTTAAAATGCTTGAACCAGGTGGTAAAATTATGGTTTCATCTTGTGCTTATCATATATCGCTTGAAATGCTTCAGGAGGCAATAAGATTTGCAAGCAATGACTTGGGGAGGAAATTAAGAGTAATTGATGTGACATTTCAACCAGAGGATCATCCTTGGGTTCTTCAAATGCCAGAAACTCTTTATTTGAAAACAATCTTCCTTGAGGTCTTGAAATGAAATCTCAAGAAGCTTTTGAGAAATTTTTCAAATCCGGCTCTCCTCTTTTGATTGCGCATCGTGGTCTTTCGGCAATTGCTCCGGAAAATACTCTCTCAGCATTTAAGATCGCGCTTCGTCATAAAGCGGATATGATTGAGCTTGATGTTCGCATCACAAAAGATGGAACCCCTGTTGTGATCCACGATGCAAAAGTTAACAGAACAACAAACGGCACAGGAAAAGTAAAGGATCTTTACCTTTGGCTTTTGAGAGAACTTGACGCAGGGAGTTGGTTTCATCCAAAATACAAGGGAGAAAAAATCCCAACACTTGAAGAAGTTTTAGAGCTTTTCGCTAAAAAGGTTCCAATCAATATAGAGATAAAAAGCTCATCTCTTAAGGACAGGATCACGGAAAAAGTTCTTGCTATCGTTTTTGAGAAACAATGTGAAGATAAAGTTTTAATCAGTTCATTTGACCCAAGAATTCTCAAAAAGATTAAAAAACTAACAAATGAAATCCCTACCGCCTTCTTATATCATTATCCGGTGTATTTCAATCCTATCAAAACGCTTAAAAATCTTGGCACAGTTGCTCTAATCCACAACTACAAATTCACAACCCCAAATCTTGTAAAGAAAATACACAGCGCTGGCTTTAAAATTTTCGTTTACACAGTAAATAAACCCGAAGATATAAAAAGAATGATAAATTTTGGCGTTGATGGCATAATCACAGATGATGTTCGCCTTGCGAAGAGAATTTTAAACAATATCTAACAATTACCTTATCAAGTTTAAAACAGTTCTCATCCTTTGACTCATAGGCAAAGTCATTTCAATTTGCCCCTTTATTCCCATCGCCGTTTCAATTTCTGCGTTTGTATCCGAACGAACTACAATTCCAGTCCCGAGATCTACCCACAATGTCCCGACATTTTTACCTTCACCTTCAAGTCCATATTTCATACCTTGTATAGTTCCTTGCCCAGATATTGCAAAATTTGCGTCAACCTTCAACCTTGCGCATCTTATTTGGTTTACGGTTTCAATTCCCTCAAAAGTGTATTTCCCACTTGTCTTTACAATTGCTTGTCCTTCATCAGAAATAGTTGTATCGGCATAAGAGAAATTCCAACTGTCATTCGGTTTAATTTTTCTTTCAGGGAAGATGACCGCGTGAGTATATTGACGCTTGTCCAAGTTTTCTCCAAATCCACTTAGCAATCTTTGTTGTTTTATCTCAAGAATTTCAAAACTTACTCCCCTACCAAATTTATCAATCACCTGTCTAAACTTAAATCCGACGGGCAAAATCAGCGTTGTATCCATTTGTAACACTTGCGTTTTCATCCTCGTCTCAATTGTATCAACTGAAATTATAAGTTCAACATTTCCGTTAGATGCTATATTTTGAACTAAATAGTGAATTGTCATTTTCGTATTTAAATTTATCGTCTGTTCCACCCCCATAACGGTTTGCGTTATGGTCCCATCGGTTGAAAAAGAATAGGCAAATTTTTTGCCCTTCTCCGGTTGATATCTGAGCAAAATCTCCTGGGATGATAAGAATTGAACAAGAACAAAAACAAACGCTAATAGTAAAACTAATTTCCGCATTTTAAAATCATTTTTTTGTTAATTTAACACAAATGGCAAAAAAATCAAATGATGTCAAAATTTTAGGAGCAATAAAAGCGAAAAAACCAAAACATCTAAAGCTCCTGCGTTCAAGGATCAAATTGCTCAATTTTTCAATTTTTATTATATTGATTTCAAAATAATAGGCAAGGTTAAGGTATGACTTATCTCGTAACCGCAAGAAAATGGCGACCTACAAGATTTAATGAAGTTGTCGGTCAGGAACATGTTACTGCAACTCTTTTGAATTCTCTCAAACTTGGGCGCGTTGCTCACGCATATATCTTCGCTGGTCCCCGTGGAGTTGGCAAAACAACAGTTGCAAGAATACTTGCTAAAGCAATAAACTGCTTAAATCCGCAAAATTATGAACCTTGCAATGAATGTGAAATGTGCCTTGAAATTTCAAACGGAAGAAGCATTGATGTGCTTGAAATTGATGGTGCATCAAACCGAGGAATTGATGAGGTGCGTGACTTACGAGAATCCGTTAGATATACCCCGACTAAAGCGAAGTATAAAGTTTATATCATTGACGAAGTTCACATGCTTACGAAAGAAGCTTTCAACGCCCTCTTGAAAACACTTGAAGAACCCCCACCGCATATTCTATTTATCTTTGCGACTACCGAACCACATAGAGTCCCATCAACGATTTTATCAAGATGTCAAAGATTTGATTTCAGAAGAATTGAAATCCAAAAGATCATTGAAAGATTAAAACTTATTGCGCAACAAGATAAAATTCAAATTGATGACGATTCACTTTTTACAATTGCGAAAAAAGCCAATGGTTCATTGCGTGATGCTTTGAGCATTTTTGATCAGGTCGTCTCATTCTGTGGTGAGAAGATAAAATTTGATGATGTAATAAAAGCATTAAACATAATTGATCAGGAAGTTTTCTTCAAGGTCACCGACATAGTTAAGGAGAAGAATATAAAAGCTGGATTTGAACTCGTTGATGAAATAATCAAACTCGGCTACGACTTTCAAGAATTCTTGAGCGGTTTATCAGAGCACTTGCGAAATCTTTTGGTTGCCATAACAACAAAATCGGCTGAATTAATTGAAGCAACGGAGTATTATAAAACTCGCTATATGAACGAAGCGAAAAATTTTAATGAATCCGATATCTTAAGGATGCTTAAAATTGTCAACGATGCAGAAATCACCATAAGATGGACACCTCAGCCGAGACTAAAGCTTGAAATGGTCATAACGCAACTTGCATCGCTTGACAGCACAGTTAAAATTCAAGAGCTGATCTCAAAGATTGAGAAAATTGAAAACTCACTTAATTCATCTGGAGGTTCTTCGTCTGAAAATTTTAACAATCCCCCGAAAAGGGGGAACAAATCCGAAATCTTAACTTACTCAACCGAAAAAAATATAAAATCCGAATCTAAAAAGAATGAACCTTCACAACTTCAACACGATGATATTCAAGAAATAAACAAATTATTCCAAGATCCGCTCGCAAAATACGAAACGAAATCATTTCAAAGATTAGAGCAACAAAAAATTGACGACCCAGAAAAAATTTTAAATTTAATTCGCGAGAAATGGGATGAGATAGCAGACAAAGCACAAAGTTACAATCTCAATCTTGCGACCGCGCTTAAACTTTCATATCCACTTGAGATGAAAGACACAAAGATTAAAATTGGAACAGCCACAGATTTACACCTTGAATGGATAAGAAAAGACATAGGATTTTTGAGAAGGGAAATTTCAAAGATATGCAACGCTGAACTTGATATTGATGTTTTGATATGCGATGTTCAAAATTTCAAGGACGAAATTATTCAAAAGAGCCCTGATTTAAAACTAAAAAAACTTATGAATGAGTCCCCATTTGTCAAAGCGCTTATTGAAAATCTCGGCGCACGACCGATTGATTAATTTGTTTTTGATATTGTATCTCTTCTCTATCTCAATTGCTTTTTCAAATAGCTTCAAGTTTTCAAAATATGCTGGTGAATTTATGTCAATTGGTGTTGGTGGAAGAGCGCTTGGAATGGGAGGAGCATTTACAAGCGTTGCAAACGATGTAACTGCTGGATATTGGAACCCAGCAGGACTTGCCCAATTATCATCAAACACTCAATTAATCTTGATGCACGATGAAAGATTTGCTGGAATATTAAATCACGATTACTTCGGACTTGCTTTAAAACCGACAAACTTTTTATCATTTGCTTTGTCAATCATTCGTCTCGGCATTGACGATATACCATATACAGAAGGGGCACTTCTTGACAACAATGGTGATGGGATTTTTAATCCCGAGTTTGACCGAATTGATCCCAACAAGATCACATTCGTTTCATCATCCGATTGGATCGTGATAACATCATTTGCGAAAAGCTCAAATGAAAAATTTTCATTTGGTGGTAATGTAAAGTTCATCTATAGAAAAATTGAAAAAAACTCTGGGATAGGCGTTGGATTTGATGCAGGTGTAAAATTTAAAGTTTCAAACTTCTCACTTGGGCTCGTCGTGAAAGACATAACTTCAACACTTATAATATGGAACACAGGTAAAAACGAACTTGTAGTTCCATCTTTGATAACTGGAATAAGCCGAGAATTTGAAATTTTATGGGGAAGATTAACACCGTCGCTTGATTTAATAACAAGGTTTGAAGGAAGAAACAAAACTGCTTTCCTTGGGACGAACTTCGTAAGTTTTGACATAAATATCGGTGGTGAATATACTTTTAAAGATTTGCTCTCGGTTAGATCCGGTTTCACAGAAAACGGAGAATTTACGCTTGGCGCTGGAGTTAAATTAAATCGCCTTGATATTGATTATTCATTTGCAAGATTTAGTTCGGAACTTGGAAACACGCATAGAGTTTCCTTGAAATTTTCAATTAATTGAAACATCAAACAAACCTTGAGCTTATGAAACTTTACGCTCTTGCGATCGCAGCTCACCCAGACGACATAGAGTTAAGCTGTAGTGGAACGATAATAAAATTAACACAAAAAAATTATCCCGTTGGGATTCTTGATCTTACCCGAGGAGAGCTTGGCACACGAGGGGATGAGAAAATGAGGGCAAAAGAAGCAAAGGAAGCTTCATCTCTTATGGGCGTTAGCATCCGTGAGAATCTTAAACTACCAGACGGTGGGATAGAAGTCACTCAAAAAAACAAAATTGAGCTGATAAAAATAATCAGAAAATACAAACCCGAAATAATTTTCGCTCCATATTGGATTGAGCGACACCCGGACCACGAAAACACGAGCAAACTTGTCCGGGAAGCATGGTATCTTTCAGGGCTTGTTAAGTTAAAAACAAAATTAAATGGGAAAGAACAAGAAGCATTTCGCCCGAAGAAAATTTTCTTCTATGTGCAATACTTTTATCAACAGTTCATCCCAAACTTGATCATAGACATATCCGATGTGTTTGAGAAAAAGATGAAAGTCATTGAATGTTACAAATCACAGTTTTTTAATCCATCTGTAAAGTTAAATGCAGATGAAACTCTTTTGAGCACGGCGGACTTTAAAGAGTATCTCATTGCTCAAGCTCGTTTCTTCGGACAGATGATAGGACGAAAATACGGAGAACCATTTTTAACGCTAAGCCCTATAGGATTAAATGGAATAGACAGCGTAATTTTGCCAGAGCGAAGTTAAAACAAAAAAACTTGTATCTTGAAAACTGAAGAAATCCTTGGACTTGTAAATGTTATCTTTTACATTGCTCACATCGTAGTTTTTTCCGTACTTGGCTACAGACATAATAAAAAGGGCGGTTTAAAATCCGCTTTTCTAATTTTAATTTTTCTGTTCGTTTTGTTTTTCGTCGCTTTGCAAGTTGGGGGATTTTTAGCCCAGTTTTTCTTCATCGGAAGAGAGATGACAACTAAATTAAAAGCATTACACGATACAATAGTTATCACAATCGCGACCGTAATCCAATCCCCAATTTGGTTTATCTTTCTCAAAAAGAAAGCAAAAAACGGCGGTGAAACCGAAAACAGTAGCATTGATAGCCCATGATAGAAAAAAAGCGGACATGGTTGCATTTGCAACTCAAAACAAAAAGAAACTTGAAAAATTCAATTTAATTGGAACCGGAACGACCGCTAAACTTGTAAAGGAAAAAACAGGTTTAAAAATCAAAGCATATCATTCAGGTCCATATGGTGGTGATGTGGAAATCGCAGCACTTGTTGTGCAAGGTAAATGCGACGCTGTTATCTTTCTTCACGATCCGCTTGAACCTCACCCACACGATCCCGACATTAAAACATTAATGAGAGTTTGTGATGTTTACAATATCCCACTTGCGACGAATCTTGCAACTGCGGAGATCATCATAAATGCGATTTCAAGCGAAGCCACAAATCCAAGCGAGACCACACGCTAAATAACATTCTTTGCCCTTTTAAAGCAACATTTATCCAAAGCCGTATGGATTTTTGATTTGAGATCCCACTTTTTTATTTTTGATAAAAAAATTATGCAAATCGTTATGACAAAGATAGTTGAAGTTGGAAACATAAAAATCGGCGGTGGAAATCCAATCGTCGTCATAGCTGGACCTTGCGTAGTTGAGAATTACGAAATAACTTACGAAACAGCCAAACGAGCTAAACAGATCACAACCGAACTTGGAATGCCTTTTATTTTTAAATCAAGTTATAAAAAAGCAAATAGGACAAGTTTAAAGGGTTTTTCAACGATTGGTGAAAAATTAGCGCTTGAAATCCTTGCGCAAATTAAAAAAGAACTTGACATCCCAATCCTCACCGACATTCATTCAGAACCGGAAGCGGAGATGGCTGCTGAATATGTTGATGTACTTCAAATACCGGCCTTCCTCTGCAGACAAACGGAACTACTGATTGCCGCTGGAAAAACGGGAAAAGCAGTTAATATAAAAAAAGGTCAATTTATGGCACCAGAAGATATGAAATATGCAGCTGAAAAGGTTGCTTCAACTGGAAATGAAAAAATTTTGTTAACCGAACGAGGGACGACATTTGGATATCATAATCTCGTCGTTGACATGCGCTCCTTACCAATTATGCGCTCAACAGGTTATCCTGTCGTAATAGATGCCACTCATTCAGTTCAATTGCCAAGCGTTGGAGAGAAATCTGGCGGAAGACCTGAGTTTATATTTCACATCGCAAGAGCTGCTGTTGCCGTCGGAGTTGATGCGATATTCCTTGAAACACATCCAGAACCATCAAGAGCTTTAAGCGATGCGGCAAGCCAGCTAAAACTTGATTACTTATATGAACTATTAAGCCAAGTCAAACAAATAGATGAGCTCGTTAAAAAATTTGAACAAACAACTGTTGCCAAATGAAAGCAAAAAAAGACGCACTTGAAAAAGCTAAAAAAGTTAAAATGATACTTCTTGATGTTGACGGCGTCTTAACAGATGGGAGCATAATTTATTCTTCAAACTGCGGGGAGATAAAAATTTTCAATGCGCAGGACGGATTTGGCATCGTAAGAGCTATTGAGCTTGACCTAAAGGTTGGAATTATCACTGGAAGAGAATCTGACATAATCAAAAAAAGGGCAAGCGAGCTTGGGATAACGGATTTGATTCAAAGTGCGATTGACAAAGTGAAACCTTTTGAAATGCTCGCCGAAAAATACAACCTCAAACCAGAACAATTTTGCTATGTTGGCGATGACATACTTGATATTCCGCTTTTGAAAAAAGTTGGTTTCAGCGCTGCACCTGCAAACGCAAGAAACGAAGTTAAGAGAGTCGTTGACTATGTTGCTTCTGCATCAGGAGGAAATGGAGCGGTAAGGGAAATAATTGATTTCATATTGAAGGCACAGAAAAAAATTTGAAGTTGTAAATAAAAAGATGTTGGATAAGATCATAATCCGCGGGGCAAGGCAACACAATTTAAAAAATATAAATCTTGATATACCACGAAACAAATTTATAGTTATCACTGGCATTTCAGGCTCAGGTAAATCATCACTTGCGTTTGATACAATTTACGCAGAGGGACAAAGAAGATATGTTGAATCTCTATCAGCATACGCAAGACAATTCCTTGACATAATGGAAAAGCCAGATGTTGATTTAATAGATGGTTTGAGCCCAGCTATATCAATTGATCAAAAATCTGTAAGCCATAACCCTCGCTCAACCGTTGGCACCGTGACGGAAATTTACGATTACCTGCGACTACTATTTGCAAAGATTGGAGTTCAATTTTGTTATAATTGTGGAAAGCGAGTTCAAAAACAATCAACAGATCAAATTGTTGAAAGCATACTGAAGATTGGTAACGGTGTTAAAATTGAAATTTTTGCTCCAGTCGTCCGCGGAAGAAAAGGTCATTACAGAGAGCTTTTTGAAAAGATTTCAAGAGATGGCTTTCTACGAGTGAGAGTTGATGGTGAGGTAAGAGAGATAACCCCAGGAATGCAAGTGGACAGATATAAAATTCACAACATTGAAATCTTAATTGATAAACTCACCATCTCAAAAGAATCAAGAAGAAGAATTTACGAGGCAGTTGAACTTGCTCTTGAATACGGAAATAACTCAGTGATCGTAAACGATGGAGAAAAAGATTTATTTTTCAGCAAGCATTTCGCTTGCGTTGATTGCAATATAAGCTATGAAGAACTTTCCCCTAATTCATTCTCATTTAATTCCAAATATGGCGCGTGCTCCGAATGCAATGGGCTTGGAGAAAAAATGGAGTTTGATTTGAAACTTATAATTCCGAACCCTTCGCTTTCAATCTCGGAAGGCGCTATCGCTCCATACGGGAAAGAAAAGGATAACTGGGAATGGTCTCTTTTAAAAGCGGTCGCCAAAAGATATGATATTGATCTTGAAAAGCCATTCAAAAAACTATCAAAAGAGCAAGTTAAAATACTTCTCTACGGAGCTGAAGATGAAAAATTTTCAGTCAAATATAGATATTCCGATGGATATACCACGACATACACCGATAAATTTGATGGCGTGATAAACTATCTAAAAAAAGTTTACACGATTACAACATCAGATAGCGTTAGGCAATGGGTTGAACGATTTATGAGCAGTCAACCGTGCCAAGAATGCCAAGGTAAAAGATTGAAAAAATCATCACTTGCTGTGAAAATTATTGATGCAGAAACTGGCAAGAAGATAGGTATTGATGAAATAGTTTCAATGCCAATAAAATCAGCTTACGAATTTTTTGAAAACCTAAAATTAACAGAGCGAGAGCTTATAATCGCAAGCCAAATTTTGAAAGAAATAAAATCAAGATTGAAATTTCTCATTGACGTTGGACTTGATTATTTAACGCTTGATAGACCTGCAAAAACTCTTTCAGGTGGCGAATCACAACGCATTCGTCTCGCAACACAAATTGGTTCTCAACTTTCTGGAGTTTTATATGTGCTTGATGAACCAAGCATAGGTTTGCATCAGCGAGATAACATTAAGCTAATTCAATCTCTGAAAAAACTGCGCGACCTTGGAAATACAGTTATCGTTGTTGAACACGACAAAGAAACGATTGAAAATGCTGATTTCGTTATAGACCTCGGACCTGGTGCTGGCGAAAATGGTGGATATGTCATCGCAATTGGAAAACCACACGAGCTTGATAGTAGATCATTAACGGCGCAATATTTAAAAGGTGAAAAGAAAATTGAAATCCCACAAAAAAGAAGACAAGGAAACGGGAAATATCTAATCCTGAGAGGCGCAACTGGAAATAATCTGAAAAACATTGATGTTAAATTTCCACTTGGAAAATTTATATGCATCACGGGCGTGAGCGGTTCAGGAAAATCAACGCTTATAAGTGAGACACTTTACAGAATACTTGCGAAACATTTTTATAATTCCACCCAAGAACCACTGCCTTACAAATCAATTGAAGGGATTGAACACATTGATAAAGTCATTGAAATAGACCAATCACCAATTGGAAGAACCCCACGCTCAAATCCAGCAACTTATACTGGAGTTTTCACTTTCATAAGAGATCTTTTTTCCCAACTTCCTGAATCCCGACTTAGAGGGTACAAACCTGGAAGATTTAGCTTTAATGTGAAGGGCGGAAGATGTGAAGCGTGCGAAGGTTCAGGCGTTAAGAAGATTGAAATGCACTTTCTTCCAGATGTTTATGTTGTTTGCGATGTTTGCAAAGGAAAAAGATATAACAAAGAAACACTTGAAATAAGATACAAAGGAAAATCTATAAGCGATGTTTTAAATATGACCGTTTCCGAAGCGCTTGAGTTCTTCAAGGATATACCGAACATAAAGCGAAAACTTCAAACTCTACATGATGTTGGACTTGGTTATATAAAACTTGGTCAACCTGCACCGACATTGTCAGGCGGGGAGGCACAAAGAGTTAAACTTGCAACTGAACTCTCAAAAGTCGCAACTGGAAAAACTCTTTATATACTTGATGAGCCGACAACTGGATTACACTTTGAAGATATCAAAATGTTGCTTGATGTCTTAAATAAACTTGTGGACAAAGGTAACACTGTAATAGTCATTGAACATAACCTTGAAGTTATAAAAGTTGCCGATTGGATAATTGATCTTGGTCCCGAAGGCGGCGATGAAGGTGGTTATATAGTTGCGGAGGGGACCCCAGAAGAAGTAGCGCAAAATCCAAACTCATACACTGGAAGATTTTTAAGAAAGGAGCTATTTACAAACCTTCAATGATGTCTTTCAACCAACGCATTGATTGAGTTATGAAACTTGGTCCATGATGTGCTATGAAATCATAAATTCCAGGCGTGATGAAAACTTTTTCATTTTTTATCGCATTTACCTGACCAAACCTGTTTTGAAGAAAACTCACAATCTTCCCTCTGTCCCTATTCTTTGAAAACATCTTTGGTTCGTAAATTATAACATCTGGATTTAGCTCTCTAACTTTTTCATCGTTGGGAAAAAGCCATTCCGCAGGATAATCACCAAATATGTTCACACCACCAAGTAATTCAATTGCGTCGGTAATATAACTATAGGCTCCAAATGTCACCGGTCCCCCAAGGTCAATTTCAATGTAAACCTTCGGTTTTACCTGGCTTATCTTTTGGTTTGAAATTATATTGCTAAATTCAAAAGTTAGTTTTCTCTCAAGCTCTCTCGCTTCCGAAAAATATCCTGCAACAACTCCAACTTCGTAAGATGTTGCTATTATTTCCGCCACGCTCGGCGGAAGGCGAACAGGATAAACGACGAACTTGTCAGCAATTTTGTTAACGAGATCAAGTTGGTATCCTGTTGTAGTGAAAATAATATCCGGGTTCAAAGATATAAGTTTGTCTTCTTTGAAGGTATTGTAGCTTCCGACGATCGTCTTTTTCCTTGCGGTTTCAGGTCTTACACAGTAAACGCTAACTCCAACGACGAAATCCCCAAGCCCCATCTCAAAAAGTGCCTCTGTGATCGCTGGACTGAAACTAACAATTCTTTGACATTTATCCGGAAGCGTCAATTCTTTACCTGTAATTTCACAATAAACCTTGCGCATGCTTTATCACTTTGCTGAGAGAATTTTTTCCTTAAACTTTGAACTAACCTCCTCTGGGTTTTCCGATTTCATTATAGCGGAGATCACCGCAACTCCATCTGCGCCTGCTGTCAAAACATCGCTCACATTTTCAATGGTTATTCCTCCAGATGCAAAAACTGGGAAATCTTCTCCAAGTATCTCTTTTGCCTTTTTTATCATTTCAAGCGGGACTATCTCGCATGAATCAACTGAAGAAGTCGGGAAAATAGAACAAAAGGAGATATAATCAACACCGTTTTGTTTTGCCCATTCAATCTTTTTGATGTCATTTCCACAGGTGATACCAATAATTTTATCAGAACCAATGATTTCTCTTATTTCTTCGCCCGATTGTTTAGGTATCTCATAACCATCAAGATGGATGCCATCAGCGTTAAGTTTTGCGCATAATTCAACATCATTTGCAATTAGAACGGGAACATTGTATTTATGAGCGACATCAATTAGTTTTTTCGCTACATCAAAGAACTCTTTAAAATTCAACTGCCACTTTGCTTCATCAGCCCACAGCTGAATTACATCAACTCCTCCTTTTATAGCCCTTTCAACAATTTCAGATAATTTTTCAACGCCAACTTTTTCAACAAACGATATATCAACGACAAAATACAAACCTTTTATTTTCATTTTTACCTCCATCCTTTGTTAATGGCGTTTATGTATGCGTTCCAATAAGGATCTGCTTCGGGATAAACAAGCGCTTCTTTACTTCCATCAGGATTTTCAATCCATAGCCCATACGAAGGTTCTTCAAAATATCCCACCTCTGATGATTCAATACCATTTTCCGCGAGAACATTAACAAGTTCAGAAACTTTTTCCTCTTTAACAGCGATTATCAATGTCCCTTCGCTTAACGAAATATATGGATCAATCTCAAATAGATCACAAATCTTTCTTGTCGTCTCCGAAATTTTAACTTTTTCTTTATAGACATGAACACCGCAACCGCTTGCGATCGCCATCTCGTAGATTCCGCCGAAGACACCACCTTCCGTTGCATCGTGCATTGCAGAAACACCATCATTACGAACACCTATTTTAACCGCAGTTAAGGCATCGTCAACAACTGAAAATTTTCTGAAATAACTTTGTGCCTCTTTCAAAAAGTCAGAACCGAAATTTCTTTCTATCGTCTCTGGAAAGACACGAGCAAGTATACCTGTGGTTGCAATCGCTCCTCCTTTTGTTATCACGATTCTATCCCCAGGTTTAGCCATGTTTGAAGAGAGATACTTATCAATATCACCAATTGCTATAAATGTCCCACCTCCGACGATTGTGTAATCAATACCGAAAAATTTTCCCGTATGTCCTCCAACTATTGCTATTCCAAGTTTCTCACATTCACGATGAAACGCATCCCAATAAATTTCAAATTCTTCTTTCGTTATTTGTGGTGGAAGGTTGAAATCAAGCACCGCATACATCGGCGGGATTCCACTTGTCGCAAGATCTGACGCAAGAAGATGAACCGTAAGCCATGCTGAATCCTCTAATCCAAGCGCAGGGATAATTGAAAGCGGATCAGATGTCAATATCATAACTTGCCTGTCGTTTATCTTAACAACCGCGTTATCGCAACCATAATTTGGACCGACGAGAACTTCATCTCTTTTCGCGCCAAGTTTTGGATAAATTACATTGTCAAAAAATATCTTTCCAACTTTGCCAAATTTTGGAAAATCTACTTGCATTTTTCAAGGATGTTTTTATTTGAATTTAACTCCAACGCCAAGGAAAGAGCCTAAAAAAGGAATTTTAGCAAGTTTTTTTATTCCTAAAATTTTCGGAAAAACAGCGCAACGCCAATCAAGAAACTCATAGTTTTTTCCATCAAGCGCTTTCATTATTTCCCTCTTGATCATCGGTAGCGAATAAAATTTTGCGTTGTAGTAATACGGATTTTTACCGAGTTTTACTTGAATTATTCGTCTTATCGTTGGCAAGCTCCATCTATTCATTAATCCCATCACAATTCCTCGCCTTGCAACTCTCTCCGCCTCACGAAAAACTTTAACGAGGTCTGGCATATATTCAAGACAAGCGACATAAAGCACAACATCAAAAGTTTTATCCTTGAATGGTAAAAATTCAGATCTTGCATTTATAAATTTACCATCGCTCCACAATTCTTTTGCAACTCCGAGCATCACTGGCGAAATATCAGCTCCAACGATTTTATATCCAAGTGCATTCAACCACCTCGTAAAGTGCCCAGTTCCACATCCAACCTCAAGAATTTCACTTACGCCCTCTATCTGGTCAAGCAAAAACTTTAACAAATTTTTCTCTTGAATATCCGCTTCCTTATACTTGCCCTCATAAAATGATTCATAAACCTTTGCTATTTCTGGCTGAAAATACCAAGGTGTGAATTTTTGTTCCTTGACCATTTTTGCTCTCCCAATTTTTTATGATATTAAAATTTTAAGTGCTTTCTGCTTTCACGCTGTGTTTTCTTAATTGCTTTAGCAAGCTTTCAAAATCTTTCGGCAAGCCTGCCTCAAACTCAACATATTCTTTTCGCCTGAAATGGAAAAATCCAAGCTTCAACGCATGCAATGTCAATCTACTCATCAATGGTTTTTCAACTTCATCTTCCTTTGCTTTATACTTTCTTTTTATTTCCGACAAGAAAATTTCACTTTTGTTTCCATAAAGCGAATCAATCGCGAGCGGATGTCCAACTGCTTTGAAGTGAACTCTTATTTGGTGCAATCGTCCAGTAAGCGGTCTTGCTTCAACAAGTGAATAATTTTCAAATTCTTCCAAAACCTTATATTCAGTTATCGCCCTTTTCCCTGATTCATAATCAACTCTCATCGTGCCCGGGACTTTCGGATTTTCAGAAAGAGGAATATCAATTCTTCCCTCTTTATTTCGCAAATGTCCAGCTATCAAAGCAAGATAAACTTTCTTAACATCGTGCTCCTCAAATTTCTCGTTTAAATCCGAATGTGCTTCTTCATTCTTTGCGAAACATATAACGCCACTTGTTTCTTTATCAAGGCGATGAACTACAAATATGCTTCCGTATTTTTCGGTTAAAATATCATAAAGGTTCGGCAACGATCTTGAAAATCTATCAGGAATGGTTAAAAGCCCAGCGGGTTTGTTTATCACGACAAAATCATCGTCTTCGTAAATTATCTCAATTTCATCATCAAAATTTCGGGCTTTCATAGGTGTGATTATGATTTGATTGGTGAATTTCAAAAATCAATTTTCAAACAGAGATTTAAGCCATGTGGTGATAGAACAAGTCCTACTTCAGGTTTTAAACTTTTGTTTTGTTTTCTTGCAAGTATGAAAGCATCAATTGCGGAGGCGAAATGGTTAGTGATTATAAAAACAAAGGCAAATTTCGCATAATATCTAAAAGCGCGACTTTTCGTTCTTATGTTTTTATATCGTTGTCTTGACAAGTCCGAGTCCCACCACCAATAAAATTTTTCTGTGTCGTAGATCTTTTCATAATCTCTGTCGCGCCCTTTCCTAAGATTGTAATCATAAACACTTCGGTAATTTTCAATATGAGCGAAGAAATCATCAGATTTTCCATTTGGATCAATCCCAGCGTGAACAACAGCAAAACTTATAGCGTCGTTATTTAGCCACCGTCCATATTCATTAAGCCCAAGATAAATAAGCCAAAGTGAAATTTCAGAAGCAAGAAAATATCTCCCGATATCAAATCTTTTGACATATGCCTCGCCAAGTCCAGGGACAGCAAGTGAGAGACCAAAGGCAAGAGCTGGTGATTTTTTACCTTCCGTGGTTGATCCAGAAAGAATATCGTTTCTTATTTTAAATCTCTCAAGGTCACCAGCGATCACAATGTTTAAGGCGAGGAAAAATACGAAGAATTTTTTCATTTTAACTTTGAATTTATCTTGAAGTTATATGCCTTAATGCGAGTTTGACAAGTTCTTCTACTGTGAATTCCTTCTTTTCGTTTTCCTTTATTGCAAGGCGAATTGCTTTTTCTGCGGATTGTCGCGTAAATCCAAGCGAAATAAGAGCAAGCAATGCTTCGTTTCTTACCTCAACTTGATCGGATGATACAAACTCTGGGTGTTTCCCTGCAAATTCAATTTTCGCGATTTTATCACGAAGTTCAACAATGACTCGCTCTGCTGTTTTCTTTCCAACTCCCGGAATTGAAATAAGTGTTGACACATCTCCGCGAACTATTGATTCTTTAAGCTCATCAACGCTCATCCCCGACATTATTGCCTGAGCCATCTTCGGACCTATTCCTGAAACAGAAATTAACATTTTGAAGAACTCCCTTTCCTCAATGCTTGAAAAGCCGTATAAAAACATTTCCTCGTCTTTTACAATAAGATAAGTGTAAAGTTTTGTATTTGATCCGACATCCCCAATTTTATCATAAATCGTAACTGGAATATGCACAAGGTAATTTACTCCGCCGACATCAATTACAATTTCTGTTGGTGCTTTGCTTACAACTTTTCCTTCAAGAGCAAATATCATCGCTCTTTTCGTTTTAATTTTATCCCCGACTCATCGGACAAAAATTCTGGATGAGCCTTTAAAAATGCTTTCCAATCTCTAAATCTTATCTGTTCTGGGACATAAGTTCTATTTATATGACATATTGCAACTGCAAGCGCATCAGAAACATCGTAAAACTCTGGAAAACTTTTCAAGTTTAAAATTGCTTTCACCATGAACTGAACTTGTTCTTTCGTTGCGCTTCCTCTGCCGACGACAGCTTTCTTTACTTCTCTTGGCGTGTATTCAAAAACAGAGGCTCCAAAATTCACAGCAGAAAGAATTACAACACCTCTAACATGTCCGATTTTAAAAGCGGATTGAAAATTTTTGCCATAGAAAGCTGTTTCAATGGCAACTTCCGTCGGTTTATGCAAGCTTATTATCTCGGTTATCTTATCATAGATTTTTTTCAATCTGATTGGAAAAATATCTCGCTCATCAATTCTAATAGCACCATAATCAATCGCCGTCAACCTCGTTTTATCAATCTTGCTATCTTCTACCTCAACTTTGACAACACCATAACCTGTAATGTTGCTTCCTGGATCAATTCCGAGAACTATCATTTACTTTGTCCATAAAAAATTTTTACTCTCCCATTTGCTTGCTATATTCAGCAAGAACCGTATCATCAATTTCAAAGTTTGAATAAACATTTTGAACATCGTCGTGATCTTCAAGTGCTTCTAAAAGTTTTAAAAGCGTTTGTGCATCCTTGCCTTCAACTTTAACGGTCGTCTTTGGTAACATTCTAACCTTCGCATCGTCAATTTTCACATTGTTTTTCTCAAGTGCTTCCCTTACCTGTTCTAAATTTTCCGGCGCGGTAATAACTTCAAAGAAAGTATCATAAGATTTCAAATCATCCGCCCCAGCTTCAAGTATGATTGCAAGTATTGTGTCTTCATCATATTCTTTTGGAATTTGGATAACTCCTTTCCTTTCAAATATCCAAGCAACAGAACCAGCTTCCCCTAAGCTACCGTTGTGACGATTAAGTATGTTTCTTATCTCTGCAACAGTTCTGTTTTTGTTGTCAGTAGTTGACTCAATGTAAAGCGCAACTCCACCTGGACCATATCCTTCGTAGACGACTTCTTCATAAGCTACTCCTGGAAGTTCTCCAGTTCCTCTTTTAATTGCTCTTTCAATGTTCTCCCAAGGCATGTTTGCTGCCTTTGCGTTCTGAATTGCAAGACGCAATCTTGGGTTTGTTTCTGGATTACCACCGCCTTGTTTCGCTGCAACGGTTATTTCTTTGATGAGTTTTGTGAAAAGTTTTCCCTTTCTTGCGTCAATTATTGCTTTCTTATGTCTTATCTGATGCCATTTTGAATGTCCAGACATAGTTTAACACCTCCTAAGTTTTTACTTTAAATCTTTAATTTTAAACTGTATAACCGATTGACCATTCCAAAGCCCTTCATCAAAACTAAATACGATGCTCGCTCTGTCTCTGCCCAAGATCTCGGGATAAAACTTGCTAAGTCCATAGCCAATTGCATCTATCGTCAGACCATTCACTTTAATTTTAAATTTTAAATGATTATTTCCAAAAATTCTGACATCAGATATTGGGACATTTGCTGAAAGGAAAACTGGCTCTTGGTTCCCAGGACCGTATGGCTCAAAATTTTTCAAAATCTTCCAGTATTCCGAAATATGCCCTGCTATTTCATTAATATCAACAACAGCATCAATGCATATCTCACGCATAAGCATATCATCAGTTATAAATTCATCCGCAAAATTATTTATTGCCGTTTTAAACTCTTGAAATTTTTCAGGTTTTAGAACCATGCCAGCTGCATGCTTGTGCCCTCCAAATTGTATAAGTGTATTTTCACACTTTTTCAAAGCATGGTAAATATCAAAGTTCGGGATGCTTCTTGCTGAACCTTTCAACACTCCATCGGCATAAGTTAAAAGGATAGTTGGTCTATGATACTTCTCAACTATTTTTGAAGCAACTATTCCTATAACTCCCTGATGCCAGTTTTCGTTATATAGGACGAAAACTTTATCTTTTTTGTAGATTTCTTCTCTTTCAATAATTTCAACTGCTTCTTCAAAAGCTTCCCTATCAAGCGATTGCCTTCTTTCATTTTCAAGATGAAGCTGCTCAGCCCAATATGAAGCGGAGTTATAATCATTACTTATTAAAAATTCAACAGCCCTAATTGCATCACCAAGCCGACCGACCGCATTGATCCTCGGGCCTATTACAAAGCCAATATGCCATGTGTTAATTTTTTTGTTTCTTAATCCAGCTTTCTCAAGAAGTGCAAGAAACGAAACTCGTGGATTTGACGAGTTCAAAAGCTCAAGACCATATTTAACCAAGATTCTATTTTCCCCAATAAGCGGGACGATGTCCGCTGCAGCAGCGACCGCAACAAAATCAAGATATTGAAATGGAAGGATCTCGTCAAAAGAGAATTTCTTCTGAAGTGCTTGAACAAGCTTGAAGGCAACGCCGCAACCAGATAGATATTTGAAAGGGTAAGGACAAGTTTCTTTCAAAGGATTCAATACTGCAAAAGCTTCGGGTATTTCATCTCCAGGCTCATGATGATCACAAATTATAACATCAATGCCAAGTTCACGAGCAATTTTCACTTCGTTTATCGCGGTTATCCCACAATCAACAGCTATCATCACATTTACGCCTTTCTGATGCGCTTTTTCAATGCCAATTTTTGAAATCCCATAACCTTCTTTAAATCTATCTGGAATGTAAACTTCAACATTTGCTCCAAGTTCTCTTAAAAAAAGATAAAGCATTGAGGCACCTGTTGTCCCATCAACATCATAATCTCCATAAATTAAAATTTTCTCTTTGTTCAGAATAGCCCTGCTAATTCTCTCAACTGCTTTTTCCATATCCTCCATTAGAAATGGATCGTGAAGGTCCTCCAATCTCGGATTGAAAAAGCTGTTCACTTTCTCAACCGAATCAATGCCTCTTGAGACAAGGATCTTTGCGATTGGTTTAGGAATTTTGGCATCTTTTGAAAGATTATTAACAAGTTCAGGTTTTTCTACCTGGATTATTTTCCATTTGTTTTTCAATTTCTTCAACCCATTTTTTAAGTTTCAAAATTTAAAAGCTGGTGCGGGTTTGTAAGCCAAATTCTGTCTATCCCACTTTGAAGTGGGAGAGGCAGTTATTTCTCTTTGCGACCTACCCGAGAGTCCTTCGTCCCAACATAAAGTCGGGATGAAGCCGAAGCGGGCAACTTCGGCTCCGTTCGTTCCCGAACAGAGGTCCTCTCCTATTTGGTCTTGCTTCATAAGGGGTTTACCCTGCTCCCGATATCGCTATCGGGACGGTGGGCTCTTACCCCACCTTTTCACCCTTACCCCAACCAAAGGTTGGGGCGGTATGTTTTCTGTGGCACTTTCCATTTCCAGCGGATGTAGCCACTGGAATTTCCGATTGCTCGGAACTTAACGCCCTAAGAAGTTTGGACTTTCCTCCCTCCTGTTAAAAAACAGGAGAGCAACTGCCCAACCCGCACCAGCTATTTCACACTTTCCATAGCTTCATTATAAACCTCATCCGAAATCAAAATTCTACCGCAAGATTCACAAGTGTAAATCCTGTTATTTTGCCATATCTCAACAACTCTCTGGGCAGGTACTCTCGCTCCACAACCTCCACAACTCCCATTATTAACTGGAACAACAACAAGTGTTCCTAACGAATCCCTAACCCTTTGATATCTTTTCAAAAGAATTTTATCTACATCTTCTTCAAATTTCGCCCGAATCTTTTGAAGTCTTTTCTCTTCGTCTTTGATTTCGGAATCAATTTCTTCAAGTTCCTTTTGCTTCTGCTCAAATTCCTCCTGTAATTTCTCAAGCTCCTTCTCGTAATCTTTTATTATGTCCTCAAGCTCCCCCTGCCGTTTAATAAGCTGTGATCGCCTTTCTGTAAGTTCGTCAATTTTCTCATTTGCGTTGCTCATTTGCTTCTGAAGTGCATCGTATTCACGATTTGACTTCACTTGTGTTAATTGCTTCTTCCACTTTTTTATATTTTCCTTCAACAGGCTCATCTCGGAATCAACATTATCAATTGCTTCAATTACATTTTTCAAAGAATCCCTAGAACGCTGTAGCTCCTCTTTAATTCTTTTAATTTCTTCACTCAACGAATCAATTTCCTCTGGTAGATCACCACGCCTCCCTTTGATTTCATCAAGTTTTGAATCAATTATCTGCAACTTGTAAAGCGCGACGAGTTTTTTCTTCAATTCCACAGCCTCTTATATTAATTTTGTTTATTAATAAAAAAGTGCACCCTTGCGAGTGCACTCTTATAAAATGACAAACCCACTGACTAAACTTCTCAAGGTTTTTAAGTTCTTTATTTTCCGCTTCAACCTCCAAATTGAAACTTCGCAAGAATTATTTTTCGTTTTTCAACCTGTGTTTAAAAATATAACAATTAAGGACAAAAAAAACAAATACTCGCTTAAAAACAAAAAACCCTCCCCAGTTCCGAGGGGAGGGCATTTGAATTTAGGTCGTTGAAAATTCCCTTAATAAATGCTCTAACATAACATTTGTCCTACCATCCTTTAGCGAAATTTTCTGCATCGCTGGTGGATTGGAAAAGTAATCCGAAATAACATCGCTTATTCTCTCCTCATAGCTTGATACATGCTCATTGACATAGAATATACCTATGGGAATTCTATCTCCCCATTCAAGTGATTTCTCAACGACTTGAACCCACTTGAGATTTAACTCGTTTGGATCATCGGGATTGTGAACATAAGGATCATAACCTGTCTCCTCAAGTTTGTAAATTCTCGGGATTGGCTTTCCTGTCACAGGATCAACTCTATCCTTTCCTGAATACCAATCTTTCGTGTTTATATCGTTATATGTTGGGCAAGGTTGCAAAACATCAATAAAAGCGAGTCCCTTGTGAAGAATAGCTTTTTTAATTATTTCTTTTAGATGTTTGACATCGTAAGAGTAACCTCTTGCTATGAAAGTATAACCAGAAACAAGAGCGAGGGCAATTGGATTTATAGAATCATTTATGTTTGGTTTAGGCAACGATTTTGTTTTAACTCCGAGCTTCAATGTCGGCGATGCTTGCCCTTTCGTTAAACCGTAAACAGCATTGTTATAAACAATATATGTCAAGTTCACATTTCTTCGTCCCGAGCTTACAAAATGTCCAACACCTATACCGAGACCATCACCATCCCCACCGACGACTATGACATTTAGATCAGGATTAGCAAGCTTTGCACCAATTGCAAACGGCACAGCTCTACCGTGCAAAGTATGAATACCATAGACATTTATGTAATGTGGTGTCTTTCCAGAACAACCTATGCCAGAGAAAACAACCGCCTTATGCCTTGGGATCCCAAGCTCAAACAACGCTACTTGCACCGACTGGAGAATTCCAAAATCACCACAACCCGGACACCAATCGTTGTGGACATCTGTTTTATATTCTTCAAGTGTTAATTTTTTGACTTCATCTATTTTAATCGCCATTGTTCAATACCTGTATTTTGTTTGCTTTGTTTTGAAGGATTAATTTTAAAGCGGAATAAACTTCGCTCAATGACATCGGACGCCCGTTATATTTCAGGATGTAGTAGTCAATATCCCTTAAAATCTCCCGCTTTACAATTGAACCAAACTGCGCCATCTTGTTGTGTTCAATATCAATTAAAACTTTCGCTCCACTGATAAGATCTTCAACTCTGTCTTTAGGAAAGGGATGAAGCAACTTAACTTGAATGAATTTCAGCCTATATCCCTCTTTTGTAAGCATCTCCATCGCATCAAGTATAGCACCTTTCGTTGAGCCCCAACTTAACACAGCATATTCAGCAAAAGCATCGCCATAGAGAATTGCTTTATCTTCGTCGCTAATCTCAACGAGTGCAAGATCTAACTTCTTCATCCTCTTATCAACCATCATTGTTCTAACTTCGTGATCTTCAGTTATATGCCCGAGCTCATCGTGTTCATCCCCAGTATTCCAGAAAACTGTATTTTCTGTCCCGAGTTTAGCTCGCGGAGATATACCTGTCTCAGTAAACTTAAATCTTTTATAAACACCATCAGAAAATGCCTCAATAAGTTCACCTCTATCAATTTTCACTTTGGTTAGATCAAATTTTTTAACAGTTGCAATTGAATTAGCCATCGCCTTATCAATTAAATGAATAACAGGTGTTTGATATCTTTCCGCGAAATTAAAAACTTTCGCAGCGTCATAAAATATCTCTTCAATATCACCAGATGCATACACGATTCTTGGGAACTCACCATGCCCCGCGTAGATTGAAAAGAGCAAATCCTCCTGACTATGTCTTGTCGGCAATCCGGTTGATGGTCCACCTCTTTGATAAAGCGTAACAACAACTGGGACTTCGTTCATTCCAGCCCATCCCAATCCTTCAGCCATAAGTGAAAATCCAGGTCCAGATGTCGCAGTTGAAGCCCTAACTCCAGCAAGCCCAGCGCCAATCGCCATCGTTATAGCTGCAATTTCATCTTCTGTTTGAACGACAACAATTGAGCCTTTTTCAACATCGCCATTATCCCCTACAATTTCAAAAACAGCATTGTCTTCAAGATAAACACTTTCATCAGAAGCCGGAGTTATAGGATAATATGATTGGAATCTGCATCCACCCGCAATTTTGCCAAGCGCTGATGCTTGATAACCCTGAATTATTATCCGCTCAACTTCATTTCTATGAACAGGTTCAAGTTTGTAGTTTGTTCTTTCAAAATTTTCAAGGACATACTCATAGACATATTTTGCGCTTTCAACATTTAAATCTGCAACTTTCTTCTTCGCTCTAAAAACATATCGTATCGCTTTCTCAACAAGGGAAAAGTCATACTGAAGAAGTGCAAACGAGGCAGATACAGCCATTACATTTATCATAACATCCATCCTTGCAATTTGAGGATTATTAAGCTTCTCCGCAAGACCCTCAAGTAATTTAACATACGGAATCCCGTAAGTAAGAATTCCATTCTTTGAAGCATATTCAATCACATCACCAACGCTATAACCAACTCCATTTGCAGAGAGAAATGACTTTATTCTCCTGTTAGCTGGTTTATCAATGGTTGGAATTTTATCAACCGTTATGGATTTTTGATTGATATCGTAAATTATCACACCACCAGGAACAACTTTATGAATGTGCCTAAATAAGGTCTCAGGATCAAATGTGACGAGAAAATCTATCTCATCAAGATGTGATCTTATCAACTCCGAACTAACTCTCACAACATAATTACTATGTTCACCCTTGATGTTTGAATGATATTCCCTTTTCCCGAACACATAAAGTCCACCATATGCACATGCTCTTGAAAAAATGTTTGCCCCTGAATCAACTCCACTCCCCTGGGGTCCTCCAACAAGCCAAGATAGTTGATTTATCTTCATCTCCATTTTTCTCCAAATTAATTTTAGATTTAGACAAATTCAAAATAATATAACAAATAAATCTACCTTCAAGTTTCGCGTGGGAAAACCCAAATTTCAGCCAGTTGTGTTTCTAACCTTAATTCTGTCTTTGAAAGGTTCTTCTCTATCGGAAAAATCGGGACGGTAAAAATCTGGTGATTCCTCAAAATCTTGAATCCAGCCATTCATGAAGCCAAACTTATCCAAAAGATCAAGCACAGCAACATACTCGCTGAACATTATCCTTCGCGAAAGCAATGGATATTTAAATGCTTTATTTGTCGGATAATACTGCGACATAATGCTCAATGTTACATCAGTTCCCAATTCCTCCGCAATCCACCTTAACGAATCCACGCTTCCTGCAATCTCATTCGGCAAAATCAAATGTCTAATTATCAATCCGCGCTTCAAAATCCCATCCTCAATAATTAATTCACTCCCGACCTGACGCCACATCTCCTTTATTGCCATCCTTGAAAATTTAACATAGTTCGGTATCTTTGAATACTTCCAAGCCATTTCATCGTCGCTATACTTTATGTCAGGCAAATAAATGTCAATTATCCCATCAAGCAATTTCAAAACTTCAACTGAATCATACGCATTTGTGTTATAAACAAGCGGTATCCTCAATCCATTTTCAACGGCGATGTAAAGCGCTTTTACAATTTGTGGGACGAAATGCGTTGGGGAAACAAGCCCGATGTTATGACATCCTTTGTCTTGAAGCTCAAGCATTATCTCTGCAAGTCGTTCAAATGTTATCTCATTTTTTATCTCAATCCTCCAATTTTGACTTATTTGATAATTTTGACAATAAACACACCTCAAGTTACAATTTCCAAAAAATATATTCCCTGCGCCGTTAACTCCAACGAGGATAGGTTCTTCACCAAAATGTGGAACATAAGCAGAAACAATCGGTTTGTATCCCGAATAGCACCTTGCTATTTCGTTTTTTAATCTATTCACCCCACATTGATGCGGACATATATTGCACTTTTCAAGCATTGATTCAAGAATCTCAATTCTTCTTTTCAATTCGCCCGATTCATAAAGTTTAACATACGAAGGTATAAACATACGCTTATTTGCCAACTTTGTTTTACATTATGATCTCGCTAATCTCTTTGCGTTATTTATTGGCAAAAGTTCGCTCATATTTTCAAGTATAAAATTGACCTCGTCTCTAATTTCAAAATAATATCTCAACTCTGTTTCCCTGTCTCTTAGTTCTTCCTCCCTTTGAATTCTTTTATCGCTTCCCTCCTCTCTGTAAGATTGTTCTATCATTTCGTTGAAGAATTGTTTCCTTCCGGTTTTCAAAACATTCACTTGAATTTCCGTCCACTGGATAACATCAGAGATCAAATCATATATCTCGTATATATTTGATGCGGTCGGATTTCCTCTCAAAATTTTTAATAAGAATTCAAATTTCTCAATCGTCACATTTCCATGCCCAGCGATGTATCCAAGATACACTTTTAAAAATTCCTCGCGCCATTCTTCCTTCCAAAACTTATCGCGCAAAATTGCCTTGACTTTATCGCTTTCGTCTCTGAAAACAGCTTCAATCGCCTTTGAAAGTTGAGCCGAAGGTTTACAGTCAAGGTTTAGCAGGTTGACATATCTTCTTAAATTTACTTTGTTGAGTGGAAGTGAAAAATTTTTCTCAAAAAATTCATCACCTTTTTTCAAGACGATATAGAAACTTGCCGTTAGATTCTTTTCCTCAAGTTCCCTTATTATTTCTTCAACATCGCTTTCGGTTATTTCCATCTCATCAAGAATCTTTGAAAACAACGCTTTATCTTGCACTTTTGGCGTAAAGATCGGGGAGAAAAGTATGTCTATCTCGTAATCTTCAAGGTTTGGGATTTCCTCACTGAAGAATTTATCAATCTGATCAAGCGTATACGAATAATGCGATAAAATATGGTTCAGCACCTGCTCGGTGATCTGCTTTGGTTTTGTTAGCTCGGCTTGTATTGCTTCAATTAACCTTTGCTTCATTATTTTATTCCGAAGTTAGTTTTAAATTGTTAAGTTCATAAATCACGCTCAAAATTTCATTCTTTATTTTCTCCTTTGCTTCCTCGCTGGTTATTTTTTCTCCGTTAAAATCAAGAACATAAAACGAATCAACAATTCCATCAGTTCGTGTCGCTATTTTTGCGAAGTAAATGTTAAGTCCAAGCTCCGACATTTTTCTTGAAATCTTATATAAAAATCCAAGCGAATCAGGAGCGAAAACATCAATTATAGTATAATCTTTTGAATCCTCAAATTCAACGGCGATTTTAACATCTTTTCTCACCCTTTCAATTTTTCTTTTCCATCTTCTTCTATGTCTTTCAAAAAGTTCATCAAGATCAACGCGTCCGTTGAAAACATCTTCCATATCTTGTTTTATTTTTTCACATTGTTTTATTGTTAGCTCATCGCCAGAGATATAATCAAAAACTCTAAACTTGTCAATCACAATTCCATCTCTTCTTGTGAAAATTTTTGCGTCAAATATATTTGCATCATTTGCGGATAAAACACCACATATCTTCGCCAAGACAAATGGCGCGTCCTTCGTTATGACAGTTATCTCAGTATATCCATCTTTGTTAGAAAATATCAAAGCCACCTTCTGATTCCCCGACTTATCAATTGCTTTTATATGTTCAGCAATTTCAAGGTCAGTGAAAACATCAAGATATGAATCGTTCTCTACCAAGTTTTCAAAATGATTCTCAATCGTTTCAAGTCCCAATTTCTCCGATAAAGATGAGATCACCGCTTCAATTCTTTGATTTGCTCTTTCCTCAAACAACAGATAAACATCATCAAGTGTTAATCTATTTTCAACAATGGGCTTGGAGAGAAGATAAAGTTCCTCAAGTAGCTGAGCTTTCCAACTTGTCCATACATCTGGATTAACGGCGGAAAGATCCGCGTAGGTCAAAATATATAGCATGTCAATTTGTTCAACCGTCTCAAAATTTGTCGCAAATGAGTATAGTGTTTCCGGTTCATAAAAATTTCGGCGAAATGCGGTTTGCTCCATCAAAAGGTGATTTTTAACAAGGAAACAGACATCGTCAATTGCGTCGTAATTTATTTTAGTCAAAAAATCCCTTGCGATTTCAGCTCCAATTTCAGCATGACCGTCAATTTTGATAGCTTTCCCAGAATCATGAAACAAAATCGCAAGGTAAATGACATCCTTCCTACTAATGCGATTAAAAATTTTCCCAAGATTTGAATCATCTGCGTGGAGGCTTTCAGCTATTTGAATCGCCTTCAATGTATGCTCATCAACTGTGAAATAATGATAACGATTATGCTGATAAAGCCCTGTTAATTCACGAAACGCTGGGACATATTTCCCAAGTACCCCAAGTTCATGCATCAACTCAAGCGTTGATGCAACATTTGAATTTGAATTCAAAATTTGAATAAAAATCTCATCCACCTGACCTTTACCAGAAAAATCAATCCTGCCGAGGCTATTTATAATTGTCTGCTTCAAATCTTCATCAAAATCTGCACCTGTTCTACATTTGTGCAAAAACGCAGTGAAAATTTCCTCCGCATCAAGAAACTCTTTATATGTGTTAAGAATTATCTTTCCATTGTAAAGCGAAAATTTTTCATCCAAATTTTCAATTTCCCCAACTAATTCAACAATTAGGGATTTTTCAAATCTCGTCGTGAAAATTTTATTCAACATCAAAATTTCACGCGCCTTCAAATAATAATCACGCATAAAGATCTCAACGGCATTTCTATCACCGCTATCGGAATAACCAAGTTCAACTGCCACTTTTTCTTTGACATTAAAATCAAGCACATCTGTAAAGCCATCCACAGCAAGATGAAGTTTTATTCTCGTCCAGAGCAAAAATTCAAATGCATCAATGACAGCGTGAAATTTTTCCTCTGAAATTAAACCCTTTTTAAACATAACCTCAAGCATTCCCTTACACATTGACTGATCCTCGGGCAAATTCCAAAAATCGGGATCTGTGGATTTGAAAATCCACAATAATGTGTGAAGATCCCTCAACCCACCAGCGCTTTTTTTAACATTTGGTTCAAGAAGTTTTATCGTATTACCATATTTTTGATGTCTAAACCTATTTCCCTCAATTACTGCGTTGATGAATTTAAGCGAATTTTCACCAAGCGACTTACTTTTTATCTTCCGAACAAAATGTTCATATAAATTTCCATCCCCAAAGACAAATCTTGCTTCAAGAAACGATGCCCACGATTCAACATCAACCTCAAAAAGCTCAATGCATTCATCAATTGTCCTGAAACTATGTCCTATGCTAAATTTTGAATTCCATAAATTTTGGAAAAAATCTATAGCGACTTTTTCTAATTCACTGCTTTTTGATTCAACGAGGAACATTATATCAACATCTGATCTCGGGCAGAGCTCAACACGACCATATCCCCCGGTTGCGACGATGGCGAAAGATTTATCAATGTTTAATTTATCGCAAAGTGAAATTATAAATTTATCAAGCGATTGTGTCAATAGCTTTGTGATCTCAAAAGCACTTACTTCTTTTGGGCGAAAATTTTTAATTTTTTCAAAATCTATTCCAATTTCGGTTTTGACCTGCATGATTTTCACCTTTTGGTTTGCATAAAGTTAATTAAAATTTTTCAATTTTCAGAGTTTAACTTAAATTTGGATAAAAAACATCTCTGGCGTCATGCCGAAAGAGGTAAAACTTTGTAAAACTTCCGATATTCGCCCTGGAAAAGCAAGATCGTTTCAAATAGATGGTCTTGAGATCGCGATTATAAATTTAAATTCAAAATTCTTCGCTATTTCAAACATTTGTCCGCATCAACACACAAAAATTGTCAACAGCACTGATGCGATAATTGAGGGTGAAAACATCATTTGCCCAATGCATGGCTGGACATTTGAAATAAAAAGTGGAAAACCAGTTTACGGCTCTGGGAAATTGAAAACTTTTGAAATTATGTTAAAAAACGACGAGATATGGATAAAAATTGAAGATGAACACATCTGAGCTGACACAAAAAATAAAGCGGAAAGCAATTGAGATCGGTTTTTCCAAAGTTGGGATAGCGAAAGTTGAAAAACTTGAACATGAAGGAGTAAAACTATCGGATTGGCTATCCAAAGGTTATCATGCCGATATGAAATGGATGGGGAAAACATTTGATCAAAGAGTGGATCCACGACTTATCTTACCAGATGCGAAATCAATAATTGTTGTTGCTTTAAATTACTTTCAAAAAATTCCACCAGCCACATCTGAACAAGGCAAAATTTCAATCTACGCACTTGGTCAAGATTATCACATTGTTTTGAAATCAAAATTAGAGCGATTACTTGAATTCATCCGTGAAATTGTCCCAGATGTTAAAGCAAAAATTTATGTTGATTCTGGCGCAGTGATGGAAAAAGTTTGGGCTGTAAGAGCTGGGCTTGGATGGAT
Source organism: Candidatus Kryptonium sp. (assembly GCA_025060635.1). Classification (NCBI taxonomy): domain Bacteria; kingdom Pseudomonadati; phylum Candidatus Kryptoniota; genus Candidatus Kryptonium; species Candidatus Kryptonium sp. The sequence continues at coordinate 867,134 of JANXBN010000001.1, read as the reverse complement.
TGGCAAACATACAAATTTAATAACAAAGGATCTTGGCTCTTGGGTCTTCATAGGAGAAATTATTTGCGATCTTGAACTCATCCCAGATGAACCAATCGCAGATCACTGTGGCAAATGCACAAGATGTATAGATGCTTGCCCGACAGACGCAATAGTTGAACCATATGTTTTGGACTCAAACAAATGTATCTCATATTGGACAATTGAATATAGGGGTGAATTCTTCCCGGAAGATATTTCAAAAAATTTTGCTAATTTAATTTTTGGTTGCGATATTTGCCAAGATGTTTGCCCGTGGAATATAAAATTCCAAAAAGAAACAAATGTCGCGGAATTTAAAGCATTTGACTATAACATAAATCCGAACCTGTTTGAGCTTTCAAAATTAACAGAAGATGAATTTAAATCACGCTACAAGTTAAGTCCAATAAAAAGAGCAAAGTTTTCAGGCTTTATGCGAAATGTCAAAAATGCTATAAAAAATTTGGTATGGCAAAAGATTTTAAATTTTGATTACAAATGCGCCATATTTGACCTTGATGGCGTCGTAGCTGATACTTTTAAACTTCACAGACAATCTTGGGGGAAAATATGTGAGATGTTTGGGCATAACTTAAGCGATGAAGAATTCAGAAAAATTATCTTTGGAAGAAGGGGCGAGGAAAGTGCAAAAATTTTATTTAACGGTAAAATAACCGAAGAAGAAGCCAAAAGAATTGGGATTGAGGTTGATAAAATTTTCAGAGAAATAGCCATCGGACAAGTAAAACCTGTGGATGGAGTAATTGAATTCATACTGATTTTAAAGCGAAAGGGGATAAAAATTGGGCTTGCGACATCTGCCCCAGTTGAAAATGTTGAATTAATATTTAACGAATTGAACCTAAACGGACTTTTTGATGTTGTTGTAACAGCAAAAGATGTAAGTCGTGGTAAACCTGCACCCGACATTTTTAATTTATCAGCTGAAAAACTTGGATGCAAAGCCCGTGAGTGCATCGTCTTTGAGGATTCAATCGCTGGATTAATAGCAGCTAAAAACGCCAATATGTTTGCTATCGGTGTTGAAACCACATTAGATAAAAACGAGTTAATTAACTACGCGGATATTTCAATAAAAAACTTTTTGGAGATTTTGGAAAATTTAAAAACAAACGAAGAAGTGAAAGATGCAACCGATTGAACACAGAAAACTTATAATCATAGGCTCAGGACCTGCTGGCTTAACAGCAGCGATATATGCTGCGCGTGCTGATTTACAACCGCTCGTTTTTGAAGGTTCTCAACCTGGAGGACAGTTGATGTTAACAACCGAAGTAGAAAACTTTCCAGGCTTTCCCAAAGGGATACAGGGACCAGAGCTAATGCAACTTATGAGAGAGCAAGCGGAAAGATTCGGTGCAAAGCTTGAAATGCTTGATGTTACAAAGGTTGATTTCTCAACAAGACCTTTCAAGATCTGGGCGGATGAAGATCTATACACAGCCGATGCAGTTATAATTGCAACTGGGGCTTCGGCGAAATGGTTGGGATTGGAATCAGAACAGAAACTTCGTGGATACGGCGTTTCGGCATGTGCAACTTGCGACGGTTTCTTTTTCAAAGATAAAGAAGTTGTTGTGGTCGGAGGCGGAGATACCGCAATGGAAGAAGCCCTGTTTTTAACAAGATATGCAAGCAAAGTAACAGTGGTCCACCGAAGAGATAAGCTAAGAGCATCCAAAATAATGCAAGATAGAGCCTTAAAAAATCCTAAAATAACCTTTATTTGGAACTCCGTCGTTGAGGAAGTATATGATGTAAGTCAAAGAAAAGTAACAGGAGTAAGATTAAGAAATGTCTTGACTGGTGAGACGATGGATTACAAATGCGATGGGTTGTTTGTAGCAATTGGACATCAACCAAATACCGAAATTTTCAAAGGTCAGCTTGAAATGGATGAGGTTGGATACATAATTACAAAGCCAGGTTCAACTGCTACAAGCGTTCCAGGCGTATTTGCAGCTGGAGATGTTGCGGACAAGGTATACCGACAGGCGATAACAGCTGCAGGAACTGGATGTATGGCTGCACTTGATGCGGCAAGATATCTTGAATCCCTACATGATTAACCTTTCTTAACCTTTAACCCTCGGAAAGCGGGCTTTTAAGCCCGCTTTTTTGTTTCTTGCTTGATTTAAAATTTTTATTTATTTTGACTTTGAAAAGTCAAACAAAACCCAACAAAAGATATGGATTATCACGATTTTGAAGATCGTGAAAATTTTGAGGAATTCCCGGAAAAAGAAAAAATCCAGGACAAGATAAAACAATATGAGGAGATATTGAAAAACCACGAAGGTGCTTATATAAATACTGAAATCGTGGAAGAATTGATAGACCTTTATCTGCTCTCTGGGCAGTATGAAAAAGCGCTCCCACATGTGCAAAAACTTATAGAACTTTTCCCCTACTCGTCAGATCACTGGGTGAGGAGAGGAATCATATTAAACAACATGTCCGAATTTGAAAAAGCCCTCCTATCATTTCACAAAGCATTGATGCTTAATCCCAACGAAGCAGATGCATGGGCAAATATGGCTATAACATTTGAAAATATGGATAAATCTGAGGAAGCGCTTGAATGTATTGAAAGGGCAATTGAAATTCAACCTTCAAATCCCGATTTTTTGCGTATCAAAGCCGACCTACTTGAAAAAAGCGAAAGATATTCCCAAGCAATTGATGTTTTAAAACAGTTAGCAGATCAAAAGCCGAACGATAAAGATATTTTACTGAAATTGGCAAACTGCTATGAAAAAATCGGCGATTTTGAAAACTTAAGTAATGCAGTTGATAAATGTCTTGAGATAGATCCATATGATTACGACCTTTGGTATAAAAAGGGGATCGCTCTTGCGAAAGCGAACCAACTTATAAAAGCAATTGAAAGCTTTGATATGGCGCTTGTCATAAAAGAAGATTTCACACCAGCACTTGAATTAAAAGCTGAACTTCTTTTCAAAATCGGTAGATACCTTGATTCAATGGAGGCATTTAAACAACTTTTAAAATATAAGCCAAACTCCGAAGTAGCTCTATTTTATATCGGCAATATAAACATAAAACTTGGGCAATACAAAGAAGCGATAAAATACTTCAATCAGGTTATAAAGTTGAATCCTCGCAATTATGTCGCTTACTACATTCGTGGAAATTGTTATGAAGCACTTGGCAGTTATAAAAAAGCACTTGCTGATTACACCACCGCAGCAAATCATAACCCAAAGATACCTGAACTTTGGGAAGCAAAGGCAGAATTAGAATATGAAACAGGGAAATTCAGTGAAGCTCTATCAAGTTATATGATGGCGATAAAACTTGATCAGAAAAAACCTGAGCTGTGGGTCGGAGCTGGGATGGCTTATGAACAGCTCGGCAGATATCAAGAAGCAGCACAAGCATATTACAACGCAATAAAAATTAATCCTGAATACGCTGATCCTTATTATCAGATCGGAAGATTGTTTCTTTTAGCAAATATGATTGATGAAGCAGGGCAATATTTTTCAAAAGCTTTTGAACTTGATAGTTCAAAAATTGAAGAGTTTGAAGACGAATTTCCAAGATATAAAAGATATTTAAAAAAGTGGCTCAAAAAATAAACGATGGCAATAACAGCGAAAGACTTAGCTGAGATCCGGATAAAAACCAAGTAAAGCGTTGATATTGAAGAACATACACGATCAAACAACATTAAGGTTTATTTTCCATTCTGATTGATTTCAACCAAAATACTACGGGGTTATGAAAATAGATTCAGATACAAAGCTTGTCGGGCTAATAGGACATCCTGTTTCTCATTCATTTTCTCCACTAATTCACAATACTGCTTTTGAAATACTTGAATTGAACTACAAATATGTGACTTTTGATGTTTTACCTGAAAATCTAAATGATGCCTTAAGAGGAATAGTTGCGCTTGGAATAAAAGGTGTCAATGTCACGATACCGCACAAGGAGACAGTAATTGAAAATCTTGACAATGTATCGCCGGAAGCAAGAATCGTTGGAGCTGTGAACACAATAGTAAATGAAAACGGTGTCCTTAGTGGTTATAACACAGATGTTTACGGCTTCACTGAATCGTTGAAAAAATACAAAGATATGATTACAAATACCCCTGCTTTCATATTTGGTGCTGGAGGTTCTGCAAGGGCTGTGATTTACTCGCTTATAACCAATTTTCAACCTGAAAGAATTGTCATAGCAAATAGGGATATTTCAAGAGCCGAAAGAGTTGCGCGATATTTTTCGCAAGTTCTTGGATATAAAAATTTTGAAGTAAAAGAATTTTTCTTTCCGGAAATCGCAGGTGATATAAAATCTGCGCGACTTGTGGTAAATACAACACCAATTGGAATGCACCCGAATATTGACGATCTACCAGTCCAAAGCGATGAGATTTTTCACGAAGGACAAATAGTTTATGATTTGGTCTATAACCCATCAATCACAAAATTTTTAAAGATCGCTCAAAATAAAGGTGCGAAAGTCATAAGTGGAGTTGAAATGTTGATTTTACAAGCGAGCAAATCATTTGAACTGTGGACTGGCAAAGAAATGCCAATTTCAGAAATTAAAAAATTTTTGCTTCCAAAATTAAAATCAAGAAAAAGAAAAAATGACTCTTGAAAATAAATACCAAAAACTCCGCACAATCTTGAAAGATATGGGCTCCGTCGTCATAGGTTTTTCCGGCGGAGTTGATAGCACACTGCTTGCGAAAGTTGCTTATGATGTCTTAAAAGATAAAGCAATTGCTGTCATCGGGAAATCAGACACATATCCAGAAGACGAATTAGCAGAGGCAATAAAACTTGCAGAAATGATCGGAATAAGATACAAAGTTATAAACACAGAGGAAACAGACAACTTAAAGTTCAGAGAAAATCCACCAGATAGATGCTATTATTGTAAAACCGAACTTTTCTCAAAGCTAAAACAAATAGCAATTGAAGAGGGAATTGAATGGCTTGCCGATGGAACAAATGTTGATGATCTCGGCGATTTTAGACCAGGGCTTAAAGCAGTGAAAGAAAATAATGTCCGGTCACCACTTCTTGAAGCCGGATTAACAAAGAAAGAAATACGAGAGCTGTCAAAAATTCTTGGGCTTCCGACCTGGGATAAACCTTCATTTGCTTGTCTTTCTTCTAGATTTCCATATGGATTGCCAATTGATAGAGAAAAGCTGAAAAAAATTGATAAAGCCGAATCTTTTCTTCGCACAAATGGTTTGAAAATTGTCCGCGTAAGATATGTTGACGAAAACACCGTTAGAATTGAAACTGATAACGCTGGATTTAAAAAACTTCTTGAAGACGAATTTAGACAAAAAGTTGTATATGAATTGAAAAATCTTGGATTTATTTACATCACGCTTGACCTTGAGGGATATAGAACTGGCAGTATGAACGAAGTTTTGAAACTCCAAAGCACTCAAATAGCAAAATGATATGAACATAGGTTAAAGATTTAAAGAAGACAACGACCTTGACAAGGCTATCGTCTTGAATGTTTAAAAAGTTAAGACACCAGGAATAGGCAATCTCTATGAAAGAAGAACTACCACCGAATAAAGCATGTTAAGAAAAATAAATTCACCAAAAGCGAAGCAAGCGTTTATCTCTCTTGTGTTCTTGAAGTATTTGATGAAAATTTTCCACTACTTGAAAAAACAGATTTGCTACAGAAAACTTAATTATCAAAGTCAAAGTTTAATCAAATCTTCGCAAGCTCTGATTTCAGATATTCAATCGGTTTTACAGGAGTCGGATCAACTTTGTTCAAAATAGCAAGATAGAAACTAACCCAATCACCGAGATAGATTTGTGAAAACAATCTCGCAAGTAGCGATTTACCTTCGGAATAGATATTCAAAACCTCACCGGCATAAGGTCTTATCAAATCATCTGTTATCTCAATTCTGTATTTTATCCTCTCATATTCGTTATCATCCCTCAAAATCACTATGCTGATTTTATTTCTCAATTCCCTTACACTCCCTTCAATTTCTCCAGACCATCCGACAATTTCATTGTGATTTAATTCAGGAAAGACATTAAAATGAGCTAACATTTTTGAATTTTCTTCAATCTGACAAACCCATCTCATTGCGACAGCATCAAACTTTCCAGATGAGTAAATAAATGGAATTGAACCAGTTAAGCGAATTGCTATTTTATATGCGAGATTTTCCTCGTGTTCGGGATTTGAATAAACTTTTGATTTCTCCTCAATCAGTTCTATCGTCTCTTTGATTTCTCTTTTCTTGTTTTTGACAAAGCCGAGATTTGAAAGGATAACAAGAATAGGAAAGAACGAATAACCAAGCGCTGTTCTTGGTGGATAGCCAGATGGAATTTTTACGATAGGATGTTTTTTCTTCAAAGCGATTTTTTCTATCTCTCCGTTTGATGTGATACAAATTATTTTCGCTTTTTTCTTTATTCCGTCGTTATATGCCGAGATAGTTTCCTCAGTGTTTCCAGAATAACTTGAAACAATAAGCAGAGTATTTTCATCAACAAATTTTGGAAGGAAATAATCACGGTTGACAATTATCGGGACTTTGATTTCATCAGAAAGATAAGAACGAAGCAAATCGCCAGCGATTGCAGAACCACCAAGCCCTGTGAGAAGTATTTTGTTTATTTTTTTAACTGGAAATTTGATCTTTGCACTTTCGCCTATCTTAACCGCTTCTTTGATCTGCTGGGCAAAATTGAGAATTTTTGAAAACATATCGGATTTATCATAATTCCTTATGTCGTTTAAAGTTAACATAGAACCTCCGTTTATTTTTAAAATTCAAATTCTGGAATTATTCCCTTTAACTCTTTCGCAAGATAGTTTTTAACCTCTTCTTGCGTCTTGAAGATCAGAGCTCGCTTACTTATTCGCCTTGCGTCCTTATACTTGATCGCTCTTATAACTTGCTTTATCCTTGGGATTGAATCCGGGACGACGCTTAATTCATCAAGTCCAAATCCAACGAGCAAGATCGTTGCATGCGGATCCCCCGCCATTTCCCCACACATCGCAACTGGTATCTTTGCTCTGTGAGCTGATTCAATTACAAATTGAATTAATCTTAAAACAGCAGGATGAAATTCTTGGTAGATTTTTGCAACCGTCTCATTTCCACGATCAACAGCAAGAGTATACTGGATCAAATCGTTTGTCCCAATGCTGAAGAAATCAACTTCTTTAGCAAGTTCTTTCGCCATCAAAGCAGCGGATGGGATTTCAATCATCACCCCAAGTTTTATGTGCTCGTCAAATTTTATATTTTTTTCACGAAGTTGTGATTTTGCAATCTCAACCATCTTTTTGATCTGTCTAACTTCCTCAACGCTTGCGACCATTGGAAACATTATCATAACATTGCCTTTAACACTTGCCCTAAGAATTGCCCTTAATTGCGGAAGCAAAATATCTGGCTTATCAAGCCCAACTCTTATCCCACGCCACCCAAGAAATGGATTATCTTCTTTATGATAATCCCTGAAAATTTTGTCTCCGCCGATATCAAATGTTCTAATCACAACTTTATGCGGATAAATTTTTTCAGCTATCTTCATATATTCCTCAAACTGCTCATCTTCATCAGGTATAGCCCCGTTGCTTATGATATATTCTGTCCTGAACAATCCTATACCTTCAGCTCCCCTTTCAATTGCTTCCTCAACCTCGTCAGGAAATTCTATATTTGCAAGCATCGTAAACCTCTTGCCATCAATCGTTTCAGCTGGCAATGATTTAAAATGCTCAAGCTGCTTTTCTAATTCGCTTATGCGTTTCATTTTCTCTCGGTATTCGTCAATTAAATGTTGTTCTGGATTTATTATCAAAACCCCTTTGTATCCATCCAAGATTACAGTGTCGCCTGTTTTAATAAACTTTGTCGCTTCCTTCAATCCTACAACGGCTGGAATTCTAAGCGCACGAGCAAGTATTGCGGTGTGCGAAGTTGTGCCTCCTAAATCAGTTGCATATCCAAGGACTTGATTCCGACTAAAAAGCAAAGTATCAGCTGGAGTTAAGTTTTCAGCGACAACTATTCTTGAAGTATCAAATCTTGATAACCATTTCTCCTGTTGGATATTTCTTATAACTCTATTTTTCAAATCCTCAAGGTCGTTTGCCCTTTCTTTTAAGTATTCATCGCCGGACTCCTGCATAAACTTGATATATTTTTCAACCTCGTCATTTACTATAAATTCAGCATTGAATTTCTCCGCGCGAATTCTCTCAATTATCTTGTCAATTATCATCTTGTCATCAAGCATTAGAAGTTGTGCTTCAAAAATATCAGCTCCTTCGGAACCGATTTTTTCAAGTGCTAACGTTAGAATTTTATGTAGTTCACTTTTAGATTTTTCAATTGCCTTCAAAAAACGCTCAATTTCTACATCAACTTCATTTTCTTTTATGTCTCTTTTCACAACTTTTGGTTTAAGTTTTTCGTATTTAAGCGCTATCCCGATTGCTATACCAGGGGATGCAGGTATGCCTTCAATTATTTTGCTTGCCATCTTTGTTTTCGTCTTTCTTTAATTCTTCAATCTCTCCAAATCCAGTTTCAAAAAGTTCAATTATTGCTTTCGCAGCTTCTTCTTCGTCTTCACCAATGAATTTCAAAATTAATTTTGAACCTTGTTCAGCAGCAAGAGACATTACACCAATTATGCTTTTCCCGTTTATTTCAACTCCATTTTTCTCAATGAAAAAATCTGATTTAAATTTTGAGGCAAGTTTAACAAGCATAGCAGCGGGACGAGTGTGAAGTCCTGTTCTATTTTTTATCTCAACTTCCTTTATTATCATTTAAATTTTTCTCTCACAGAGTTTATTTGCAAGCCAAATCAACATAGAGCGTGAGTTGGTCTCAGGAAGAGCTTCAAGGGCTTTCAGGGCGAGGTTCGTATAAAATTTTACCATTTTCTGCGTTTCATCAATCACACCATAGCGAATGTAAATTTCCTTAACTTCGGAAACGACCGATTCATCAATGTTATCTTTTCTGACGACCCTCTCTATGATTTCTCTTTCTTTTCCTTTAACTTTCTCCATTGCAGTTAAAAGAAGAAATGTCCTTTTACCGTTAAATATATCGCCACCTATGGATTTTCCAAATTCATTGGAATTAGCAGTTATATCAAGGAGGTCGTCCATAAGTTGAAAAGCAAGTCCCAAATTAAACCCGTAATTTTCAAGCGCTTGAATTTTTTCATCTTCTACATTTGCGATTAAAGCTCCAATTTTAGCAGAGTTTTTTATTAAAGAAGCCGTCTTTTTACTTATCATTTTCATGTAATCATCTATGCTCACTTCAAAGCTCGTTTCAAGTTCAAGATCAAGTGCTTGACCTTCGCATACTTCAATTGCGGATTGAGTGAAGGAGTTTAAAATTTCATTTATTCTTGGGGATTTCGTGCGAGAAAGGAACTTATACGCAATTGCGAACATAGCATCGCCACTTAAAATAGCGGTATTTATATCCCACCTCTTATGGATCGTTTGCAATCCTCTGCGCAAATCAGCGTTATCCATTATATCATCATGCACGAGCGTAAAATTGTGAAAAATTTCAACAGCAATCGCTGCGTCCAACGCGTCCCTGTAATCTCCGCCCACAGATTCGCACGAAAGGAGAAGAATTACTGGTCTGATTCTTTTTCCACCAGCAAGTAAAATGTATTTTATCGGCTCATATAAACTAAATGGTTTCTCATCCGTCAATGCAAGCTTTAAATGTTCGTCTATAATTTTCCTATAATTGTTGTAACTTTGTTCGTAATCCACCTTGATTTCTTTGTATTTTTATGAGTTTTCCCTTTCTAAGGGTAGCGCACATAAAGATATTAATAAAAGATGTCAAAATAAGCAAGAAAACCTAACTTAACTGGTCAAATCTTGCAATCGTAGCGCCACAATTTAGGATCATTCAATTGAGGGAAATTTCTTGAATTTCCCGAGATAAAAGTTTAATTTTAGTAAAAACATGCTTGGCTGAAACCAAATGGAAAAGAAAAGATACATTCTGAAACGAGAAATTTTTGAAGAGCACAGCGTAAAACCGTCAAAGATAAGATACAAGGATGAGCTTAACCCAGCCCAATACGAGGCAGTAATGACACTTGACGGTCCGGTGCTTGTAATTGCTGGAGCTGGAACAGGAAAGACCAGAACAATAACCTACCGAGTTGCGCGACTCGTTGAAATCGGAGTGAACCCCGAGTCAATCCTTCTTTTAACATTCACGCGAAAAGCAGCACAAGAAATGTTAAGTCGCGCATCAATTTTACTTGACGCAAGATGCGATAGAGTATCAGGTGGAACTTTTCATTCATTTGCAAACCTCATTCTGAGAAAATATGCCCAACTTTTAAAGTACGATAACTCCTTCACAATACTTGATCAAGGCGATGCAGAGGATGTTATAAATCTTTTAAGAACACAAGAAGGTTATGATAAGGCAAAAAAACGATTCCCGCGCAAGCAAACCCTTTATGAAATTTACAGCAAAAGCATAAACACTGAAACACCAATTGAAGATATAGTCCTAAACGAATTCCCTCATTATTATGAACAGACCGACGATATAGTAAAATTGTTTCGCATATATAATTCATACAAAGCAAAGCACAACTTAATGGATTACGACGATCTTTTGTTGAACCTGAAACGATTGCTTGAAGAATTTGACGATGTCAGAAAAAAACTCGCAAATCAATATAGATACATAATGATTGATGAATATCAAGATACGAACCGACTTCAAGCTGACATTGTCCGCCTTCTTGGAAGAGAACATAGAAATGTGATGGCTGTTGGGGACGACTCTCAAAGTATCTACGCATTTAGGGGCGCAAACTTCAGAAACATAATGGATTTCCCGAAAGATTTTCCGGAGACGAAAATAATAAAGCTTGAAGAAAACTATAGAAGCACACAGCCAATTTTGAATCTTGCAAACGAGATAATTGACAGAGCAAGGGAAAAATATACAAAAGTTCTTTATACAAGGAAACCGGGCGGGGATCTGCCAGTTATCGTGATCGCACCAAGCGAAAATCATCAATCAAAATTTGTTGTCCAAAAAGTCCTTGAATTAAGAGAAGAAGGAATACCTTTAAACCAGATAGCTGTTCTTTTCAGAGCAAGCTATCTGTCTTTTGATCTTGAAATTGAACTTGCGAAAGCAAACATACCCTTTGTTAAATTCGGTGGATTTAAATTCATTGAAACCGCACACATAAAAGATATCGTCGCTCATCTCCGCGTTATCCTAAACCCAAACGACATCATTTCATGGCATAGAATCTTGCTACTGCTTGACGGAGTCGGACCAAGAACAGCACAAAAAATAATTGATGACATAACCTCCGGAAAACTAAACATTAAAACGAACCCGAACTTCTGGCTTGATTTTAAAGGTTATCCAGAAAGCGTCTCAAGATTATTTAAACTCCTTTACACAATATATCCTGACGACATTTCGGTCCAGCAAAAGACGGAAATAATTCTGCGATATTATGAACCAATTATGAGAGATAAATACGATGATTATGAAAAGCGAAGAAAGGATCTTGAAATTTTTGAAAACATAGCTTCAAGATATGACTCGCTTGAAGAATTTTTAACCGACTTGGCAATTGAGCCACCGAACGAAAGCGTTTCAGAAATTGTGCCTCCCGGGACAGACGATGAGTTTCTAATCCTCTCCACAATTCACTCAGCGAAAGGTTTGGAATGGAACACGGTTTTCATAATCCATGCTCTTGATGGCATTTTCCCATCCTCACATTCGGCAAGAAACGACGACGAAATGGAAGAAGAAAGAAGGTTAATGTATGTAGCCTGCACGAGAGCAAAAGAACATCTTTTCATCTGTTACCCCGTTGGAATTTATGACTCCAGAAGCGGTCTTATTCTAACGAAGCCGTCAAGATTTATCGCGGACATACCAGACGAACTCGTTGAATACTGGGTAATAGATGAAGAGTAAATTTCCCCCCGATGTTTCATTTTTCTTAACTTTTTTCTAAATTTTTGGAAAACTAAATTTCAAAACTTGCGCAGGGTGCGCCAAATTTTATATCGGACAATTAAAGAATCATTTAAAAACAAAATTTTCTTATAAATGAGCAGGAAAGTAGTTTTAAGCGGAATGAGACCAACCGGGAAATTGCACCTTGGACATTTAGTTGGAGTCCTTGAAAACTGGGTCAAGCTTCAAAAAGAGCACGATTGCTTTTTTTTAATAGCTGATTATCACGCATTGACAACAAATGTTGATACTTCGGAGATTTACCAAAATTCAATAGAAATGTTAATTGATTGGCTTGCTTCCGGAGTAAATCCCGACTTAAGTCCGGTTTTCAGACAATCGCAAGTTAAAGAACACACCGAGCTACACTTGATATTTTCAATGCTCATCACCGTCTCCAGACTTGAGAGAAATCCGACATTAAAAGAACAAGTTCGTGACCTTGAACTTGACAACATAACTTATGGACATCTTGGATATCCAGTTTTACAGGCAGCTGATATTCTTCTCTACAAAGGTGAACTTGTCCCAGTGGGAGAGGACCAGCTTCCACATCTTGAGATAACTCGTGATATAGCAAGGCGATTCAATCAACTTTATGCTCCTGTCTTCCCCGAGCCAGAGCCACTTCTGACGGAATTCTCACGCTTGCCAGGGCTTGATGGAAAAAGAATGAGCAAATCCCTCGGAAATACAATTTTGATCTCCGACCCACCTGAAGAAATCAAGAAGAAAATGAAAAAGGCATTTACAGATCCACAAAAAATATACAAAGGTGATCCCGGAAGACCCGAGATTTGTTTGGTTTTTACATACCATAAAAAATTTAATCAAGATGAGGTTGCGGAAATAAAAAGCGGATGCGAATCAGGTCAACTTGGATGTGTTGATTGTAAGACAAGATGCGCTGAAAAGATAATTGAATTTTTAAAACCAATTCATGAAAAAAGAGCTCAACTTGAATCAAATATAAATCAGGTTAAGGAAATTTTATTCGCTGGTGAGGAAAGAGCACGAGAAGTGGCACGCAAAACAATGCAAGATGTCCGCAACGCTATGAAACTTGGTTGAAAATTAAAAAGTAATTTAAAAATGAAATACAAAGTAAAATTACCGCACTTTGAAGGTCCTCTTGATCTTCTTCTCTTCTTTGTCAAAAGAGATGAACTTAACATATACGACATCCCGATCGCAAAAATCACCAAGGACTTCCTTGAATATATCCATATCATGCAAATGCTTGACCTTGAGATAGCAAGCGAATTTATCGTAATGGCTTCAACACTGATGCAGATAAAAGCGAAAATGCTACTCCCAAAACCCGAATCGGAAGAAATGGAAGATGAAGAAGATCCAAGAGCTGAACTCGTAAAACGACTTCTTGAATATAAAAAGTATAAAGAACTCTCAAATGAGTTTTCAAAGCTGGAAGAAGAAGCGGGGAAAATTTATTATCGTCAATACTTCAAACATGACGCACGAGATTATTACGATGAAGAAGAACTATACGGTTTCTTAAAAGATGTCTCCCTTTTTGATCTTTTAATGGCATTTAAGAAATCCTTTGAAAACGCAAAGAAGGAAGAATTCCACGAAATTGAATTCCAAAACTATAAAGTTGAAGACGAAATGGAAAACATACTTGACAAATTGAAATTTAACAAACAAATTCCATTTAGCGAGATATTTAGAGAATATCGTGAGAAAATCCGAATCATTGTCGCTTTCCTTGCAATTCTTGAGCTTGCAAGATTAAAGAAAATCAGAATCACCCAAAATGAAGCTTTTGAAGAGATTTTAATAGAGCGAGCATTTGATGAACAACAAAGTTATGCGAACGCAATTTAAAACAAACTTACAACGCAAATGGAAAACTTAAAATCAATAGTTGAAGCTATAATTTTCGCCTCCGATACGCCTCTAAGTTTGAAACAAATCAAAGATATAATAAACGAACCACAAAGAAAAATACCTTCAAATAGTGATTCAAAGATAAGCGAGGACGACATAAAAAAAATTATCGCATCATTAAATCAAGAATATTCCGAACGGGGTTCTGCATTTAGAATTATAGAAATTGCCGAGGGATATCAATTTGCTACTCTTCCAGAATTTGCGAAATGGGTTGGAAGGCTTTTCAAAGAAAAAAGCAAGAAAAAATTATCTCAACCAGCACTTGAAACACTCGCAATCATCGCTTATAAACAACCGATAAGCAAGCCAGAAATAGAAGCAATCAGAGGCGTAAATGTAGACCACATAATTAAAACGCTCCTTGAGAAAAGATTGATAACAATAGTTGGTAGAGCTGAAACTCTCGGGAGACCACTTCTATACGGGACAACGAAAGAGTTTCTTAAATACTTTGGTCTAAAAAATTTATCAGAACTACCGAAACCTTCCGAAATTGAAGAAATAACGAAAGAAAGTGAAAACTCAATCTTTGAAAATGGGGTGATCCAAAACGATGGAGAAAAATAAGAATAAATACACAAAAAAAGACGACGAACTTATACGGCTCAATAAATACTTAGCTATGTGCGGAGTCGCGTCAAGAAGAAAAGCAGATGAGCTGATTCAACAAGGCAGAGTCGCTGTAAATGGTCAAGTCATAACACAACTCGGTGTAAAAATAAACCCGCAAAAAGATAAAGTCACAGTTGATGGGAAACCCGTTAAATATGAAGAAAAACTCGTTTACATCGTCTTGAACAAACCTAAGGATTGCATAACAACTGTAAAAGATGAAAAAGGCAGAAGAACTGTAATTGATCTCGTAAAAGTTAAATACCGAATTTTTCCTGTCGGTCGCCTTGATAGAAACACAACTGGAGTTTTACTTCTAACAAATGACGGCGAGCTTGCCTATCGCCTTATGCATCCAAAATATAAAGTTGAAAAAGCATACAAAGTTGAAATTGATAAACCGATAAAACCTGAAGATATTGAAAAACTAAAACGCGGAATAATGCTTGATGGTAGAAAGACCGAAGCTTGCGATGTCTATATACTCCCAAACAGCCAAAGGAAAGAAATTGGCATAACAATTCACGAAGGAAGATACAGACAAATAAGAAGAATGTTTGAACGCCTTGGTTACAAAGTAAAAAAATTGCATAGAGTAAGCTTCGGTGGCATAACCGTCAGCGGAATGAAAAGAGGCGAATGGAGATATTTAACAGAAAAAGAAATAAAAAAGCTAAAACGACTTGTTGGTCTTGAATGACAAAGAAACTTATTTCCCCAAGCATTGTCTATTACGCTCATACTTTTTCATTTCGTCCCGAAAACCACAGCCAAACTGATCATTTCGTTTTGCTTCTTAACATAACAACGAAAACGACCTCGTCACTCTAATTTTTTGAAAAGATTAGAAAACCTAAAAATTATGACGAAGGAACTTGAATTTTTGAACTGACTTAAATAACTTGACAACAAAACAAAGTTAGCAAATCACTATGGGCAAAAAGTTAATTATTTTACCTGTTCTAATTTACTTTTTTTCTTGCGCATCCGCACAAAAAGTCATTGAGGCAAAACCTGAAGAAATCCCAAAGGAAATCATTTATTATGAAGATACAGCGTTAAATTTATTAAAAAGCGAACTTGATGAAATTTTCAATAATCCCGCCTTTTCTAATGCACATTGGGGAGTTATAATTCAATCCCTTGAAACTGGCGAATATATATACCGACTTAATGAACATAAAAATTTCATACCTGCGTCAAATATAAAATTATTTACAAGCGCAGTTGCCTTGCTCAAACTTGGTCCAGAGTTTAAATATAAAACCTATCTTTACACCGATGGCGAGATAAAAAATGGAATTCTATATGGCAATATATTTGTCCGAGGAAGTGGCGATCCTACGATCTCAGGTAGATTTACAAACGGAGATATAACAAAAACTTTCAGAGACTGGGCAGATAGCTTGCTTAAGTTGGGAATAAGAGAAGTTCAAGGAAACATAATCGGGGATGACAATTATTTTGATGATCAATACATGGGGACTGGTTGGGCGTGGGACGATGAAACATATTGGTATTCTGCTCATATCAGCGCATTATCTTTCAATGACAATTGCGTTGATCTTGAAATTTTACCTGGTAGAAGGATCGGTGATCCAGCGATCATTAGAGTAAATCCAAACACAAGTTATGTTCAGATAAAAAATCAGCTCATAACAGCTCATCCAGACAGTTCAAACAAAATTGACTTTTTCAGACTACCTGGAACAAATATAATTAACATCTTCGGCAGGATAAGCTTAAGATCAAATCCGCGCAGGGAATCCATAAGTGTCCACAATCCGACTCTTTACACAGTAACGGTTTTAAAAGAAGTTTTTGAATCAAAAGGAATAAAAATTACAGGTTCTGTCGCTGACATAGATGACACATTTTTAAATCCAGATTACGAGAAGATGAAAGTTCTTGCTTCTTATGAATCCCCGCCATTGAGCGAAATTATAAAAGTAATAAATAAACGAAGCCAAAACTTTTATGCTGAACAAGTTTTCAGAACTCTTGGCAAAATTTTCGGCGGAGAAGGTTCAACGCAGAAATCTGTTGAAGTTATGAAAAGCACGCTTGCTCAAATCGGCATTCCTCCAGATCTAATTTCAATTTATGATGGCTCTGGGCTTTCAAGATTAAACCTAGTCACTCCTTTTCAAGTTTTAACGCTTCTAAACTATATGTATAGACACGAATATTTCGCTTTCTTTTATGAATCATTACCAATTGCTGGTGTTGATGGAACACTTGAGACCAGAATGAGAAGGACAAAGGCACAAGGGAATGTGCGGGCGAAAACTGGTTATGTTCAATATGCAAGGGCTCTTTCAGGTTATGTTAAAACAAAAGATGGTGAAATGTTATCTTTCTCAATGATCACAAATAATTACTTAATTCCCACATCCACTGCGAACATGATTCAAGATATCGTATGTCAAAGGTTAGCTGAATTTTCAAGAAGAAAATAAAAAAGGGCGGGAATTTCACCCGCCCAACGGATTTTAACGCTGATCAATTGGAATATAAGTTTGATCCATCGGACCGATGTATTCAGCCCTTGGTCTATAGATTCTGTTATCCGCAAGTTGCTCAAGAATATGAGCAGTCCATCCAGTTATTCGGCTCACAGCAAAAATTGGAGTGTAAAGATCAAGTGGAATACCCATATAATAATAAACCGAGGCAGAATAAAAATCAACATTTGGCCAAACGCCTTTCTCTCCATATTCCTTCACCCAAAGTTCCTCAATCCTTGCGGACATCTCATACCATTTCGTATCGCCAAGTTTTTCACCAAGCATTTTTGAATATTTCTTCAATATAATTGCTCTCGGATCCATTGATTTGTATACCCTGTGACCAAATCCTTCAAGCTTTTTCTTTTCTTCAATTGCTTTCTTAACAAAATCATCAACCTTTGAAAGTTCACCGATCTCAAGTAGATATTTCATAACCTCTCTGTTTGCCCCACCGTGTAAAGGTCCTTTCAAAGTACCAATCGCTGATGTAACCGCTGAATACATATCTGTCAAAGTTGAAATCGTAACCCTTGCTGAAAATGTTGAAGCATTCATTTCATGTTCAGCGTGCAAGATCAAAGCAACATCCATAATTTTCGCATAAAGCTCATCTGGCTTTTCACCTTTAAGCATGTAAAGGAAATTGGTTGCGATGTTAAATTCCTTGTTCGGTTTAATGGGCTCCTTCCCATTTCTTATTTGCTCCCATGCTGCAACTATCGTTGGAAACTTCGCAGTGAGGCGAAGCGCTTTTCTTCTGTTTGCTTCAAAAGAATTGTCATTCTTTTCAGGGTCAAACAAACCAAGAAATGAAACAGATGTTCTCAAGACATCCATCGGATCGGAATCCTTCGGCATAAGTTTCATAACAGTGATAAGTTCCTCTGGAATATCATATTCAGCGCGGATTGATTTAACGAATTCATCATATTCATTCTTTTTAGGCAAGCGATAGTTCCACAAAAGAAATGCAACTTCTTCAAAATTTGAATGCTCAGCAAGATCCGCAATGTCATAGCCAAGATAAAGCAATTTGCTTCTTTTGCCATCAATGAAACAAAGCTTGGTTTGATTTGCTATTACATTTTCCAGCCCCTTTACATAGGTTGGTTGTGTTGTTTGTGCCTGAGACATAGTCAGTTCCTCCCTGATTTAATTTTTATTTGCGCCTGTTTGGCAATAGCCCCAAGCGTTTGTTAAGTTATAAGTTATATTTCAAAACCTTTCAATTAAATGTAAAAATAAAAATTTTCAAATTCAAAATTTCCCGCAAAACCAGACATTTATCTACTGGGATTCACAAGATTGGATCACCCCGATGAGGCTTGAGTTTGATATTAAAAACTACTTATAATCACATGTTCAAAAATTCTTTCACAACTTCCTCAACTTGGGTTAAGTTATATGGTTTCTTTAAAAACCTCGTCCCCGATGGGAGCGAGCGCTTCACATCATCCCCAATATCAACAAAACCAGTTACGAGAACTGACTTCACATCATTTGAAATTTGATTTATTCTCCTTATTAACTCATCTCCCATCATCCTCGGTAATCCATAGTCAACGAAAACAATTTTAATATCTTTGTTTTCTTCAAATTTCTTTAGCCCTTCAACCCCATCGGTAGCCTCAATCACACTAAATCCTAAAATTTCAAGGTAATCCTTCATAATAATTCTCAAATTTTCCTCATCCTCAACGACAAGCGCTTTATAACCCTCCCCTATTTTTTCTACTTTTTGCATTTTCTCCTCTCCCCGATATGTTTTAGTTTCTTCTCCTCCCTTAAACTGAACCGGGAGATAAACAAAAAATGTTGTTCCTTTGCCAACTACACTTTCAAAATCAACATAACCTCCGTGAATTGACACTATGTTTTTAACAATCGCAAGCCCCAATCCCGTACCTTTACCTGGTTCCTTCGTTGTGAAAAATGGTTCAAAGATTTTCTCTTTCAGTTCATCGCTAATTCCAACTCCTGTATCAGAAACCGCAATCATAACATAAGAATCGGAAACAACTTTTCCAAATTTCTTCTCAATGAAACTTTTATCTATTGAATTAACGGTAATTGTCAAATCACCACCAGATGGCATAGCATCTTTTGCATTTATAGCAAGATTTAAAATTACCTGCTGTAAATCGCCATAGGAACCATAAATAATAGAATCATCAGCAATATCTGTTTTTATTTGGATACTTTTCGGAACAGTATGCTCAAGTATCTTGACACAATCAAGAACGAGATTTTTAACAGAGATAGGTTTGAACTCCTCAATTTTTCTTTTTGAAAATTGCAAGAGTCGTCTCGCTATTTCAGCGCCTCTTTGAACTGCGGAAAGAGCCGAATCAAGATAACCAATTATATTTTTATCTGAGGTCTTAATCCTTATGATCTCAAGCATTCCACTTATAATTCCAAGCACATTGTTAAAATCATGTGCAATTCCACTTGAAAGATGTCCGAGAACTTCAAACTTTTGAAGTTCAAGGATCTGTTTTTCTTTTTGCTTTCTTTCGGTTATATCCCTTGCCAAGGACAAACGCCCGATATACCTTCCGTTCAGATCAAAAACTGGAATCCCAGTACGCTCAATTATTCGCCCATTTTTCAACTTCAATTCATCATACTTGACAAATTCTCTATCTCTCACCCAACCTTTTATTTTATCTATCTCTTTCAAATCTTCAAGTAACTCCTTAAATTTTTCAAGAAATTCATCAAATGTCTTTCCGATCAGCTCATCAGGAGACCTGTAACCTGCGATTTTACAAAATTCTTCATTTACGAACTCAATTATCCCCTGCTCATTTTGATACAAAACTCCATCAGAGATATTTTTCAGAATTGCTTCAAACCTTGATTTTAATTTCTGTTCATCGGAGTATCTCTGCATCAATTCCCTATGAAGTCGCTTGATTTCCGTAATATCTGAGACAACGACCTGAACCGCTGGCTTTCCTTCCCAAATTATCCTTGATGATCTTATCTCAACATCAATAACTCTACCATCAGGACAAATCAACTTCTCTTCAACAGGTGGAACCTCTTCACCATATTCTATGATTCTTCTTATTCGCTCCTTTGCAATTTCAACAAAATCCGGATGAACAAAATTAAGAACAGGTTTCCCAATCAAATCGTTTTCCGATTCAGCACCGCAAGCGCGAACTGCTGTTTTATTACATTTAACAATTTTTCCATCTTGATGTATGACGACGCCAACCGGTAAATTATCAAACAAATTCTGGTAAAGTTCCTTCTGTCTCAAAATCTCACTTATATCTCTACAGATTCCAAGCATATACATTTTCTTTCCAAATCGCACATAACTAACGCTTGCCTCAACCTCAAATTTTTTACCATCTTTCGCAAGTGCTGTAAATGTGTATCTTTGCAGGGCTGGACCGCCACGAGCTATTTTCTGAGTTCTCTCTTCAATCAAAATTCTTGATTCAGGAGCCACGAGGTTAATAAAATCAAGCTCTCTTAACTCATCAAGCGTGTAACCAAACATTTCCTGAAATCGTTTATTAACTTCAATAAATCTTCTGTTCTCAAGATCAAGTATGTAAATGCCATCGTTTGAATTTTGGAAAAGTAAAGTGTAAAGTTTCTGGATCTTTTCCCTTTCTTCCCTTTGTTTTTCTCTCTCCTCTGCCCGAATTATTTCCCGTAAATTCCTCAAAAATAAAAATCCATAGACTACAAGAATAAGCATTGCCAATCCAAGAAGCAAATATACAATTTCCAAATTCACTCTTGCTATTTTCAAAACCTCACCAAAAGGAACCGCTACAACGAAAATAAAGCTTTCGCTGCCTACTTTAAGCTGAGAAAAACCAGCGAGCTTCTCTGGGTAATTCTTCAATTTATATCTTATCATCCCCGATTCCTTAACAAGCATAGTATCAACATATCCAAAAGAAATATGGCAATTGTAACATTTGCTCTCACTAAATTGAGCACGCCTTAAAACCATTTCAGGATGCGAGGAATGAAAACTTAAAATTTTATCCCCAGACATAATCCATATGTCTAAAAACTTAACTTCGGAGTCAAAAGATTTTACAAGTGAACTTATAAGTGAATCAATTTCAATCGTGTATGCAACCGCTCCGAGAAACTTACCATTAATATGAACAGACGAGATAGCCAAAGAAAAAGGTTTTTTATACAAAAGGTTCATCAAACTATCTGGCTCAACTATTGGAACAAAAAATAAACTATCTTTATACGATCGCTCCAACTTTTTCCAAAAGTCATAAGAACTATAATCCTTCCCGATTGCCTCTTTGGAAGTTGAATAAATAACCCTGCCTTTTTCATCAAAAACAGAAATTGCGGGGACATAATACGACTTTAGATGTTGATAATAAGAGTTTACATCGTCCTTTATTTTTTCGGGGATTCTTTTTATGATTGACTCAAAAGATGACAAAGCTTTTAGTCCTTGAGCTCTGGATTGAAAATATGATTCAACCGCTTTCTGAATTTGCTTTGATATCAAAATTTGCTGTTTTCCTAATATATCCACGATCTCTTTTTCAGTTTGCTTATACAGGTAAAACCCAAGCCCAAACATAGAAAGTAAAAACAGAACGAGGACAACAGATAAAATTATGTTTAGATTTTTCTGCTTCATCTTTGATATGTATGTTTTTAATTAACTTATTTCCCTTTCCTTCGGCGAGAAATAGAAAATTCGCTAGCCAATAAAATAGATCGCAAAAAATGAAATCAACAAAATTTCTTACGACGCTAAGACATTGCTCACTAAAATATAAAAATTCTTCAAATTTCTGTCAAGAAGATAAAAAGGGCAAATCGTCATTCCTAAAGTTTTATCGCTTCGCTTGCTTCGGGAAGATAAACAAACCCTTTAAATCAACCTTCCACACACATTTGCTTGAAATATAAAATTGTAAATCTCGCTCTTCTCTAAATCGTTCGGGATGATGAAATAAACAAGGTCTGCATCTTTTCCTTTCTCTATGCTACCACAGATGTCCCCAAAGCCAAGTGCTTTTGCTCCGTTTATAGTTGCAATTTTTATAAGTTCTTCATCGCTTACATCTCTGTAAAACTCACGAGCAAATCTTAACTCTTTTAAAATGTTCAAATCGCGATTACTTGCGATGCTATCTGTCCCAAGGCAAACATTTATTCCATTATCAATGAACTTTCTGACTGGCGCTTTGCCAACCTTTAAAAAGAAGTTACTTCTTGGACAAGTGCACACACTTACATTTCTTTGGCTCAAAATTTCAATATCTTCGTCATCAACATTTACACAATGCACAGCAAGCGTATTCTCGTCAACAAAACCAATTTGATCAAGATACTTAACAGGGGAAACCCCCGGTGGACTCCAAGAATAATCAAAGCTATTTCTTTCAATCAAGAAATCCCGAAAGAAGCCGGTTCCGTTCCTTATGAATTCAACTTCGTCAATAACCTCACTAACATGAACGCTCGTTTTTAAATTCTCGTTGAAATTTTTTATCAATTTGAATAAAGTTTTTGAAACGGAATATGGCGCATGTGGTGATAAAGAAATTCTAAACTCTCTTTCCAATCCATATCTTCTTGCAACTTCCCGCACATCCATAACGAGGTCCTTTACAAGATTGAAAAATTCTATTCCCTTTTCCTCAATAAATGAAATTAGTTCAATAAAAATATGAATTTTCACGGGCACCCTAAGAAGCGTTGTTATCAATTTGCCTGTGTTTGAAATATCCCCGATCGCGATCGTTCCTGAATTTATAATTTCGTTAATTCTTCGCTTTACCTTCATTTTCCAATGTTTTTCAAGCAAAAATTTAAAAAATTTTATTTTCCTCACGCCTCCTTCAACATCAAACAATTTTCGCCTTTGTCTGACAATTTGATATAACCAATCTCTAAAGTTTTTAATATCATCAATTTTAATTTTCACACCCGATAGCTCAAGATGTGTATGCGCATTTACGAACCCTGGCATTATCAGCGCATTTTTAAGGTCAATTTTCCTCTCAATTCCCTTATATCTCGCATCAATTTCTTCGCGATTTCCAAAATCAATGATCTTCCTTCCGTCAACGACAACTGCACCATCTTCAATTATTTCAGAAGTCACAGGCAAGATATATTTGGCATAAAAAATTTTCATAACAGGACAGATTAAACTTTTGTGTTCTAAATCACATCTAATTTAATGAAGACAAAGAAACAAAAACAAAAACCCACTTAAACTACCGCTATGAAAACAAAAATAGTTTTAATAGGAATCGCGTTGATCTTAATCGCAACAAACTCTTTTTCCAAAATACTTGGCTCTGAATTTGATTTCCCTGCCGATGACCGCTGGCGGAAAAGCATCACCAAATTTTATGAAGAACTAAAACTAACAGATGAACAAAAATCTAAACTTCAAAACATATTTTTTGAATTTCGCAAAAATCAAGCGGAAATAGTTGGTAAACTGAACAAAGCAAGAATTGAACTCCAAGAACTGCTCTACGCTGAAAAACTTGATAGATCGGCAATTGACAAAAAGATGGACGAAATTTCCAGATATATGAAAGAGTTGACTCAAAACCGAGTAAATTACTGGATAAATATTCAACAAATTTTGACCCCAGAGCAAAGGAAAATTTTAAAAGAAAAATTTGGTTATTGGAAATTTGGATTTGGACCGGAATTTAGATTTCGCGATTGGGCTAAACCTGGCAGAGGATTAAAATTACATAGATGGTGGTAAAATCTTATTTCAGCCTCCCTCCTTTCGGGGGAGGCAATTAATTTAAATTTTTTATAAACAATTTGCCGGGAAGCTGCCGAACCAAATCTTTGAATTCAAGCGATAGCAAGTGAACAAGCGTATCAGTTACAGATAATCCTGAAAGTTCCGCAATTTTATCAACATGCATCGGCTCTGTTGAAGATAAAACATCAAGAATCTTTGCTTCAAAAACATTTAATTCAACTTTTGGCTTGGGAGGTTCAGATTTCAGAATCGGCTGGATCAAAGGACGAATTTCTTCTATTATATCTTCAACATTTTCAACGAGCTTTGCCTTGTTTTGTTTTATCAGAAAATTTGTACCTTGACTTTTGACGCTATCAATGTTTCCGGGAACCGCAAAGACCTCACGATTTTGATCATTCGCAAATTCAGCTGTTATCATCGCACCTCCAGTTTTACTCGTCTCAATTATTAAAACTCCAAGTGACATTCCACTTATGATTCTATTTCTTCTCGGAAAATTCATTGCATCTGGCTTTGTCCCCATGGGAAATTCAGAAACGATCGCACCGTTTGATATAACGCTCTCAACGATCTTTCTATTTTCAGGCGGATAGATATAATCAACACCGGAACCGAGAACCGCAATTGTTCTACCACCAGATTTCAACGCAGAAGTATGCGCGATTGTATCAATTCCTCTCGCAAAACCGCTTATGATTGTCAAATTGATTTTCGTCAACTCAACAGCAAACCTCTCGCAGATTATTTTTCCATAAGGCGTTGGTGTCCTTGTCCCAACTATCGCAATTGAATACTTATCTTTTTCAATCAAATTTCCGCGCACAAAAAGAACAACAGGTGGATCATAAATTTTTCTTAAAAGATCTGGATAATCAGAATCCCAAAGTGTTAAAATTCTTGTCCCAACTTTTTCAGCTTTTGAAAGTTGCTCGTCTATGAATTTTGAATTTTGGTTTCTCATTTCAATGATTCTTTTAGCAAGTCCTTTGTCTATGCCTTCCACTTTAACTAATTCTGTAAGTGGCGCTTTAAAGATAAGCTCGGTGTCTTTGAAATAATTTACAAGATTTCTTATACGTCCTGAACCTATTCCTGGGATCGTGGTTAGTTTTAAAATATGTCTTACATCAACATTCATTTTTCATCATCAATTAGTTCAATTCCATCAACGACAGCAACAACGAGCGTATGAACTGGCACATCATCCTTTCCGAGAATTTGTCTCGCTGAAGTTCCTTCTTGAAGAGCTATCACAATATCACCGATTCCTGCATCTACCATATCAAGGGCAAGCATATCCCTGCCGATAAAATTACCTTTCAAATCAATTGGTTGAATTACCAAGATTTTGTAAGGTTTCAGTTTTTCATTTTTCTGCGTTGCAACGATAGTTCCTGTTACTTTCGCAAGTATCAACTTTCGCCCGTTTTAACTTTTTTTGAAAATTTCTTTTAAAATGTCCCACCATTTATAGTTCTCAATATGAACGAGGTCAAAAATCATTATTCCATCGGTCTTATTAAAAGCCATTTCCACTGCTTTTTTAAATCTTTCTGGTTCTCCCTTATACTGTTCAACATATAAGCTCCCATAAACTGGGACAACTCCCATCGTCACTTTTTTGGCAAGTTCAGCCGAACCTTCAACTGAATACCAAACTTGTTTGACTGGTTTCATTCCCGGCTCTGTAAGTTTTGAAGCATCTATTTTGTTCTTTGCCTCAACTTCTTCTTTTGTTACTTCATAAAAGTAAAGTCCTGAACATAGGAAATCCAGCAATTCTGCGTATCCGGTTTTGTTATAATCTGGTGTTGCCCAATCAAACTCAGGTTTAAATTTCTCGCTTGCCCAGTTAACTCCAAGCTCATAATATGTCAAATACCACGAGCCAGCATAATCACCGAACAAAACATTTGGCTTTGTTCGTTTGACCACTTCCCTTGCCTTTTTGAAGAAATCTTTGATAATCATTGCCCTCCATTTAATCCACTCTTTAAAATATCTCCCCCTAACTATGCTGTCTCCCTTGATTTTGAATATGTCGTCTGGAAATTTGATTTTTTTACCAAGCCATTTCTCAAACTTCACTCGTGAAGAATCGCTAAAATCGGCATAAATCCCATCATACCTTACTCTGTCAAGAACAATTCCATCTATGTTAAAATTTTTCACTATCTCTTCAATTATTTTCAGCTCATATTCTTGGACCTGCTCAAGTGCTGGATTAACCATCGCCGAGTATTTGTGCTTTTGCTGTGTTATCGGTATGAATCCATCTTTCGTGTAAATAACCGTTGCCCATTCTGGATGCTTCCAATAAACAACTCCTCGGTCGTGATAATTATGCCCTTCACAAAATACATTTAAAGCTAAATGAACTTTCAAATTTCTTTTCCTCGCTTCATTTATAATTGTATTTACAAAATCAAATGTGTCAGGTCTGGTGTAGTTGCCCCAGGTTTTCATTTTTGGTGCGTATTTGCTATCGTAAAGGACTTCGCCAGATATCGGTTTGACATCAACAATTATATCCGTAATCCCAACCTCAACACACTTGTCAAGAACTTTGACAATTCCAGCATGGCTTCCGAGCAGTTCAAAATTTGCAGTTGCATCAAACCATAACATTTTCGGCTTTTCCCCAGATAAAACAAAATAATTGAAAGCGTTAAGAAAAAAGACAAGCGCTAAAAATTTTCTCATTTTCATTTTAATCAATTCCGATTTTTATTTTTAAATCTCTTACGATTTCCTCCGCTTCTTTCTTTGATTTCGCCTCCGCAATTATCCTTAAAATCGGCTCGGTATTTGATTTTCTTATATGAACCCACTTGTCTCCAAAATCAATCCTTAAGCCATCTTCTGTGTTGATCTCTGCATCGCTATAAATCTCTTTTACTTTTTTGAAAATCTCATCCGGATTCACACCTTCAATGTTAATCTTCGTTTTGAAGATCTCAAACTCTGGCAATGTTTTTTTAAATTCTGAAACTTTTCCACCAAATTCAACAAGGTTCTGCAGAAAAAGTGCTATCCCAACAAGCGAATCCCTTCCATAGTGAACTTCCGGCAGAATAACACCGCCACTTCCTTCACCACCGATTATGGCATCGGTTTCTTTCATTTTTTTAACGACATTTATCTCTCCAACCGGGCTTCTATAAACTTTGGCGTTGTAATTTTTCGCGATCTCTTCAACAGCCTTCGTCGTGGACAAATTGACAACTACATTTTTATTTATACCTTTTTTATCCAAAACTATCTTCACCGCTTGAACAATTGTATACTCCTCACCGAATGGCTCACCCTTCTCTGTGACGATAACAAGGCGATCTGCATCTGGATCAACAGCTATTCCGAAATCAGATTCAGTTTGCTTCACAACTTCACAAAGTTCCGTAAGGTTCTCCGGTAAAGGTTCTGGCTCGTGTGTAAAAACTCCGCTTCCGTCACAATTTAACTTTACAACTTTACAACCAAATTCCTCAAGCAGTTTTGGAACGATCTCCGATCCAGCACCATTGATGCAGTCAACGACAACCTTAAATCTTCGCTTCCTTATTCTTTCCGCATCAATGAAGCTAATTTGTAAAATTTTCTGGATATGTTTTTCAATGAAGGATCTATCTTGAGCATAATTGCCGATTTTGTCCCATCGGGCAAACGACAATTTGCTTTCAGAAAGTTCAACAAATTTTTTATGTTGTTCGGGTGATAGGAAAGTTCCATCTGCCGAAATAAATTTCAAGCCGTTCCACTTCTCCGGGTTGTGGCTTGCTGTGATCATAACCCCACCTTTTGCATCGGAATGTTCAACTGCAAGTTGTAATGTCGGAGTCGGGCACACGCCAATATCAACGACCTCGCAACCCATCGCAATAAGTGTCCCTGAAACGATATTAGAGATAAAAAAACTATGCGCTCGCGTATCACGACCAACCATAATTTTTCCACGACCGGAAAACTCAGCAAACGCTGAAACAAACTTCACAATTTCAAATGGAGTTAGTGCTTCCCCAACCACCCCCCTAACTCCGGATACGCTAACCATCAACCAACTCATTTTTCATTGGTTTTATTTTTTACGACTTTTCAAAAATTTACACAAATAAACAAAAATTGACAAAATCCGAATCAACTTGATTTTATCATCCCTTTTGATTATCATTGTAAAAAACCAACCTGTTGAAGTTGAAATGAGGAAAATTCTTTTTTGGCTAAAAGCTGGGATTATTGTTTTAATAACAATTCCGATGGGAATAATTACTGCGTTGCTTCTCCCTTTCAACTATAAAGGGAAAATCTATCACTTTATGGCGAAAATTTGGTCAAAAATTGTTCTTCTAATTTTCAATGTCAAAGTCAAGGTCAAAGGCATTGAAAATATTTTAAGCAAGAAGAATTACATTTACATCTCAAACCACGCAAGCGCAATGGACATACCAGCTCTTATTTGCGGTATCCCTGATCAAATTCGTTTTCTTGCGAAACAGGAGCTCGGAAAGATACCTTTATGGGGATGGCTTTTAAAATACGGAGGATACATACTAATTGACAGAAGAAATCCTAAAAGAGCTATCAAAAGCGTTCAAAAAGCGATTGAAAAGATCAAAAGCGGCGTTTCAGTTCTTGTCTTCGCAGAAGGAACGAGGAGTGTTAACGGAGAGCTTTTGCCGTTTAAGCGGGGCGGTTTTATGCTTGCAATTAAATCAAATACACCCGTCGTCCCAGTTACGATCTTGAACAGCCATCAAATTATGCGAAAACATAAACTTGAAATAAACCCTGGGACAATTGAAATTCTAATTGACAAACCTATTGAGGTTAGCAACTTTACAGGCAGAGAGGGTGAGACGAAACTTATGGAATTAACACGAGAAATAATCGCCAAAAATCTCAAAAAAATAAAAAACCTTTAATCTATGGCAATCACAATTAAAGATGTTGAATACATAGCAAAATTAGCACGACTTGAGTTCAAAGAGGAGGAAAAAGAAAAATTCACAGAACAATTTAACCGAATTCTTGAATACATAGACAAGCTAAATGAGCTTGACACGACAAATGTTGAACCGCTTTATCATGTGATTGATTTAAAAAATGTGTTTCGTGATGACATAGTCAAAGAAAGTTACCCACGGGAAGAAATTTTAAAAAACGCGCCCGCAAGAACAGAATTTTTCTTTAAAGTTCCAAAGGTAATCCCAACTGAGAAAACTACAGAAGAAAATAACGAAGAAACTGAATAGATCAATGCCTCACATCATTGGAGTAATTCCAGCGCGGTATGCGTCAACCCGATTTCCCGGGAAACCTCTTGCAAATATACTTGGCAAACCGATGATAATGTGGGTTTATGAAAACGCAATGTCATCAAAACTTATGAACGAGGTTTTTGTCGCAACAGATGATGAAAGAATTTTTAACACAGTTAAAAATTTCGGTGGAAATGTAATTATGACTCCATCCGAACTACCAACCGGAACAGATAGGATTGCCTTTGCCGTCCGTGATCTTGAAGCAGATATTGTTGTTAACATTCAGGGCGATGAGCCGTTAATTACTGGAGAAATGATTGATTTAGCAATAGAACCTCTTTTGAATGAAAATCAAATTGATATATCAACGCTTGCCGTGAGGATAAACGATGTTGATACTCTTTTTAATCCAAATGTTGTCAAAGTTGTCTTTGATAAAAACAATTTAGCTCTTTATTTCTCAAGAAGTCCGATTCCCTTCTGTAGAGATGCGAAAACAAAAGATGAGTGGTTAAAGTCAGGGGTCCATTACAAACACATCGGAATTTATGTCTACAGGAAAAATTCGCTTTTAAAGTTTGTTGATCTAAAAAAATCAAATCTTGAAGAAGTTGAGCAACTTGAACAATTGAGAGCAATTGAAAACGGAATGAAAATAAAAATCGTGTTAACCGACAAAGATACTATCGGCGTTGACACCCCAGATGATCTTGAGAAAGTTGTCAATATCCTAAAACAAAGCGAGGTTTTTTGAAATGACAAATAAAAAAACAAAATATATTTTCGTCACAGGTGGTGTTGTTTCATCACTTGGTAAGGGAATCGCTTGTGCATCGCTTGGTCTATTACTTAAATCAAGAGGTTTAAAAGTCACAATCCAGAAATTTGATCCTTACATAAATGTTGACGCTGGAACTATGAACCCATATCAACATGGCGAAGTTTATGTCACAGATGACGGAGCTGAAACTGACCTTGACCTTGGACATTATGAAAGATTCCTTGATATCAACATGTCAAGATTAAACAATACAACAACTGGGCAAGTTTATTACGAAGTCATAATGAGGGAAAGGAAAGGTGATTATCTCGGCGCAACGGTGCAAGTCGTTCCGCATATAACAAATGAAATTAAACGAAGGATCACACTCCTGACAAAAGAGGACAATTACGATATCATAATAACTGAAATTGGTGGAACCGTTGGAGATATAGAAAGCTTGCCTTTTCTTGAAGCAATAAGGCAATTTATGCTACAAGTCGGGAAACAAAACGCTATCAATATTCATGTAACACTTATTCCATACATTAAATCCGCTGGTGAACTTAAAACTAAACCAACACAACACAGTGTCAAAACACTACTTGAAATTGGGATTCAACCTGACATTTTAATTTGTAGAACTGAAAGACCATTGGCGAAGGAAATAAAAGAAAAAATTGCCCTGTTCACTAATGTTGAACCTGAAGCAGTAATTCAAGGAATAGATGTGGAATCAATTTACGAGATACCTTTGATTTTCCACGAGGAGGGACTTGACGAGATCGTTTTGAAAAAATTAAACATCACAGCAAAAGAACCTGACTTAAAGGAATGGAAAAAATTTGTTGAAAAGATAAAAAATCCCAAAGATTCTGTTGAGATCGCAATATGTGGAAAATATACCGAGTTAAGAGATGCATACAAGAGTATAATTGAATCGTTTGTTCACGCAGGCGCTGAAAATGAATGCAAAGTTAATATAAGGTGGATAAGAGCTGAAGACATAGAAAAGCAAGGAGCGGAAAAGTTTTTGAAAGATGTCCACGGGCTTTTGATCCCGGGCGGATTTGGCGAAAGAGGAATTGAAGGGAAAATAAGAGCGATTCAATACGCCCGCGAAAATAAAATTCCGTTCTTAGGGATCTGCCTTGGAATGCAATGTGCTGTAATTGAATTTGCAAGAAATGTCTGCGGATTAAAAGAAGCAAATAGCACAGAATTTAATCCGTCAACTCCTTATCCAGTGATTGACCTTCTCCCAGAACAACTTGGAATTCAAATGAAAGGCGGGACTATGAGATTAGGCTCATACCCAGCGATCTTGAAACCTGGAACGAAAGCTTACTCCGCATACGGCACGGACAAAATAAATGAAAGGCACAGACATAGATATGAACTTAACAATAAATTTAGAGAGATCCTTGAGTCAAAAGGGATGATATTTAGCGGGCTTTCACCAGATGGATTGCTTGTTGAAATAATTGAACTATCAGATCATCCTTGGTTTGTTGGAGTCCAGTTCCATCCAGAGCTTAAATCAAGGGCGACGAAACCACATCCGCTTTTTCGCGATTTCGTTAAGTCGGCTTTGGAATTCAAAAAGAAAAAACCGAAAACTTTGGAAGAATTGAACATAGTAATAAGATGAAAAGGTTTAGATTTGATGGGAGAACCGAACAAATTTTGAGAAAAATTTTCAAAACGAAAGAAAAATCCATTGAGCGACTTGAAGGCCTCGTTGACGATTTCATAAAATCAACCTTAAACATCAACCTCGCTGAAGTTTTCCTCCAAAATTTCATCATCTATCTTAACATCTCTCCAAATCCAGAACAAAGTTTAAATAACTTTGCTCGCTTCATTGAAAACTCGTTTAATAAATCTTCACTTTATAAAGACCTCGCTATCTATCCACAAATGTTAAAAATTCTGCTCACAACATTCGGCTATTCGCAGTATCTCGCAGATATCTTCGTTCGCGACCCTGAATTATTTCGCTGGATTACATCAACGAACGCGCTTGATAAAAAACCATCAAAACAGGACTTATTGACCGAAGCAAAAAATTTAATCGCTAATTTTCAAACCCTTAAAAATAAATTGAACGCATTGCGAAGATTTAAAAGAAAAGAAATTTTACGAATCGGAGTTTCAGACATCCTTGGGATTTCAAGCTTTGAAGAGACATTAAATTTTCTCTCCGATCTTGCCGAAGCCATAGTTGAAATTTGCCTTGAGCTCGCAGTTGAAGAAACAAGAAAAAAATTTTCATTCTTTCCAGAAACTGAATTTTCAATAATCGCGCTTGGAAAACTTGGTGGAAAAGAATTGAATTATAGCTCCGATATTGACTTGATTTTCATTTACAATCAGGACGGAGAACATAAAATTAATGGCAAAGTCATCTCTTATTACGAAGTTTTCAACGCTCTCGTTTCACTTTTGATTAACTTTCTTTCGGACAAAACAGAGGAAGGTTCGCTTTATAGAGTTGATTTCAGATTAAGACCAGAGGGCACTTCTGGCTCGCTTGCCCGTTCTCTGCTTGGTTATTTAACCTACTATGAAGTTTACGGAAAACTGTGGGAACGACAGATGCTCATAAAAGCAAGACCAATAGCAGGCGATTTGAACTTCGGCTGGAAATTTTTAAACATGCTTGACTCGTTTATATATCCAAAATCATTTTCGGAAGACCCCACAGTTGAGATAGCTAAGATAAAAGCAAAACTTGAAGCAACCGCTACAAGCGAATATAACATCAAATTGCGAAGCGGAGGAATAAGAGATATTGAATTTATCGTTCAAACGCTCCAGCTATTAAACGCCGGAAAGTTTCCATCCCTGAAAATACAAAACACATTGAAAGCAATTGAGAAACTTGAAGACCTTGGACTTCTCACAAAAAATGAAGCAAAACTATTGCGTGAAAATTACATTTACTTCAGGCGAATTGAACACTTACTTCAAATTTCGCACAATACACAAACACATACAATCCAACTTGATCCACATACTTTAACCACACTTGCAAAAGCTGTGAAAATTTACGAATATGAAAAGAAAGGAGAAACCCTTGCTTTCCCTTCCCCATCAACCCCGGATTGGAAAATTTTTAAGCAAGACCTTGATCAAAGGTTTGAAGATGTGCGAAAGATTTACGAAAAAATCTTTGCGATCAAAACAAAGCCCGAGATTCTTATTCCAGTTGATGATGAAACTTCTCAAGAAAAATTCAAAAGAATCTTATACGATTTCAGCTTCAAAGATCCAGAAAAAGCGATGCGAAACATTGAGTTTCTATCAAGGGGAAAGCTAATCACTGGGGAAGAGGTTTTCAGCGCGATTGAAGAAAATTCCTTTATAAAAATATCATCCCTTATCCTCAATGAGGTCTCAAAAACGCTCATCCCTGACATAACTCTTGACAACTTCCGAAAAATTGCACAAGGTTTTCGCTATTCCAAATCATTTTACGATTTGCTCTTAAACGATTCGTTCAGGAAAATTATAATCAACATTTCACAATTCAGTCCAAGATTTTCAAATTTGCTATCTCTGAAGCCATACCTGCTTGATGCCCTTCTCTCAGAGGACAATTTAAGCACACTAAAAACGACAAGAGAAATTTTTGAATTTTTCAGTCGCTATGTGGACTTTAAGATTCACGATTTCAAATTATTAAATGAAATGCGCTTGTTAATTCTGAACCTTGATGGATTCATCGCATTTTCACGACTTTCCGAGGAATTGACTTCACAAGCTGAATTAATACTGCAAAAAATTTTTCATGAAATTTTTAATGAAGAGGAAAAACGGAAAATCGCAATAATTGGGCTTGGCAAATTCGGCTCTGAAGAGATGAATTACGACTCCGACATAGATGTCGTTTTCATAACCGATGAAACGAACATAGAAAAATACGATTCATTGACAGTAAAATTTGAGAAGTTGCTTGAAGAGCTAACACAAATTGAGATTGAAAAACTTTACGATGTTGATGTGCGACTTCGCCCCGAGGGAAGAAACTCACCCATCGTCATAAATCTTGAATATCTAAACAACTATATTCAAAGCAGAGCTCAGTTTTGGGAAATACAAGCGTTGACAAGAGCGAGGTTTATCACTGGAAGTTATGAGATATCGCAAAAGGTTTTTGATCTGGTTTATGAAAAAATTTTAAAACTTGAATTCACACGATCGCTTGCTGATTACATCTTTGAAATGAGACAAAAAATGGAAAAAAACATCAAACCCGATAAAATTGATATAAAGTTAAGTTCTGGAGCTTTGACCGATATTGAATTCATCGCACAAATTTTGCAGATGCGATATTTAAAAAATTTAGGCAAAATTGAACGGAACACTCCGAAAGCACTCGCAACTTTGTTAAAGTGCGGATTTATAAAACCAGATGAATATCAAACTTTAAATTTGAATTATCAATTCTACAGGGAGGTTGAGAAATTTCTTAGAGTTTCGCTTGGGACGAAATCAAATTCAATTCCGGATGATCCAGAGAAACTTGAATATCTTTCGCTATGTATGGGCTATAGATTTACCGAAGAATTTGTTGACTCTCTCAAAAGCAGAATGAAAAAAACGAGAGAAGTTTTCAGAAATATCGTTGATAGAATCACTCGCCGATAATTTTAATCACGACTCTTTTTCTTCTTTGACCGTCAAATTCAGCGTAGAAAACTTGTTGCCATGGTCCGAAATCAAGCCGTCCATCTGTGACAGGGATAATTACCTCGTGATGGATCAGCAAGCTTTTTAGATGAGCATCTGCGTTTGTTTCACCAGTTCTGTGATGTTTATAATTTGGATTAAATGGGGCAAGTTTCTCAAGCCATTCGCTTAAATCTTCAAGCAGACCATCTTCATCAT
Source organism: Candidatus Kryptonium sp. (assembly GCA_025060635.1). Lineage (NCBI taxonomy): Bacteria > Pseudomonadati > Candidatus Kryptoniota > Candidatus Kryptonium > Candidatus Kryptonium sp. The sequence continues at coordinate 832,336 of JANXBN010000001.1, read as the reverse complement.
CGTTGACAAAAACTGCTGCGGTCACATGCATTGCTGAAACAAGGCAAAAACCTTCTTTTATTCCGCTCTTCTTCAATGCTTCGTTTACTTTATCAGTGATGTTAATTATCTCACGCTTGTTTTTTGTGTTGAAGGTTAAATACTCGGTGTAAGATTTCATAACGGATTGATTTAACTTTGTTTTAAAAAATTTGGATGAGTTTAAATCCGAGCGGTTCAAGTTTGAAGTTCACGAATTCATCAATTTTAACCTCTGCGTTTCTGTCTTCAAAGACATCGTAAAATTTAACTTTTCCATTTTTAATTTTTTTCTTCAAAATTTCATCAACCTGCAGTTTGGTCGTCACGCCCCATGTTGAAAGATTCGCCACGACGAGGACAACTTCGTCTTCGTATTTTCTCCAGAAAGCGTAGATCTTATCATCATTTAGAGTTTTCGCTTTGATCATTTCTCCTCTTTTCAGAGCAAGAGAATTTTTTCTAAAGTTAAACAATTTTTTATAGAACGAGTAAAATTTTCTCCCTCTTTCGCTCTCGTCCCTTGACATCACTTGCTTTTCAAAAAGTGAAAGATTTGTCGTATCGCCATATTCCTGTCCATTGTAAATGAGTGGGACGCCTGGAATTGTATTTACGATAACAGCTGAAACGAGCGCGCCTTCATCTCCAAAGAACTTAACAGCTCTTGGTTTATCGTGATTTTCGTTAAATCGCAATCTCAACGCTCCTTTCGGGAACTTGTATTTTTCGCTTTCAAGCACATTGTCAAGAACGGAAGGCAAATGCCCCTTTCTTATTATCCTTGCGAGTGCATCGTAAACATTCCAACTATATGTTAAATCAAACGCCTCAAGATGCTGTTCTGGCAAGCTTCCCTCCGCAAGCATCAGCACAGGTTTAATTTTATCAAGCTCTTTTCTCGCTTCGTTCCAAAAATCAATCGGGACAAGCTCAGCAACATCACAGCGATAGCCATCAATGTCAAACTCTCTGATCCAGTATTTCATCACATCAAGCATGTATCTTCTTAACTCTGGATTATCGTAATTTAAATCAGCGACATCTGTCCAGTCAGAATTTGGGGATATTATCTCCCCTTCATCGTTTTTGGAATACCAGTCAGGATGTTTTCTAATTAACTCATTGTCCCAAGCGGTGTGATTTATCACAAGATCAATTATGACCCTTATTCCATTTTCATGCGCTGTTTTAACGAGCGATTTGAAATCTTCTTTCGTTCCGTATTCAGGATTTATTTCGTAGTAATCTTTTACTGAATATGGGCTTCCGAGCGTTCCTTTTCTTTTTTCTTTTCCAATCGGATGAATCGGCATAAGCCATATGACATTTATCCCAAGATCTTTAAGCCGTGGGATCTCTTTTTCTATCTCTTTAAATGTTCCTTCTCTTGAAAATGCCCTTGGATAGATTTCGTAAATTACGGCATCTTTAACCCATTCTTCACTTTTTCTTGCTTTTTTGTAATAAAACTCGCTTTTCAAAAGATCAGCGATTTCCGAATATTCAACTATTGCAACTGGCTTGTAAATCCCACCAGGTCCACCGTGATCATAAACCATCACGACAATCTCATTTATCCCTTGTTTTAAAAATTTCGTCACATCAAAATAAAAATCATCGCTATATCCACGATGTTCACCAACCAATTCACCATTTAACCAAACTCCGCAATCGTCATCTACGCCACCAAATAAAATTGCGTATTTTTTCCCTTTGTCAATTCTTTTGACCTCAAAACTTTTATAATACCATGCAATTCCATCGTGCTTTGAAAAATTAGAATATCTTTCCCAAAAGCTCGGCACTTCAACTTTTTCCCAATCAGTTCTATCAAAATTAGCAGAATACCAAAACTGTGAAAGCCCAACATCTTCTGGGTCAACTTTAAAAAGCCATTCGCCACTTAAGTCAATCATCTTTTTGACGCCACTGGTGTATTTTGAAGAGGAACACGAAAAAATAAAAAACGCAATGAGAAGGATTAGAAAAAGATTTCTCATTTTATGACTATCATTTTTCTTACCTCATATCCGCGTTGTGTTTGAAGTTTATACAAATAAATTCCGCTTGTCATCTCGTTGATCTTAACATTCCCGAGATTAAATAAAACTTCCTTTCTTCCTGCGCTTTGAAACCCATCAACTAAAACGGCAATCTCACGACCTACTATGTCATAAACGGTCAATCGGACATAGGTATCGTTGAAAAGATGATAAATTATCTTTGTTTCGGAATTAAACGGATTTGGGAAATTTCCAATGATCTCAAAATCCTTGTTTAAACCAATTCCTATTTTGACCTCATCAGAATATTCGGAACTCCCATCTTTGTTAATTCGTTTGACCCTGTAATAATAAACTGCGTTGCTTTCAACTGTATTATCAACGAAGACATACCTTTTCTGATCGGAAGATGAAACTTGATAAACAGGTTGAAAGATTTCGTCTTTTATTTTTCTCTCCACGACGAACTTATCAACAAATATAGGATCTTCAATTTCCCAGATTATTGTGATGTCATTTCCTTTCATCTCGGCCGAAATTTTTATCTCTGGAGAACAAATTGGCGCAGAAGATGGAATAAACTTAACACCACTATATTCAAGGTTGCTTACATTTCCAGAGATGTTGATCGTTTCGTTTTCAAACTTTAAAAAGAAAAATATATCGCTATCAACCTTGACAAAGTATCTCGGGAGTCGCTGGACAAGTTCTGATTTTCTTGCTTTGAACATTACAACTTCATCAATAGAAACATTCTCAAGCCTCACAATGGGACGGTTGACCTCAAACTGTGAGAGATTCGGTATGAAGATTTCATCAATTTTTTCTCCATCAACATAAAATCTCAAGATATTTTCGGTTCCGCTTGCTATTATTAAAACATTGTGCCAATTCCCATCGCTTACAAACTTCGGCAGTGTTATTTCGTATTTCCCAATTGAATTGCTCATTGAAAGGAATATATTTCCAGCTTTTAGCCCGACCGTGATAAAGCTTCTATCAATCCCCGACCTAATTGAAATTGCTCTTCCCCTCATTGATGTTGCTCTCATCCAGAACGAAAGCGTGAAACCATTCTTTGCGCTAAATTTTTCGTTTACATTAAATCTAATAAAACCATCCTTTTCAAATCTTACACAAAGACCCGCCGTTTTTTCAATATAATTTTTAACTTTGATATTGACTTGGGCTTTTTCTAATTCAGATGGATCAAAGATCAGGGAATCAATAGAAAATTTCACAGGTAAAAATTTCAACTGAATTTCACCAACTGACTTGGTGCTCGCTACGAACACATAACTTCGCAAAGCAGACGAATGTGTTAATGTATCAACAAAGAAAAACATTCTCCTACCGACAAATCCTTTCGGCAAATTGTTTCTCACGGTTGAGAACTGATTTAATCTTGCTGGCTCAATGTTGAGAATTGAATCTCCGATTAAATAGCTCTCACTTAGAGTTATGTCCCCATCGGTAGAAAGAATTACTAAAATTGTGTCATCAGGTTCAGATAACACATCAAGCTTAATAGCGAACCTCTCGCCTCTTACAACCTCATTTGGATATTGTATAAACGAGATTCTCTGCGCGAAAGATTGAGAAACTGTTATAGTCAACGCAAAGATGAAAAACAAAAGATTACGCAAACCTAATTTAAAACACATTGAACTTTTATCATCGTCCATAGCGAGCAGAAGGTTTTATTTTATCGCATCTGTTTTAAAAATTCAAGCCGATCTTTTAATTTTGAAGCTGGCACTAAAAGTTTATCTTTCCCGAATATGGCTTCTTCTCTATTTGTGAAAACAAGCTCATATTCTTTGCTCATCACGATCGCTTCTTCTGGACAGACCTCTTCGCAAAGCCCGCAGTATATACAACGCAACATATTTATTTCAAATTTTTTCGGATATCGTTCCTTATCAAGTTCAGTTTCATCAGCTACAACTTCAATAGCAAGCGCTGGACATACCCTTGCACATAGTCCACAAGCAACGCATCTTTCAACTCCTGTTTCATCATCAACCACAAGGACAGGTCTTCCGCGGAACGAAGCTGGTGGTTGCCACTTAACATCTGGATATTCAAATGTAACCTTCGGTTTGAATATCTGACGAAATGTTATGCTCAAACCCTTTATAATTTCAGGAAGATAAAGTCGTTCAAGCAGATTCATATTCGCCTTTCGCTTTATCTCCCTTGTCCTCGGTCTTCCGTTTGTTTTTATCTCCGTCATGGTAGATTAAATTTATTTTTGATTTTGCTGAATATGTAAAGTCGCGTTGATGGTTTTCATTTAAATAATCATCTTAACAAGTCCAGTTGCAAGGACATTTAAAAGAGCAAGCGGTAACAAAACTTGCCATCCAAGACGCATTAGTTGATCATATCTAAACCTCGGCAAAGTCCATCTAACGAGCATGAACAAGAAAATTATAACTCCAGCTTTTGCAAAGAACACAATTACTTGTAAAATTCCAGCGAGGTTCGGATTCATACCACTATAAATGTCAACAAATGGGAAATACCAACCTCCAAAATAAAATGCCGTCATAAGCAAACTTGCTGTTATTATGTTGGTATATTCTGCAAGATAAAACGCTCCAAATTTCATACCAGAATACTCAGTATGATAACCAGCGACAAGTTCAGGTTCAGCTTCAGGTAAATCAAAAGGCAATCTGTTAGTTTCAGCGAACGCAGAGACAAGGAAAATTATAAAACCAACAGGTTGATAAAATATATTCCAGACATTTGCTTGAGAGCGAATTATCTCGTCAATTTGGATTGATCCAGAAACGAGAACAACACCGACGAGCGAAAGTCCGAGCGAAAGCTCATAACTTATCATTTGAGCCGAAGCCCTCAAAGCACCGAGAAGTGAATACTTATTATTTGATGACCATCCGCTTAATGTTATTCCGTAAACGCCGAGCGAGCTTAGCGCAAGAATGTAAAGAAAACCGATATTTACATCAGCTACGACAAGTTTAATTTCATTTCCGTTGATAACAAGTTTTTCTCCAAGTGGCAAAACTGCAAAAACGCTGTAAGCAACAAAGAGCGAAATTATAGGTGCGATCGTGTGTAAAGTTTTGTCAGCGTTTGCAGGGATGATTTCTTCTTTGAAAATAATTTTAACAACATCTGCAATTGGCTGAAACAACCCAAATGGACCGACTCTGTTCGGACCAAGACGATCTTGAATAAACGCCGAAATTCTTCTTTCCACATATGTCAAAACAGCTGAAACAGTTAAGAAAAGAAGTATGAAAATCGCTGATTTAATTACGACAATCAATAGCGTTTCCATGTGCTTTGTGCTTTTTGTTTAAAAAATTTTCCATTCTCAACAAAAATAATTACCCCCCACGAAGGGGGGAGATTAAATTAAAACTCAACCGTAGCCATTTCTTTATTTATGAATGCTCCCTCATCACCAATGGATTCGTAGCTTAAACCCTTGAACTCACGAATGCTTTGTGAAAGGTCGCTAAATACATCTTTAACATTTTTATAGCTAAATTTTCCACCAAGCTCGTTGGCTATTTGAGTTATCACCCACCACGAAGGTTTAACATTTCTTCTTTCAGCGTTTGCCCATCTGTCAAATTCAGTTCCAAACTTGAATAATCTTGAAAAAGCAAATTTTGATTTATCAATTTCACCAGTGTTTGGTCTTGCCTCGCCAAACTTTCTCGGTTTATGAAGCATGTATGGTTCAATATCTTTCGGTAGCACTGCTATATTTATTTTTTGAACCCTTCCTTCAAAATTCGTAAATGTTCCCTCTTTCTCCGCAAAAGATGCACTTGCAAATACAACCTTCGCTTTTTCAACAGTTTTATTCCTATTCGTTGTGTGAACAATTAATTCAACATCGTCAAGCAGGTTGTAAATCTCATCGTTTAAAACAATGTCATCATCCATAACATATATAACTTTAATCTTTTTTGCTTTCAATCCTTCAACTATTGCGTCAAATCCAAAGCCGTTATTCGCTTTGATTCCGACGAGTTTAGCTCCGGTTGAATTTGGAGTTTTATCTGCTCTTATGAGAAAATCATCTTCATCTCCATCTTTGACATGCGGTATAAAGTCAATGTATTTTGTCTTGAGGACAGATTTAGCGAATTTTTGAAGGACGAAATTATCCTCGTTTGTTGCGTAGGCAGAACCTATCACAGCGACTCCATCTGGTTTGACTGTTTTAAGTATTGAAGCAGCTTTCTCAATTGCGATATCCCAATCAACTTCAACAAGTTCTCCATTTTGACGAATCATTGGGGATTTTATTCTGTCGTCAGAGTTTACAGGTTTATAAGTAAAACGACCATAGTCACACATCCAATATCTATTGACTTCCATATTAACCCTTGGAGTGATTCTCAAAATTTCATTATTTCTCACCCATAGATAGACATTACAACCTCTTGCGCAACCAGTGCATACGCTTGGGACAGCGGTCATGTTCCAGGTTCGCTCCTTAAACCTGAAATCTTTTGAGGTAAGAGCACCAACTGGACAGATGTCAATTATATTCATTGAATATGGATTATCAACTCGTTTGCCCGGAAAAGTTGTCAAAACTACTCTATCTCCTCGCTGTACAAATGTCAATTGCGGATCTTTTACTATTTCCTCAAAAAATCTCACACATCTTGAACACATTATGCATCTTTCAACATCAAGAACCACATTTGGACCAAGCGGAACTCTTTTTGGCTTGTGAACTTTTTCCTCGTCAAATCTGCTATGTCCCGGACCATAGATGTATGTATAATTTTGAAGTTTGCATTCACCCGCCTCATCACATATCGGGCAATCTAATGGATGATTGATCAATATAAATTCAAGAACAGCTTGTCTTGCTTTTTTAACTTTTTCACTTTGAGTGTGAACAACCATTCCATCCATAACTCTGGTTGCACAAGCAATAGCAAGTTTCGGCATCTTTTCAATTTCAACGAGACACATTCTGCAATTTCCCGCAATTGAGAGCGCAGGATGATAACAGAAATGAGGTATATCAATCCCAAGTTCTTGAGCTGCTTGAAGAACGGTTATTCCATCTTTAACTTCGGTGGTTATTCCATCTATTGTTATTTTTGGCATTTGAATGTTTTATTTTGTTTGCTAATCAAGTTTTATCAAGTCCTCAAGCGGTGTATATTCAAGACCAAAAGCCTCGGCAACTCCTAAATGAGTTACTTTACCTTCAATTATATTAACACCTCTTCTTAATTCTTTGTTTGTTCTTATTGCCATTTCAAAACCTTTATCAGCAAGTTCAACCACATAAGGCAATGTCGCATTTGTAAGAGCAATTGTTGAAGTTTTTGGCACAGCACCTGGCATATTTGCAACGCCGTAATGTATAACTCCATATTCAACATAAATAGGTTCATCGTGAGTTGTCGCTCTTATCGTTTCAATACAACCGCCTTGGTCAACTGAGACATCAATTATCACAGCACCTTCTTTCATTTGAGCAACCATTTCCTTTGTTACAAGTTTTGGTGCTTTCGCTCCGGGAATTAGAACGGCGCCAATTAACACATCCGCTCTACGAACCGCTTTTGCTATATTGTATTCATTTGAAGCCATTGTGACGACATTTTTTGGCATGATGTCATCAAGATATCTCAATCTCTGAAGATTTACATCAAGAATTGTAACTCTTGCACCGAGCCCAGCTGCTATTTTCGCTGCGTTTGTCCCAACGACGCCAGCACCGATGATTGTAACATCTGCTGGCTCAACTCCGGGAACTCCACCGAGCAAAACTCCACGACCTCCCATTGCTTTTTCAAGATATTTTGCGCCTTCTTGCGGAGCCATTCTTCCAGCAATTTCGCTCATCGGCTCAAGCAAAGGTAAAGAACCATCATCTTTTTGGACTGTTTCATACGCAATTGCAATGCACCCAGATTTAATAACTGCCTCTGTCAACTCACGGCTTGCTGCGAAATGAAAATATGTGAATACGATTTGGTCTTTTCTCAGCAACTCATACTCATAACCTATTGGCTCTTTAACCTTAACAATCATATCCGCTTTTGCGTAGATTTCCTTTGGATCATCAACAATTTCAGCGCCTGCCTCTTTATAAAGTTCATCGCTAAATCCACTGCCAAGCCCAGCGCCTTTTTCAACTAAGACAGTATGACCGTGTGCTCTTAAAATTGAAACGCCAGCTGGTAAGAGTGCTACTCTGTTTTCCATCCTTTTAATTTCTTTTGGAACGCCTACTATCATAGGTTTTCTCCATATTATTTTTTGCTGGATTTATAATAATTGTTGTGAATCTCTCTTTATTTAAAACTTCATTTGCAACCTCACAAACCTCGTCGGATGAGATCGCTTCAATACCTCGTATAATCTCATTAATATCGGTGTATTTACCGTCATAGAAAAATTCTATCTGCGCAAGCCGTTGCATTCTATTTGACAAGCTCTCAAGCCCAATTAACAAAGAACTTTTAACTTGCGCTTTAGCTCTTTTTAACTCATCTAAACGAATTCCACCTTTGACAACTGAATCAAACTCCTTCCACACATATTCAATTGTTTTATCAACATTTTTCTTGTCGCATGCAAAATAAACTCCAAAAACACCCGAATCTTTAAACATCGCATAAAAAGAATAAATTGAATACACGAGACCCTGCTTCTCCCTTATGTTTTGAAACAAACGCGAACTCATTCCATCGCCAAGAATAGTGTTAAGAAGAAGCAGATGATCCCGCTTTGAATCCTTTGCCCCATAAGTTGCAGTGCCAATGCAAACATGAGATTGATTTGTTGCTTTCTCAACGGTGTGATTGACCGCTCTTACTTTATCAGGTTTTTCCCTTTTATAATAAAAACCATTTGTGCTTCGTGAATTGAAAAATCTATCAACATACCTTACGAGCTCATCGTGAACAAGATTCCCAGCCGCGGATATAACTATATTGTTTGGATTATAAAATTTTTTCAAGTGTTCAAAAAGTTTTTCCTGCGTGAATGCCTTTACAGTTTCTTTCGTCCCAATTATAGGAAAACCAAGCGGATGAGGATAGTAAATATAATATTCAAGCAGGTCACCAATATATTCCTCAAGATCATCTTCAATATCTTTTATCTCTTCAAAGACAACCCCTTTTTCTTTTTCAATCTCCTTTTTGTCAAAAACAGGATTTTGAATCATATCCGAAAGTATCTCAACCCCCTCTTTCAGATGTTCGCTCAAAATTCTCACATAAAAACAGGTATTTTCCTTCGTTGTGAAAGCATTTAAATAACCACCTATATCTTCAACGAATTCAGCAATTTCCTGCGCGTTTCTTTTTTTCGTCCCTTTAAAAACCATGTGTTCTATAAAATGGGTGATCCCGTTATTCGCCTCGTCCTCATCCCTTGAGCCGACATTAATCCACACACCAAGCGAAATACTTTTGACATATGGGATTGATTCAGAAACAACTCTTATGCCATTTTCAAGAACGGTTCTATTGTAATCTGCCGTAAAAAATTGAATTTTTTGCTTTTCTGCTATCGCTGATTTCTTCATTTCGTGATCAAGTTTTCAAAAAGTTAAGTTTTTACTTGTCCAAAATATACCAAGACCTTTTAAAATAATCAAGAAAAAAACCGCTCTCGGCAAGATTTAAATTTTTTGAAAACTTCACCCAGTATAAAAATCACTCCACACCAAATTTAAAGAAAAAATCTACAAACAAAACCGACAACATCAAACTCAATGCTCGGTATCGGATTGAATTGAATGAATTCAAATAGTTCTGATACAGCAGAAATTCATTCAGGATGCTTTATCTTTAACTTTCACAGCGCTTGATTTTTGTTTATATGAATTCTTAAATTTCACAAAAAAAAATCTCCAGCCATGTTTCGGAGGATTTCACTTTTACTGATTTTTATAATAACCCGCATTTTTGCGCAAGATTTTGAATATGATTATTTGATCCAAAACGCAAGAATAATTGACGGCACAGGTGCTCCATGGTTTATAGGAGATGTTGGAATAAAAGGGGACAAAATCGTAGATGTCGCATTCAAACTTGATGGAAATAAAGCTAAAAAAGTCATAAACGCCAATGGTTTATATCTTTCTCCGGGATTCATTGATATCCATTCGCACGCAAGAGGCGGACTAATTTTTGAGCCAACGATGGAAAATTTGCTTAGACAAGGCATAACGACAGTTATTGAAGGAAACGATGGTTCATCACCTCTTCCATTAAGAACAGCTTTTGAAGAATTTGGAAAGCTACCACTTGGAGCAAATATCGGTTTTTTCGTTGGTCATGGGACTATTAGAGATTCAGTTATGAATTGGGAGAACAGAAAACCTACAAAGGAAGAACTTAACAGAATGAAATCTCTCGTTGAAGAAGCAATGAAAGAAGGAGCTTTTGGTTTATCAACAGGGCTTATTTATCCACCAGGTTCCTTTGCTGACACCGATGAAATAATTGAGCTTGCAAAAGTTGCAGCAAAATTCGGCGGAATATATATAACTCACATGAGAAATGAATCAAACAAAATCCTTGAATCCATTGAAGAAACAATAAAAATAGGCAAAGAAGCAAAAATCCCAGTTCAAATCACTCATCATAAAATAGTAGGTCGTGCAAATTGGGGAATGAGTTTGAAAACTTTGTTAAGGGTTGAAAGAGCAAGGGAAGAAGAAGGAATTGATGTAACCCTTGATCAATATCCATACACAGCAACGCATACAGGAATAACTGTGCTAATTCCCAACTGGGCAATGGCAGAGGGAAGTGAAAAATTACTTGAGAGATTGAAAAATCCAGAACTGAGAAATCTTATAAAGCAAGGTATCGCTGAAAACATGAAAAGCGACCGCGGAAGTGGCGATCCCGCAAACATTCAAATAGGAAGTTGCAGATGGAAACCTGAATATCAAGGTAAAACGCTTGCGCAAATTTTAAAAGAAAGAGGAGTTGAGCCAAATTTTGAAAATGCTAGTGAACTTGTAATTGAAATCGTTGAAAATGGCGGTGCGACAGCAATCTTCCACTCACTTAGCGAAGAAGATCTACAAAGAATTATGCGATTCCCCTGGACGATGATAGCAACCGATGGAGGAGTTGCAAAACCTGGGATGGGTTTCCCACATCCGAGAACATATGGAACATTTCCAAGGGTATTATCAAGGTATGTCCGGGACTTGGGACTGTTAACACTTGAAGAAGCAATCAGAAAAATGACCTCACTTCCGGCATGGAGATTAAAACTTTTCAATCGTGGTCTGATAAGACCTGGGTATTACGCTGATGTCGTCGTTTTTGATTATGAAAAGATCAAAGACAAAGCAACATTCCAAAATCCACATCAGTATTCAGAAGGCGTAGTGTATCTATGGGTCAACGGAGTTTTGACAATTGAAGATGGGAAACTAACAGGAAAAACAGGAGGTAGAATTCTGAAGCGTGGTGAAAATTAACTAATCGGAATTTGTTTGCAAATTTTTTAAATTACCTAAAAACAAATCAATTTCTTAACAATGAAACACCTTGTGGCAGTTGCACAAATTGACTGCGTCCTCGGAAACTTAAAGCAAAACCTTGAAAAACATATCCACTACATTCAAAAAGCCATAAAAGAAAAAGCAAAATTGATCCTATTTCCAGAACTTAGCTTAACAGGCTATACCTTGCGAGATATCAATATTGAAATTGCAGTTAATCCGTTTAAATCAAATGCCCTTGACGATTTAAAAAAATTAAGTAAGGATATAATCATCATCGTCGGTGGAGTTGAAGAAGGAGAGAACTATGGAATTTACAACTCCGCTTTCGTTTTTGAGGATGGCGAGCTAAAACACATTCACAGAAAAATCTATCCACCAACCTATGGAATGTTTGAAGAGATGAGATATTTTTCAAGTGGAAACAAAGTTCATACATTTGAAACTAAAATTGGACGAATGGGAATTCTTATATGTGAAGATTTATGGCATATCTCGCTTCCATATTTACTTGCGATCCAAGGTGCAACCATCATAGCAGGACTTGCGGCAAGCCCGACAAGAATATCGGGAGAATCAGATGAACTCACAAACTATAAGATTAATTCAGAACACCATAAGACCTACGCACGGTTGTTAAGTATTTATCTTCTATTCAGCAACAGGGTTGGATATGAAGATGGTGTAAACTTCTGGGGCGGTTCTGAAATTGTTAATTCAGATGGTGAAGTCATCGCCCTTGCAAAGCTTTTTGAAGAGGATTTGATCTTTGGTGAAATTGATTTTAACACAATAAAAAGGTCAAGGCAATTCTCAAGACATTTTATTGATGAAAATCCTTTCCTTGTAGCACGAGAGCTTGAGAGAATCTTGAAATTTGAAAAATAAAAACGCAGGCATTATGCCCGCGTTTTTTCAAATTTTTTAAAACTTCAATCTCAATTCCGTCGCAATTGAAAAATTGCGCAGGTCGCCACCTTTTATAATTTCGTTTAAATTACCCGTCGCAATGTTTAATTCCATAAACGAAAGATTTAGCCCAGTTCCAGCGGAAAGAGCAAATCCTTCAAAACCACCAACCGATACACCTGCTCTTAATGGTAAAAACCCGATCAAACGCCATTCTACACCAAGTCCAAATCTTGGCGCCTTAAAACTTATATGCTCATTCCCAATTGGTTGATAATAATCCGCAGATATAAGCATTCGCCCCGGGAAAAATGGGAGAAGCGTTTTCAAATCGGTTGCAACGCCAAATCTTATTGCCGTTGGCAAACCTGCTGAAAAACTTCCCTTTTTCTTTCGGCTATTAACATAATTTTCAAAGCTTTTCTCCAAACTATCCATTTTCTTCTGCGTCGTATAACCTGTAAACTTAAAAACAGTATCACCTGAAATCGTGCCAGCATTTTTCGTCCATTTAACAGAACCAATATCAGTTATGCTAAATCCAGCGACAAATAGCCCAAGTATTTCAGCGCTTGCGCCGATGTCAAATCCAAGCCCAGTTCCAGCTGGATTTGGAAAAGGTGTAAATTCAGATTCTTTATCTGGATCAAGGAAATCTACACCAGCTTTTTTCAAAAGCCCACTTATCCTTGCTGTTATCTCATAACCTCTTGATGAATCGGCGGTTTCAAGAGTTAAATTAAGTTTGTCACTTCCCACATAACCAAAACCTTGAATATATTTCACCCCGACACCGAAATTGATATTTTTGACCGCGACCAAATTAACAGGCAATCTGGTTCCAAATGAAAAAGAAAATTCCCTCATCCATGTACCTCCGATCGCCAGGTTATTTGAATAAACGGATCCGGGCGAATTCCCATAGAGCATGAACCTAAAAAATTCTCTCGGTACTCCAAATTTTGATATGACCCTTTCCCTTACACCGAGCGCAATCCCAACGCTTTTGATTCTGAACGCCAAATTTAATAACTTAACATCAAATTGCGCCATTAAAGTCCCCGGATCTTCTCTAAAAGAATCAAGTATCTTTCGCTTGTCGGCATCCGTGAGATGTCTTGGCACTTTCTTACCCGCACTATCAACCCCAGTGAAATAATCAAGGTAAAGATTATAGCTTAAAAAGTTCATCCCAATGCTCGCTCCGAACTGTGGAAGCAAGCTCATCGTGAAACTACTATTATCATTGTAAATTATCGGTTTCTGTTCCTTAACAACAAAATCTAAATCTTTAAAATCAACGACTTTTTCCTCCCTCGTTTCTCTCCTTGAAATTTTAATCGTTCCGGTAATCACAGAGTTTGGATTGACTCTGAATCTGTTTATAACAAGCGTTTCGTATCCTCTTTGCGTTATAACGATGGTGTAATTCCCAGCAGGGACATTTTTTATTGAAAACTCGCCACTGAAATTTGCCCGAGCTGTTATGTTTATGTTCCTGATAGTTACTTGTGCTCCTGGAATTGGTTGCTTTGTTTCAGCATCAATGATTCTTCCACTTACCTGAGATCCCCTTTCAATTCCCATATACGCAAGCAAAGCGGGATTTACGCCAATTGCGTCTATTGTCCGACTCGTTGCTGTTGTTGCTCCAGCCATCCCAAGACCACGAACATTTGACTTATCATCGCCACCAAATGCTATTGTAAATAAAATCACGCTGGTTAAAATCAGTGCTTTAAACCTCATCTTATATTCCTTTTTATTTGTTTTAAAACTCAACTTTGTAATTTAATCTTCCATAGATTTTGACCCTGATTGAATCGGTCGTTCTAAACTTAACAACATTGCCATTCCCAGCGGTTGCAAGCGAGATAAATGACCTGATGAACTTCATGTTTTTAAGCTTTTGAATTTCGCTTTTTTCAAGTTCTATCACATTTACAAATTTTGATGTCCTCACAGAAAATCCATTGTTATCAACTGACGCCGATGGAATTGTGAAATTACTTGCTTTAGGAATTGAGATCAAGGAATCCATAACAAAACCCAATATCGTCGCTCTAAACTTCAATTCAACTCCGATCCCATTCTCAATTTCAACAAATAACTTACCATAGTTCATCTTATCAAGTTCCTTTTTCGTTTCCGATGAAAGTTCTTCAACTTCACTCGTATCTTTAAATTCAGCATTTGAAATCCCAACGCTTAGTGGGAAATTCACCGAAACCGAGCCATAAATTGAATCACTTGAAGAAGCGCGCCCAGTTTGATAATCAGGATTTAAGAACACAAAACCTAATACTGATATGTATTCTGGAAGTTCACCACCAGCACTAGTGAATGAATTTATGAAATTAACTATGTTGCTGTTGTTCTTGTTAAGCACTATCCTGTGAGATGTTCCTGAAAATCTTCTCTGATCTATCGGTATTTCAAGCGAATCAGTTTTACCAGTTTTTTGATTTACAGCTTTTATCTTCAAGTTCATATCAAATGAAAATTGAGCTGTCTTGACAAGGTTAATCTCAACCCGAATATCATCAAGCCTTAAATTGCCCTTAAATTTTTCCCTGTAATCTTTAAGCCCCGAAAGATCAATTCTTTGTTCCACAAAATCAATTCTAGTTGGTTTAACTTTACCTGAAACCGATTCAATGACAAGATTTGACAAAGCTATTTCTGCTGAAAGCCCATCGTTTTTATTTATCGTTCTAAATTCATTCCCTGTGTCTTCTGTGCGAACCTCAACACGGTAAGATATTTTATTTGAAAGAGCATTAGGATTTGAAGGATCGCCAACGAGTCTATAATCAGCAAGGTTCACACTTCGCAAGATGACATTATTTGCAGAGTTTTTCCGACCTATACTTAGCGGAATCCTAAGCGGAGTGTTATCAGATTTTCTTATGAAATTGTAAAGCGTAAGCGTTCCATTTAAGCCAAGGTCAATGTTATTCGTAATTCTAAGTCGCAGTTGCCCACTTTTGAATGTAACTTGTTGTATTACATTTGGTTGAGGTTCATTTTGTTCAAATATAAATGAAGTATCAATCACAACTGGATCTGTTTGAGCTGGGATTTGTGCAGTTGCGGATGCAATGCTCAAATTCTCAAGCGAAGCTGAAACCGTAACAACCATTTGATTTATATCAAAATAAACAGGTGTCCCACCACTGCCAGGAGATAAAACAGTAGCGGTTAGACCAAGATTTGATGGCAAACTTCTTCCCGCTAAGTTTGCCTCTGAGGTTTTGCTTGAATTTGCTCTTATCGTGTCGTCTCTAAACAAGGTAATAATAGGATTAGATGGATCTCCTTGAGCATAAATTTTCAAACCCCCAATAAGTATCAATGGAACTGGAAGCCCGTTATTTATTGTGACTCTCAAAATTCCCGCATCAAAAGTCACAGTTTGAAAGTTTTCAAAAGCTGTAAAATTTGTTGAAATCGTTTGACCAGGGAAGTTTGATGGAATAACATAATTCCCTGGCGGAAGATTCGGTGGTAAGGTTGGAAAGATTTGATTTGCTGTAATTCTTGCGCTTGCGGTCCCTGGATTTTTAATTTCAAAATTTCCAAGCCGAGTTTGTGCTGATGTTGAGACATCAGAAATTTTTAAGTTATCACCGATCTTCGTTGCCTCTAAGTTATTTGTTGTCGCATAATAAATTTGATTGTTTGCTCCTACCTTCAGATATGATGTATCTTTTTCAATCAACTCGCCAAGAGTGAAACTTCTATCAAAAATCGGAACTGTTAAATTCACATCCCAACTTGGCATGACAGGTTCGGATGGCTTTTCAAAACATCCATATAAAAAAATAAATGTCAAAAGAAAAATTGCTTTTCGCATTTTTGCACCAATGAGTTTATTTTGTGTTTTCCAGTTATAAGTTAAACAAATTTATTAATTATGCAAAGTGATTGAAATCACACCTCAACGAATACCTTCAAATGAGTTTCAACCGAGCTCGCAAGTGCTTTAAGATTATACCCACCTTCAAGAACAGATAAAATCCTGTTGTTTGAAAATTTTTTTGCGACTTCACAGGTTAATTTAGTCATTATCTCAAAGGATTTTTCCGTAAGATTCATCCCCGCAAGTGGATCATCTCGGTGGGCATCAAAACCAGCAGAAATGATGATAAACTCAGGTTGGAATTTTTCAAGAGCTGGAACAACTTCATTACCGAAAATTTTCAAATAATCTTCGTCATTTGAACCAGCAGGCATCGGAAAGTTTAAAGTAAAACCATATCCTTTCCCACTTCCCTTCTCATCTCTTGAACCTGTTCCCGGGTAAAACGGATACTGATGTAAACTTATGTAAAGAACAGTCGGATCTTCATAAAATATCTCTTGCGTCCCATTGCCGTGATGAACATCCCAATCAATTATTACAACTTTTCCAACACCGTAAGTTTCCTGTGCATATCTTGCAGCAATTGCAACATTGTTGAAAAGACAAAATCCCATAACCCTTTCACTCTCCGCATGATGTCCTGGTGGTCTAACAGCACAAAATATCTTATCATTTTCCCCACTAAAAATTTTATCAACACCTTCAAGCAACCCCGAAACAGCAAGTAGCGAAACATCGTAAGAATCTTTGCTCACATAAGTATCTCCGAAATCAAGCAATCGCACTCCAGATAAAATAGAACTTTTGACGAATTCAAAATGTCTTGGTGTATGGACTTTAAGAATCCATCTTTCAACATCGTTTCTTCGTGTTGGTGCGATCCATTCAATTTTTTCATTTAATTCAGATTTCCTCAAATGCTCAACTATCGCTATTAACCTTTCTTTCCTTTCCGGATGCCAAGCCCCTGTATCGTGCTTTAAGTAATCCTCGTGATAAATCAAGCCTATGTTTTTCATTTGGCCGGAAAACTAAATTTGAAAACTTAACAAAACTGCAATCAAAAAATTTATAACATGACTTATAAAACAAAGCAAGCAATTAACCCTCAAAACTTTCAGCAAAGCGTAAATTAGATAAACTCCTAAAACAACTACGATCCACGAGATTAGCGCGATCGTGATTTTAATATAACTGTTAAAGTCAAAAATAGCAAAAAGAAAAATCACCAAATAGTAAAAAAGTCCATAAACAAAATTCGGAAATCCCAAAATTCTGGCATATTTTGTGTTAATTATGGTCTCGCAAGCGGAGCCGGACAGCTTACACACATTTGGAAGAAGAAATTTTGAAGGGGAAATCAAATGAAAATAAATAAGCGTAAAGTAAAGCGAGATATAAAATCCGATAGCGGATAAAATTACCAAGGATATTTTTGTTCCCATGATAATAAAATAAAAAATCCCGACGCGTTCGCCGGGATTTAAATTAAGCTGGTTTTTGGACTCGTCCAAGTTTTATGCAGGTAGCGCATACTTTTATTCTTCTAACTTCGCCGTTTACGACAGCTCTTACTCTTTGAAGATTTGGAAGCCATCTTCTTTTTGAAAGGTTATGAGCGTGGCTTATGCTATGTCCTGAAATCGGTCTTTTACCACAGATCGCGCAAATGTTTGCCATATGTCAATCATTTTTTATTTAACAAAAATTTAGAGGCGACGCTGGGATTCGAACCCAGGAATAGCGGTTTTGCAGACCGCCCCCTTAGCCACTTGGGTACGTCGCCTTCTTCGGTTATAAATATAAAAATTTAAACGGAAAAAAACAATCTTTTAGAATCACCGCTTATTTAAAATTCCCAGCGCAACTTTTTCATTCGTTCACAAAACCCGTTGAATTTTCTAAATAGCGACGACCTTAAACTTTAACGCGAAAAAATCTATGAGGAACAAAACCCCGTTTAAATCAATTTGGACATCTAAACTTGTAAAATTTTCATTTTCTTTTTAACTTTGCTCTTGAAAAAGCACACAATTACCAAAAAAATTCAAATTTAAAAATGCCATCTAAGTTAATTTTTGAACTAAGCCGGCCCGGAAGAAAGGGATATTCCTTACCTAAAAACGATGTACCCGAAAAACACATTGAAGATTTAATTCCACAAAAATTTTTGCGCTCATCTCCACCAGATCTTCCCGAAATTAGCGAGAACGAGGTAGTTAGACACTACATTCGGCTTTCAACGATGAATTATCATGTTGATAAAGGTTTTTATCCGCTTGGATCATGCACGATGAAATATAATCCCAAAATTAACGAAGTCACTGCCTCATTACCTGGTTTCAAAGATATTCATCCACATATGGACGACGAACTCGTCCAGGGCGCTCTTCAAATTATGTATGAACTTTCCGAAATGCTAGCTGAAATAACCGGAATGAAAGCAGTATCCCTACAACCAGCTGCAGGTGCCCACGGTGAGCTGACAGGAATTTTAATGATAAGAGCATATCACGAAAAACTTGGAAATCCAAGGAAAAAAATTCTTGTTCCCGATTCTGCTCACGGAACAAATCCAGCAAGCGTTACAATTTCAGGTTATACCGCTGTAAGCGTTAAATCAAATGAATATGGAACAATTGATCTTGAAGATTTAAAATCCAAACTTGATGAAGATGTAGCTGGAATAATGCTTACAAATCCAAATACGCTTGGAATTTTTGAAAAAGACATACTTAAAGTTGAAAAACTTATACATGATGCTGGGGCTTTGATGTATATGGACGGTGCGAATCTTAACGCCCTTGTCGGAATAACAAGACCTGGAGATATGGGCTTTGATGTTGTTCACTTGAATCTTCATAAGACATTTTCAACACCACACGGTGGTGGAGGTCCAGGCTCAGGTCCAGTTGCAGTAAGTGAAAAACTCGTCCCATTTTTACCCATACCAAGAATTGAAAAAAGAGATGGGAAATTTGTCTTAAATCATAATCATCCAGATTCAATCGGTAAAATTCACACTTTCTTTGGGAACTTCGGAATGATGATCAGAGCTTATACCTACATTAGAATGCTTGGGAGCAAAGGCTTAAGAGAAGTAAGCGAAAACGCAATCATAAATTCAAATTACCTCTTGAGCAGAATAAAAGATTACTTTGACAGACCTTACCTTGGAAAACCACTTCACGAGTTTGTTGTATCAGGCAGTAGATACAAATTTGAATACAATGTGAGAACTCTTGACATAGCAAAGCGAATTCTTGATTACGGATTTCATGCACCAACGGTTTATTTCCCATTGATTGTATCAGAAGCATTGATGATTGAACCAACTGAAACAGAAACTAAAGAAACGCTTGATGCCTTCGCCGACGCGTTGATAAAAATCATTGAAGAAATAAAAATAAACCCGGAGATAGTTCTAACAGCTCCACACACAACCCCGGTCAAGCGACTTGACGACGCCTACGCTTCAAAAAATATAAATGTCTGCTTCAAAGAATGAAAACTCTCAATGGGGCTCCTACAAAATTGGAGCCCCTCCTGCTTATACCAAATTTCACACTCCGCTTCACCCTCAAATAAAGAAACGAAATTAAATCCGCTAATGTTAAAAAATTTAAAAGCAAACTTTTATCAAAGATGAAAAAATATAATCGCCTCATAAACGAGAAAAGCCCATATTTACTTCAACACGCTGAGAATCCAGTTGATTGGTATCCATGGTGCGAAGAAGCATTTGAAAAAGCAAAATTTGAAGATAAACCGATATTCCTTTCAATTGGATATTCAACCTGCCATTGGTGTCATGTGATGGAAAAAGAATCTTTTGAAGATGAAGAAGTAGCAAAAATTCTAAACGAAAATTTCATATCAATAAAAGTTGATAGAGAAGAACGACCAGACATTGATTCAGTTTACATGAGCGTATGCCAAGCGATGACAGGACACGGCGGATGGCCATTGACTATAATAATGACACCAGATAAAAAACCTTTCTTCGCTGGAACTTATATACCAAAATACTCAAGATACGGAAGGATTGGTTTAATTGATCTTCTTCAAAGAGTTTCTCAACTCTGGAAAGAAAACAAAGAAAAACTTTTATCTCTCGCTGATGAAATAACAACCGATCTCAAACAAGCATTTTCACAATCAACAAAGAATGACACAATAGATGAATCTGTTTTGTCATTAGCATACAATCAACTCAAATCACAATTTGACCCAGAATATGGTGGCTTCGGAAATGCTCCAAAATTCCCAATTCCGCACAACTTTATGTTTCTTTTGAGATATTGGAGAAAAGCAAAGAACCCAATAGCACTTGAAATGATTGAGAAAACTTTAAACTCAATGTATCTTGGAGGAATATACGATCACATTGGTTTTGGATTTCACAGGTATTCAACAGATAGATATTGGATCTTGCCCCATTTTGAGAAAATGCTATACGATCAAGCCCTTCTTTTAATTGCATATCTTGAAACATACCAGGCAACCCAAAATCAAAAATACGCCCGAATTTGCGATGAAATTTCTTCATATGTCCTAAGAAACTTAACAAATCCAAATGGTGGATTTTTCTCCGCCGAGGATGCAGACAGCGAAGGCGAAGAAGGTAAATTTTACCTGTGGGAATTTAACGAACTAAAAGAAATTTTAAATCAAGACGAGTTTGATTTCGTAGTTGAGAAATTTAATATCCAAATAGATGGAAACTACTATGACGAGGTTAGGAAAAATAAGACAGGTAAGAACATATTCTATCTTACGCGAGACCTCAGCGATGAAAACATAGCAAAGTGGGAAGCCATAAGACAAAAACTTTTTAAACACAGAGAGAAAAGAATCCACCCACTTAAAGATGATAAAATACTAACCGATTGGAATGGGCTTATGATTTGTGCATTTGCAAGAGCATATTCTGTGTTAAGAAATGAAATTTATTTAAACATCGCAAAGAAAAGTGCTGACTTTATTTTAGAAAACCTCTTGAGGGATGGTAAATTGCTACATAGATTCAGGGATGGCGAAGCAAAGATAAACGCCTATCTCAACGATTACGCTTTTTTAATCTGGGGATTAATTGAACTATATGAATCAAGCTTTGAAACCAAATATCTTAAACATGCAATCGTGCTAACAGAAAAAATGATCAAACTATTTTGGGACGATGAAAAAGGTGGCTTCTATTTCACAGATCCAGGGAACGAAGATGTGATTTTCAGAGAAAAAGAAATCTACGACGGCGCAATACCATCTGG
The DNA here is from genome assembly GCA_025060635.1 of Candidatus Kryptonium sp. Lineage (NCBI taxonomy): Bacteria > Pseudomonadati > Candidatus Kryptoniota > Candidatus Kryptonium > Candidatus Kryptonium sp. Next base: position 810,772 of record JANXBN010000001.1, on the reverse strand, counting down.
AAACTCAGTTGCTTTACTTGACTTAATTAAACTTGAGAAAATAACGGGGAGGGAAGATTTCAAAGAATTGATCCATAAAACAATTGATTCTTTCGCTTACACTGTGAAAAACTATCCATCTGCTTATACCTTCTTTTTGTCAAATCTTTATTTCATTTTTGATCGCTCACTTGAAATCTTCATCGTTGGAAAAAGAGAGGATCTTAATGAGATTTTGAAAATTATAAACTCAAAGTTCCTGCCGAACAAAATAATATTGTTTAATCCATCCGATGTGAAAGATGAAATAGCCACGCTTTCACCATTTATATCTCAATACAAAGAGATTGACGGTAAAACAACAATTTACATCTGCACAAATTACGAATGTTTAAAACCAGTAAACAGCATTGATGAGCTAACCGAACTTCTTGAAACACTTTAGCACACAATTAGAGGATCAAATTTTTATAAAAATTTTCTTCTTGTAAAGAATCCACATCAAAAAATACATCAAAAGCACATGAGCAATAGCATAACCGAGCGAGCCGTTCATCGGACCGAGCCACGAGGCGAAAAAGTTTTGATAAATGTAATTTTTAATCGTCGTTGTCCCTCCATCTGGCAAGGTGATTTTAAAATAGACAGTTAACCTTGCAATTATACCTGACAAGACAAAAACAGTTATAGCATTCATTCCATAAACGATAAATGGATAAGCCCATTTTTTATAACCTTTCACATCAACGAAATAATAGCAAAAACCGAGGACTATTAAAGCAAACCCAGCGGTGAATACGGAGTAAGAACTCGTCCATAAATTTTTATTAATCGGAAGCCATGCGTCCCATATAGCACCAATCAACAACCCGAGATTTCCCATAATTAAAAGCCACAAAGTTTTCTCGGTTTCATCTCTTTTTGTTCTAAGCCAATGTCCTGTCAAAACCCCAAAGAGCGTCGTTGAAATTGCTGGAATCGTACTTATAATTCCTTCTGGATCCCAAGTTTTCGTCACGCTCCACATATGCCCAGATAAAATCAAACTATCAATATATGCAGCGAAATTTTTCCCTTTCTCATACACCCCTGCACCTATTCCCGGCACAGGCACAAACTCCATCAATCCCCAATAGACGAAAAGCAAAATAAAAGACCATATCGCTTGCCACCTTATGCTTGAGGTCAAAAATATGATTGAAGCGAAGAAATAACATATAGCAATTCTTTGTAAAACCCCCATTATTCTTATAGTTGAAAAATCAAAATTTGGAAAGCCATTGAGAAAAAGCCCGAGCCCAAACAAAATTAAACTTCTCCTAACAATCCTCCAAAACAATTTAACTTTGGAATAACCCATCTCAACTCTTTTTGAAAAAGAGAACACGATCGCAACACCAACGATAAAAAGAAAGAAAGGAAAAATTAAATCTGTGAATGTCCACCCATGCCAATCTGCATGCCTTAACTGTGGATAAACATAAGCCCAACTCCCGGGATTATTTACAAGTATCATCCCCGCAATCGTTGCTCCTCTGAAAACATCAAGAGATGTTAAGCGTCCGGAGATCTCATGACTTTTTTCGCTCATTTTGAGTTTCTATTAGTTTTTTAAGTTGTAATCAAAAGCAAAAACACTTTCTAAACTCAATTCGCTATCTTATGATCCGCGCTTTAACCTTATTTCCTTTTTTAAGCTCTTTTAACGAATTAACAACTTTACAGGCTGAAAAATGTTCATCAATCACATCAACAACTTCTATATCTGCGATCTTTTCGTCGCCATCAAAAACATACAGCATCATTCCAGAGATAATCCCATCCTTGCTTCCAAGATTAACATAGATGAGATCTTGCTTCCCGATGTGCATTACCATACCTTCAATTACGACCGCTTTCAGCTCAGTTGTTCCCGAAACATTATTATTTAAATTCTCCACATATTCACCCAATCCCGGGAAATATCTCTTCAATCGCAAGGCAAACTCCATTCCAGCTTTTTTCATCGCTTCCCCAACGATTGTTTCGTTAAATTCACTGCTTCCAAATTTTAAAAGATCAAGTGAATAAAATTCAGAATATCGTTCCGTCGGTTTCCCAAGCAATGTTAAACCAAGTCCTCGCTCTTTCACCTCTCCAGCGATGCCAAAAACAACTTCTCTCTCGCCCGATAAGGGATTGTATATTTCAATTTCAATCTCAATTTCTGCGTTATAAGATTCATATCCAGCCATTAAAGGAAATCCCGTCATAAATCTGCTTACCTTAAAAGTTAAAATTTTCCCACCAACCACATACTCAATTCCGAACCTGTTTTTCAACTCTGAAAATAAAAACGCGTCTTTAAAACCTGTCTTTTTTTCCCTTGCGACTTCAGCGACGCTCTCAACCGGGACAATGCTAACCCCGTAAAGTTTAAAAATAAAATCACCAAGATATCGCGGGATTTCAAACCTTAAATTCCACTTTCCTTTAAATCCTGAAATATCCTCAAACGGAACGAATGCAATTTTATTCTGTGAGAAGGAAAAGTTGAAAAACAAAATAATCGCAAAAATTCCAAAAACAATTTTAGGCGCCTTTATTTGCTTCATTTTCATCAATTTGCCAGTTCTTAAACCAATAGAAATCATGAACAAGGTTTAAAAAATTTTCAAAGCTTGCTGAGTCAATCTTCAAAAATTTGTCGGAAAAATCTTTTCTTTCAACATCTGAACATTTCTCCAAGATCTCGAAGATTAAACTTCGTATCTTCTCAACTGATTCGTTAACTTGCTCAGTTATTCTGCTTTTATAACTTTCCTCGTCAATCTCATCAAATTTTCTACCGCTTTTAACAAAAGAAAGGAGTCGCCATAGGAACTTTGAATGAAAGGCGATATCTTCTATTAAATTTAAAAGACCTTTTTCAATCGCAACGGAAAGTAGAAATTCAATCGCTTTTTTCTCTTTCAATCTTCTTCCAGAAAATTTATCAACCGCTTCAATTATTTCAAGTGCGTTGTTCATTTTAACAACACCATTTTAATTGCGTCTCGGAATTTTCCAGCAGATAGAACACAAAAATAAACACCACCAGAAAGACCCGTTGAATCAAACTCAATTTCGTAAACTCCTGCATCAAGATACCCGGAAAAAATTTTCATAACTTCTCTACCAAGAACATCATAAATTTTTAGTTCAATACTTATAGATGTCATGCCCACTTTAGGTATTGAAAATCTGATCTTCGTTTTCGGATTGAAAGGATTTGGATAGTTTTGATAAAGTTTGAATTCCAATTCGTTGAGGCTTGGGACACGCTCAACTGAAGTAATCTTAACAGGATAAGTCACGCTTAAATTATCAATCAAAATTTTTCCAGAGTATTCAACGCCGTTTGAGTATGCGCCCGTAAAGTAAAAAGCAATTTTAACAATTTTCACAGGATAACAAAAATAAGTGCCAGTTCTTGTTTGAATTGGATATCTCGTGGATGCCCCAACCTTCCTCCATTCGTTTGCCCAGTTTACAACCCCACCTGTGAAGACGAAAATTTCATCGTTATCATCAGAAACAAAGTAATAAACTCTATAAGAGCCACCATCACCATACACATAAAGATAGATTGAATCCGGAACGCCGAAAATTGGAATTTCACAGTTTATATAAATCCAGTGTTGCTTTCCAGTTTCGTGGATAAACTTATATTCAAATCCAAGTGATCTCGGAGCGGAAACAAAACTTGTATCAACGGAAAAAATTCTTAACTCGTTTATATTTTCACCTGTTAATGTAAAATTCATCATCTCAAATCCTTCAATGAATTTTTCCCCCTTCTCAATGATTACCTCAACATTTGCCGTATCGGATAAATTATCAAGATTTGCAACTACCTTCCCTTTTCCTTGCGAGACCCCACGAAATAATCCAAGTTGATTTATTATACCAACATCACCTATAACTTCCCATCTGATATCGCTAGCTGAAATTTGTCGTAAATTTCCATCGCTATCAAATCCTCTAACTGAGAATTGGATTGTTCTGCTTGTGTCTGTTACTGCGTTCTTTGGGGAAATAAAAATGTTTCTCATACCTGCTACAACGACAAAACACGAATCTTTCAATCCATTTATATGACGCACATAAACATAACCACTATCGCTTCTTCGCCCAGCGGTGAAAACTCCTGATGTGCTTATGCTACCGATCCTTGAATCACAAGACCAAATAATTTGACCTGAAGGAATTTGAATGGGATTGAAGTATCTATCATAACCTGAAACCGTAAACTGAAATTGTTCACCTTGAAAAATTTTCAATCTCTTAGGTTCAATTTCAATTCTACTTAAGGTATCTTGTGGAGCTGAGCTTACAACGAGTATTGCGTTTGAAACGGATCTTTCACCCGTTGCATCTGATGGTGAATTTACAACCTTACCACGCACGACCATAGTTGTTGAACCACCACCGTCAAGATTAACAGCATGCCATATTCCAAGCGTTAACATAAAATTTGCCAGTTCATCAAGTGTCATCCCAACGCTTGAGGCTTGTCTTCCATCAACGGTGATGAAATAAATTTTTGTGCTATCTCTTGAAAATCCTATCGCAGTCCTTGGATGTCTGCTGTATGTGAAACTTGAACTTGCTCCTTCTTGCTGGTATGTTTGTGCAACGACATTTTGACCATTTCTTATTATCCTTGGTAACCCCCCAATTGCCTGGAAAATTTTACCAACATTTGGATTAAGCTGCAAGAGAATTTTAACAGTATCTCTAATTCTCAAATTGTTTCTCAAAAACTCACCAGCTCTACCATGCCCCGACAAAACCGCTCTTCCAACTGGTATTCTCATGCTTCCAACCTGACTGACAATTGTATCAACAACACAAAAAACAGTATCATTAACAACCCACTGATTTAACGCCCTTATCAGAACCTCGCTTCCCCACTGATTCGTTCCCGTTGAATCACCAAAATAACTGTTATAAAGAATTAGCATATCAGTTCCTCTTGCTTCGTTGATCCCATCAATTGACCTTGATGAATCTCTCACGATTAATTTTCCAGAGAAGTTAAAAATTTCAATGAAAGGTTTCTTATTTATCGTTGTACCGAAAACAGATCTTGGATAAGGTCTTTTTAAAATTTCTCCGTTCTCTACTTGAACATTTATTGGTTCTCCAGTTGTAGTGTTGTAAAAATCACCGTTGACTGCGCCAATTACGGTGTGTCCTGCATAATTTTTACGATTTGCCATTGAGCTTGTTTTCTCAAGTGCTTTGAGTTGTTCGCGTCCGCCCTTTGATGCTTTAACAGTCTCAAGCGTTATAAATGGATTTGTGATGTCAATTTCAAGAATATTTATAGTCCAAGGAATGCTCGGAAAGTTTATAAATGTATGCTTTACACCAGGACCAACATATTTTGATTTAATTGTGTCGGTTTGAGGATAGATCAAGAAGGAGGGGAAGATAAGCAAAATAAAAAGAATAATTTTAGGCAAGCGCATTTTTGCAAAAAATTTTATTTAAAAACCTACAGGTAAAATAAAGCACATCGCTCAAAAAGACAAGAATTGAATTGGGAAAATTACATCGCTTGGAAAATTATTTTAACTTTGAAGGGGCTTCTTCGTAACCTTTTTCAAATTCTAATTATTCAGGATATTCTCTTACTTTTTCTTCTCCTTTCAAAACTCTTAATGCCCCGAGAGCAAGTGCTCTCATTTCGTCTTCGCTCGGAAAAACTAAAACAGGTGCTATGAAAGAAACTCTTTCCGTAATCCAATCAACAAGCATTTTTGAATTTGCAAGTCCTCCGGTTAAGACAATAGCGTCAATTTTTCCTTTTAAAACGGTCGCCATTGCACCGATTTCCTTTGAAATTTGATAAGCCATTGCCTCATAAACTTCTTTCGCATATTCATCTCCGGAGTTTATTCTCCTCTCAACTTCGCTTGCGTCATTTGTGCCAAGATAAGCAACAAGCCCACCTTTACCCATAACCATTCTTCTTACCTCCTGCTCTGTGTACTTTCCCGAAAAGCAAAGCGTTATAAACGGTTGAAGCGGAAGCCCACCCGTTCTCTCAGGGGAAAAAGGTCCATCGCTACTTGCATCGTTTGCATCAATTATTTTGCCACCTTTAACAGGACAAACCGATATTCCACCACCTAAATGCGCTATGACAAAGTTTGCCTCTTCGTAGCTTTTTCCGATCTTCTCACTTGCGAGTCGTGCAGTTGCGTGGATATTAAGGGCATGAGATAAACTCCTTCGTTGTATCAGTGGATGTCCAGAATATCTCGCGAGCGGTTCAAACTCGTCAACTGAAACCGGATCAACCGTAAATGCTTCAACGCCACCAAGTTTCGCTATCTCATATGCAAGTGCACACCCGAGATTTGAAGGATGCTCCCCTTGAAAATTATTCCTTGCATCTTCAAGCATTTTTTCATTTACGCGATATGTTCCCCCTTTCACAGGTCTTAAAAGCCCCCCAATTCCAACTACCGCTGAAAAGTCAGATGGTTTTAGATTTTTCTCGTTCAAAAATTCAAGTATAATATTCAACCTAAAATCAAACTGATCCCACAATCTCTTAAACTTTGAAATCTCGTCCGGCGAATGTCTTAACACTTTTAAATCAATTTGAACATCGTTTTCAAAAATTGCAACCTTTGTTGAGGTTGAACCAGGATTGATGACAAGAATTTTCATTGGAATTACGAATTTATTTTTTTAAAGCATTGGTTGCTTTACATTTCCATCGCCTACTTTTGCTAAATTTAAAATCCGTTGCTAATTTAACAAATAAAAACAAATTCCCACAAACCTTGTTTATCAACGAGAGGTACGAAATAATATCAAAAATAGGGCAAGGCGCAATCGCCGAGGTTTTTAAATCTCTTGATAATCTAACTGGAAAAATAGTTGCATTAAAAATCGCAAAACCAGATCCAATTTTAGAAGAAAAAATTGCCAATGAATATAAAATCACAACACAATTTGAACACCCGAATATAATCTCCGTCTACGACTTCGGAACTGTGAGAACCTGCGACGATCCAAATTTTATGTCAAGGAAATTTCTCGCCCTTGAATACTGCGACATACAAGATGTTGTGAAATTTTTCTCAAACGAAACTCTCAAAGATAAAATTCAACTTATCTGTCAAATTTGTCACGCCTTACACATAGTTCACAAGGCCGGTTTTGTACACAGAGACCTAAAGCCAGAAAACTTATTGATTGATTCAGCAACCAAAACAGTTAAAATCACAGACCTCGGACTTGCGATTGGATATGAAAAAATAGATCCAGAAAATTTACCAGCTGGAACACTTCTATACATAGCACCTGAAATTTTGCGTGGCGATAAATTTGATCATAGAGCAGACATTTATTCCTTGGGAATTTTATTTTTTTACTTACTAACCGAAAAACTCCCCTTTGATACAAGCGACGATCCGGTTAAGATCATCAAATGGCATTTTTCAACAAAACAGATTTATTCCCCCGATCTTCCAGAGGAGATTCAGAAACTTCTTAACTCAATGCTTGCTCCCTATCCTTCGCAAAGACCCCAAAATCTACTTCAAGTTATACAAACACTCAAAAAACTATCACCTGACATAAAAGAGCCTAAAAATTTCAAAGTCAGGAAACCTTTCGGCAAGGATGAGATACTAAAAAAAGCAAGTGAAATCCTTAAATCATCCCTTCAATCAACTGGCAAAATAGCTATAATCTCTGGCGCAGATGGTCTTGGAAAGACATCGCTTTTGAGATACATAAATACCGAAGCGAAAATAATTGGATTTGAAACATTATGGATAACAGAGATAAACTTTCAAAAAACATTAGATTACATCATCAAATCCCCGCTCATATCAAACCTATCTCCAGATTTGCGACTTAAAATTGAAAATCTCAAAGATGAAAAAAATGTAAATTCTCACACTGTCATAGAATTTTCAAGATTTCTACAAGAGTTGATTTTAAACGCATCTTCTATTTTCCCAGTAGCCGTATTGTTTGATAACATAAGTTTATCCGAACCATTATCCGAAATTTTCATCAAATCCTTTTTCTTACCAGAAAAGTTCACGCGAAAAAACATATCTATTTTCGTAGCTTGTGATGACGCTGAACCCCTTACATCAATTGTTCCGGAATCCGAAAGGATTTTCATTCGCCCACTCAAGATTGACGAACTGAAAAATTACCTTTTTGTTCACTTTGATCTTGAGCCACAGGAAATTGAAGAGCTTGCGGAAATGTTGATTGAATATACCGATGGCATATCAGCAGTGATTGAAATTTTCTCACACTACATCACTGATAGAGAATCTGGGAAAACGATAAAAATTTCCAAAATTGCGGAAGCGAAATTTGACGAAATCCTAAACAGAGTAGAACAATTTTCATATAAGCAAAGAGAAATTCTTAACATTTTAAGTTTGGCCGATGAACCAGTTGAAATTGAAATTTTATCTGAAATTTTCAAGTCGGATATATTTTCACACCTTCTTCAGCTTCAGAGCTTTGGTGTTATCAAAATTGAAAACGATAAAGCTTCAATCGCATATAAAGCTCTAAAAAAACATATAGAAAACCATCTTGACGATCAAACAAGAAAAACATCTCACATTGCTTATGCTCAGGCTTATTTAAAAAGTGAAGGTGAAAAAAATACGGACAAAGTTTTATATCATTTTTCAAAGGCGGGCGATAAAGAAGGCATAAGCAAATTCGCTGAAAAAGGGATTGAAAATCTTATATCAAAAGGTGAATTTAAAAAAGCAGCAAATCTCCTGAAGGAAATTTTTGAACTTTTACCGAATTATTTAAAACCATCATTCAGATTAAAACTTGCTGATTTATATGTTCAAATTGGAAACTACAAAGACGCAATTTCCATACTTGAAGGACTTGATGACATCCAAGCTTTTGAATTAATGTCCGAAGCGTATTTCCGTCTTGGGAACACGGATATCGCAATGGAGATTTTAGAAAAACAATTCAAAAGAGTTGCGACGCTTTATGAAAAAATAAGAGTCATCATTAAAGTTTCTCAAATATTCGCATCAACTGGGAAAATTGATACAGCACTTGAGTTGTTAAAATCTCTGGAATTTGAAAAAATACTTCGTTTCATTGATAAAACTGAAATCATAGGGGACTTTTACGCAGGACTGGGAATAATCTCACAAATAAAAGACCAGGAAGAGAAAGCTAAAATTTATTTTGAGTTAAGTTTGAAATACCGACTTGAAAAGAAATATCCTCTTAAAATAATCGCTGGATACAACAACATTGCAAACTTTCATAGCATAAATGGAAGATATGATGAGGCGATATCATATTGGAAAAAAGCTCTTGAGATTTCCGAAAAAACTGGAAACATAACTCAAAGCGCCCACATCTATAACAACATCGGAATAAGCCATTTCAAGAGAAAAAATTACGATAAGGCGATTGAAAACTACCAAAAGGCGCTCACGATATATAGAACCATAAACGATATTCCAGGAATTGCAAATGTCCTCGGGAACATAGGAGAAGCAATGATTGATGAATTTAGGCTTGAAGAAGCTTATAAGAACATAAAAGAGGCACAGGATTTACATATAAAGACAAATAATTCCGACGGCTTATGCGAAACGAATATGCTTCTTATCACACTTTACCTCTACGCTGGAGATATAAATAACGCTGAGATGATTTTAAACGAAACAATTCAAAAATGTATATCAATTCCACTCGTTTTAATTGATTTTTACAAAGCAGTGCTTGAAATGAAGAAGAGAAACTTTGACACATCTGAATCTTCATTTCTTAAACTTTTAAACCATGAAAGTGTCAAACAAACTCCGGAACTTTACTTGAAAATTTTAACTTATCTTCTCAAATTAAATTATGTGGCAAATGGACTGAAAAGCTTTGATGCAATAATTTCAATTGCCGAAAGCTACGCCGACCAGATTGAAGATATGAACTCAAAAGCGCTTTTATTCTTTCTCATTTCTCTTGGATATGAAAACAAGAACAATCCACTTGCTCTTAGATATCTTAATAAATCAGTTGAATTTCTCGGGCAAGAATTTTTTGAACCCAAATGGAAAATTTATCTCACGCTTGCTCATAGTTATAAAAAAAGAGGAATTGAAGTTAAATTTTTACAATATTTTGAAATGGCTCTGACGACATTTCAAGAGTTGCTTCACCGAATTAAAACACCAGAATTTGTCAAAACCTACATCCGAGATGTTGAAAACGAAAGATTTGTAAAAACATTACAAAATTTAAGTGTTTGAAGAAGTGAACGACAAATTCAAAATTTTTCTCATAAGCACAAGTAGGGCAACATTAGAAGATGTAAAAAAATTTATTCCGATTGAAGAAGGCTATTTTGAGATCAACTTGATATCATCCTATAATTCTTTAAAAAGGGCATTGTTCCAAAGACCGAACCTTACAATAATTGCTATATCCAACAAAGGGGATGAAATGCTTCTTGAAACAGCAGTTGAACAACTTGACTCGCGCAACATAGCTTGTGTTGACTACATGAAATCATACGCTTTAGCCGTTAAACTTATAAAACTTGGTGTTTCATCATACTTTTCAATGCCGGAGGAAAGCACATCATTTTCTGATTTTATAAAAAGCAAAGCTAACGAATGGAAAACAGAAAGTGATAAAGAAAAATTTCTAAGCATAAGAAAAGATCAATTTGACTTCAGCAACCTGATTGGTAATTCTGAAAAGATGAAAGAAGTTCTTAATCTCGTGAGAAAAGCAATTGAACACAAAGATTTAACCGTTCTAATCATAGGAGAAACTGGAACAGGGAAAAATATGATTGCACACATAATTCATCAAAATACATATCCAGACATTAAACCAATGGTTGAAATAAATTGCGCTTCAATACCAGCGACACTTCTTGAATCGGAATTGTTTGGTCATGAAAAGGGAGCCTTCACAGATGCAAAAGACAGAAAAATTGGTTTATTTGAGGTTGCAAATGGAGGAACTATCTTCCTTGATGAAATAGGAGATCTTGATTTTAATTTACAAGGGAAAATTTTAAAAGTTCTTGAAGATAAAACTTTCAGAAGGGTCGGTGGCGTTGAAGTGCTAAAATTTGAAGGAAGAATCATCGCTGCAACAAACAAGGATCTTGAAAAACTTGTTGAAGAAAATAAATTCAGACGAGATTTATATTATAGATTGATGCTTCTGCCGATCTACTTACCTCCACTTCGTGAAAGAGGAGATGATATATTTCTAATTGCGGATTACTATATAAACAAATTCAACGAGCTTTATCGTCAAAATCATCCAAAGGTCAAAGGTTTAAGCCCAGAGGCAAAGGCCTTATTAAAAAAACATACCTGGCCTGGAAATGTAAGAGAACTAAGACACGCTATAGAAAAAGCAGTTATTTTAACAGACAACGAATATCTGACGACAGATGATTTTAAATTTCTACTTGAAAAAATGAGCGAGCCCTCAATCCAACTTTCAGCTGAAACCTCCTCAAATATACAAATAACATTACCTCTTGAATCCGCAAGCTTAAGAAATATTGAAAGAGAGCTAATAAAATCCGTCCTTACGAAAGTTTCCTGGAACAAAACTCGCGCCTCACGAATTCTTGGGATCTCTCGCCCACGACTTGACCGCCTCATAAAGAAATATCGCATATCCATCAACTGAAATAATTTATTACACACTGCAACATTTCGTTGCAACAATTTATTACACGACTTTACAAAAATGGAAAACAAAGTTAACTGAACCGTTTAACTTATCTCTAAAAACAATTGATTTACAGCAAATTCCACAATCCCCAAAGAATTTGGCATAATCTTTGAAAAATCTTTTTATAGAGTTTGTTCTTTACATATTTAAAGTGATCGTGAAATTCCACATTTCGGAGCGTGCGTTGATTCTATCCTTGAAAAGAAAGCGATTATTCTTAATCGCAACGAAATCTCAAAAAATGTGATCTTTAGTTCTTTACAAATCTGTTAGGAAAACAAGTATAGAGTGTGTTCTGGAGGTTTGTGGAAAAATATGATATGACATTGTTTACTTAAGACCTTACTTTCAAAGTTTGATTATTTTTGGATTTGTGTTGTTATCCTCGCTAAGATTGATAAAGTGTTCATATGGTGTTTGCTGCTTTGTCTTTTGGTTTTAGCATTACCATTGTTTGCTGTTAAATCTATGGTGTTATCTTAAGAATGAGTTTTTTGTTGAATTGTGTTTGTAAAATAACAACTAAACTAAATGTCAAACTAAAATTAAGGAGGATGCCATGAGGCGCTTCATTTCAACTCTTGGCGTTATTCTTTTCATTCTCAGCTTCACATTCTTCTTGTCAGGTTGCGCAGACAACCCAGTTGGAGTTTCAACTGGTAAGCCGAGAATTGTTAACAGAGATGGGCAAATTAATCTTTTGAAATGGAGCGATGAGTTTAAACAAGAAATTCTAGCGAAGAAAGGATTTGATGGTAAATGGGTATTCCCGTTTAAAGATGCGATAGTTGGTGGGAAGAAAACTTATAATAATTCCGTTTATATCCCTGCTGGTGCAGTTAGCAAACCAACTTATGTCACTGTTGAAGTTCTCGGTGGTGATTATGCAGCTGTTGAATTCAACCCAAGCATGACATTCAACAAGAATGTCACAATCACGCTCTCATATGCTGGAGTTGATCTTGGTGGCAGATCACCTTACGACTTAAAACCAGTTTGGTACAACCCTGAAACAGGGAACTGGGAATATGTCAATAGCCCAGTAACGGTTAACACCAGCAAACAAACTATTAGCTTCCAGACGAATCACTTCTCAAGATATGGATGGTCATGGTAATTTTTCTAAACATTTATAATGAAGGAGGCAAATGTTATGAAAAGAGTTAAATCAAGTTTTCTTGATAAAGTTATAGCCGTCGCCCGCAGATACTGCGGGGACGACTTCCTTAAAAAATTTAATCAAATAGTGAAAGAGCGCGAGGAAAACCTTGCCACCGATTTAAATCAAGCTAAAAGCAGGCTTGCGGTTGAGCCGGAGATTCAAGAAGAAATAATAAGTGAAATTAAGTTTGATACTTTGTTAAGTTTATCAGTTGAATATCTTGATCAGTTTAAGTTCATACAGATGTGCTTTGATATAGGTGATATTTGTTTGACATACGGAGAATTTGATAAAGCGGAAAACTGTTTTCTGCTTGTTATAAAAAGAGCTGGGAAAGGTCGTGAATTTGACGAGATAAGAGCAAAGGCATATGTCAAGATAGGTGAGGTTAAAACAAAGCAAAACGAATTAAATGATGCGGTTTCAGCATTAAAACAAGGTTTGAAAATTTATCAAAAGTTGAGAAATACCGATGGAATTGCTTTATGCGAGAATGGACTTGGAATTGCATTTTATGAGAGCGGTCGTTATGATTTTGGAACTGTATATTTCAACCAAGCACTCAAACGAGCTGAAAAGACAAAAAATGAAGAATTGATCGCGAGATTGCATATAAACCTCGGAATAATTGAGAGCATGCGCGGAAATTGGGACAAAGCTATTTCACACTTTCAACAGGCATTGCCACGACTTGAAAAAAGAGGCGATGCATTACGGCTTGCACAAACATATCATAACATCGGAATCACATTGATTCATAAAGGTGAATATGACGCTGCGGTAAAGGAATTTGATAAAAGTATTGAGCTTGCACAAAGGCTTGAGGATACCTATATGCTTGCACTTACCTATCTCGGAAAAGCAGAGGCTTATGTGAAAATCAAAGATCTACCATTAGCGACGGCATATGTCACACGATCGCTTGATATATTCTACAAACTTGGAGATAGGCAAAGCATTGCGGATGCTTATAGGATCTTAGGACTTATTCAGACTGAACACGGCAACCTTCAACTTGCGGAGAGCTACTTCAAGACGGCAATTGATCTAAATCTTGAATTTAAAAACTGGCTTAACCTTGGTGAAACTTATTATGAATTAAGTCAACTTTACAAAAAACAGGAACAAATTGATAAAGCCAAGCAGTCGTTGAATTCATCACTCAAATACTTTAAGAAAATTAAGGTTAAATCCTACATTGCGCGAATCCAAGCTGAATTGACAGAGCTAAAGGGATAAAATTAATTTAATCAAGCCCGGCGGTTTCAACCGCCGGCTTTATTTAAAATAAAGTTTGTTTAATCAAACAATGCTTGAAAATCTTGATATATTTGAAGAAGTAAGGAAAAAAATTACCGATGTTAAAAAAAGAATTGAAGAACTTGAGGGGGAAAAGCACAGGAACCTTGAGATCATTTTAAGTGTCGTCAAAGCGATAAATTCATCACTTATCCTTGAAGAAGTTTTAAAAATCGTTTTAGATAACCTAATTTCGCTTGCAAAAGCCGACAAAGGTTGTCTCTTCCTCGTAAACGGGGATGAAACCTTAAAATGTGAGCTCGCAAGAAACTCAAAAGGTGAAACAATTGATGAAGAAACGATTGCGTATAGCAAAAGTATAGTTCAAGATGTATACTCAAGCGGAGAACCGATAGTTATTGAGGACATTGTTAATTACGATGATTTCATGAAGAAAGAAAGCATTGTTGCCCTTAATCTTAAAACAATAATTTGTGTCCCTCTGAGAGTTGAAACGCAAAGAATAGGCGTTGTATATGTTGATAGCAATCGCGTCACAGAAATTAACAAAAGCGAGATACTTCAGCTTTTTGAAATACTCGCAGGTCATGCAGCGATCGCAATAAGGAACGCAAAATTATACGAAAAACTCTCAAAGGCATATGCTGACCTGCAATCAGCAAATGAAGCGATGATAAAGGCAGAAAGAATGGCAACGCGCGGGGCTCTCGCATCTGAAATTGGACATGAACTTTCAAATTATTTGACAATTATCTCAATCAATGCGAAGCTTATTTCAAGAGAAATATCTAAAATTTCCCAAGATGAAAGACTTAACAACTCCCTCTCTTCTCTGCTTTCTGGGATAAATAAAATGAAATACTTCATTCGCGGTCTTTTGGATAGTGCTGAAATGAAACCTAACAAACAACCATCCAATATAAACAATGTTATAAAAGAAACGATACAGTTCGTTCAACCATTGTCAAGATACTCAATTGCAAAATTCATAGAGGAACTTGATCCAGACATCCCAACAATTAACATTGATCCATTCCAATTTCAACAACTATTAATCAATCTTTATAAGAATGCAACCGACGCAAGGAAAGACGCAACTATAATAACAAGAACATACTTTGATAAAGAATTTAATAGGATTGAAATAAGAGTTGCAGACAACGGTCCAGGGATTCCGCCAGAAGTTCGTGAAAAGCTTTTCAACATCAATTTAACCACAAAACCAGGTGGACATGGCTACGGTTTGATGATATGTAAAAAGATAATTGAAAACCACAATGGAAAGATTGAAGTTATAAGTGAACCTGGTAATGGAACTGAATTTATTATTTCAATTCCCATTGAATGAATGTTTATAAACTTTGGCGCTCGGGGACATTGGGGAGCTAAGGCTCCCCTTTTTTATTTTATCCTAACAAGATTATAATTTGATATTTGAAAAACTTTTGCGTTCTTTACCATTTCAACGATTGAGTAATTGTGAGTTGCCATTATAACTGATGTTCCACGAAGGTTAATTTTCAATAACAAGTCAATTATACCCGCAGATGTATCAGGATCAAGGTTTCCAGTTGGTTCATCAGCAAGTATCAAGAATGGATCGTTGACTATCGCCCTTGCTATCGCAACTCTCTGTTGCTCTCCACCTGATAATTCCTCAGGTAAACTATTCTTTTTATGGCTCAAACCAACCTCAGCTAATGCTGTAAGAACTTTTTTGTTAATTTCTTTTTTCTTAGCGCCTGTTACATAAAGTGTGAATGCGACATTCTCAAAGACATTTCTATCTTCAAGAAGCTTGAAATCCTGAAAAACTATCCCGAGTTGTCTCCTTAAATAAGGTATTTGTTTTTTCTTTATCCTTTTTGAATCAAAACTTCCAACTATAACTTTACCCCGATTCGGGAAAATGTCCATATAAATTAACCTTAAAAATGTGCTCTTACCTGAACCAGTTGGACCGGTGATAAAAACAAAATCACCATCACCAATTTTTAGATTTAAATCCTTAAAAACAAGATTATCCCCAAACCAAACAGATACATTCTGAAGTTCAACCATCTCAATTTTCTCTTTTCTTTAAAACAAAATGAACCCTATCTGACCACTCACTTCCAGAGTTAAAAGAAAATCCGTTATAGCAACCAGCAATTTCAAAAATTTCATTTTCTCTGACGATGTTTTCAATCTCAGAAATCTTATAAATTCTTTGAACATGCTTTTCAAAATAAACTTTGCCATTTAACTCAATTTCAAACTCGTTTATGTGAATCCTTTCGTCTTTCAAATAATAACTTTTTCTCTTATACTTCACATCAAAACACCGACCACTCATGTTCATCAAAATTGCATTTTGAATTGAATTATATTCCGTTGAGATATCAAATATGAAAATTCCATCATCGTTTAGCAAATTCCCGGCGCTCGTTAGCAAACCTTTAAACTTGTCAAAATTGTTAAGGTAATTTACGCTATCATATAAACACAAAGCAACCTCGTATTTTTCATCAATTTTAAAATTTGACATGTCACCAACGAATAACTTTGTATCCGTGTCCTTGACTTTTTCCTTAGCTTTGTTTATCATCATTTTTGAAAAATCCATCCCGTCAATTATGAACCCATATTTTCTCAATAAGGCGAGCATTGTCCCAGTTCCGCATGCAAATTCAAAAATTCGTCTTGCGCCTGGACGAAATCTTTGAATTAATTTTATTATATACTTTGCCCACTTTTTATATGGGACATCCTTCATAACGCAATCGTAAATTTCGGCAAGTACTGTGTATGGTTCGGTTGATATCATTTTATTAAGATAAGTTCCTTTTGCGGTGTGCTTAAAAATTCAGCTCCTGTCTCAGTTATCAAAACATCTTCCTCAAGTCCAATCCTCAAATATCCATTTCTTTCTTTGCTGTAAAGATAAACCGATGGTTCAAGTGCAAAAACCTGCCCGGGCAATAGTTTATAAAAAGGTTTCTTACCATACCTATCTTTCCAATTGGGACCAAGAATAGGACCAATTTCATGCGTTGAATAACCTATGACATGTCCAGCGGAGTGTGGATATTCTTCGTATCCTGCTGAAACAATTATAGACCTTGCCACACTATCAACCTCAAAGCCAATTGCCCCCGGCTTCATTTTTTTAAATGCTTCTTCAATTGCTCTAACATTTGTTTCCCACATTTTTAAAATATAATCTGGGGGTTGCGTTTCATCTTCCTTTAAAACATAAGCAGTCCTTTGAATATCGGTATGATATCCACTTAAATTAATTCCAAAATCAATCGTTATTAAATCCCCACGCTGGATTACATAATCAGATGGTTCTGAATGACCTCTTGTTATTCCTGCATTAACACTGGGACAACTTTCTGGCTCCCATGACGGGCTAACTCCGTAATCACGCATCAATTTTTTTATATAGTTTGCAATATCTTTTTCGGTAGTTTTCCCAGGTTTTATAACATCAACGCTTAAAGCTTTTGAGATTATTTCCTCTGTTATTTTCACCGCCTCTTTCATAATTTCAATTTCCTCGGGGAGAAGCTGGCTTCTGTACGCGATCACGATATTCTCGGACGAAACAAACCTTTTTGAAAATTTCGGACCGAGCGTATTCTTTAAATACTCAAACATGCTAGCAGAAAGCCCATCCGCAATAGGCGAATCCTCCGAGATGTTAAGAGCGATTTTAGAAGGATTTTTTGCTTCTACAATTTTCTTCAAATGTGGTGCAAGCCCTTCCTTTTTGTAAGAAATTACTGTATCATAAATTCCTGATTTATGCAACGGATCAACATCGTAACTTGCACATATAGCGACCTTTTTTAGATAGTTTCCTTCATTAATAAAAATAAGCGCTGTTTTTGCAACTGCTTTATCAGCAGACAAATCCTTTGCAAGTGGATCCACAACATATTCACGAGTTAACACGATCCACATATCAATTCCTTCATTTTTCATCGCAGGTAAAACAAACTTATCAAGTTTAGATTTTTTAATCTCAAAAAATTTCTCCATCGGCATGCGTTTAATTTTTCTTGGTGCTTGGTATGGTGTTTCCCTAACGCATGAGCTTATGTTAAGAAGGAGTAGCATCAACACGGCGAAAATAAATTGCATTTTGCTGTCTCTATTTTATTCTAAATAATTTTTTGCCCCGATAATTTTGGAATTTCCAGACGCAAAAACACGATATTTTGATGTCTTTTTCATCAAATACTTTCAAAAACTTTGCTTATTCACAAATATACAAATCTTGATCGTTCAATTCTACCGAAATTTACTAAACTCCGAAATAACATCAAACTTGCAAAATTTATTCCCAAACCTTAAAAATGTTAATACACAAGCCTAAACAAATGGATCAAATCATTAATACTTTAAATTTCCCTCCTTCGCAAATTCCTCAATTAACTTTCGTTGCCTTTCGTTTATTTTATCAGGAATTTCAACTTTAACTGTGACATACATATCTCCCACCTTTCCATCTGTTTTAATCCCGAGCCCACGCAATCTAAATGTAGTTCCACTTTGAGTTCCCGGTGGGATAGTCAATTCAACTTTATTACCATGAATCGTTTTAATTCTCATTTTACTTCCCAAAATTGCTTGGGCAATGTTAATTGGAATTTCAACAAAGATGTCGTTTCCCTTGCGTTTGAAAAATTTATCATCTTGAACTTTTATATTCACCAAAAGATCTCCATTTTCCCCACCATTTATTCCAGGCTCACCTTCACCTCTGATTCTCAAAATAGTTCCAGTATCAACTCCTGGTGGAATTTTAACTTTAATTTTTCTTGCTGTTGAAATTTGCCCTGTTCCCCCACAATTATAGCAAATTTCGGAAATGATCTTACCTCTTCCATAACAGTTTTGACATGGTCTTGAAAAAGCAAACAATCCACGGATATCTGCAACAGTTCCTGTTCCTTTACAAACTTGACAAGTGCTTACTTTCGCCCCTGGTTTTGCACCTGTTCCTCTACAAACCTCACATACCTCTTTCCTTGGAACATCAATATATATCTCGCCACCTTGAATTGCTGTTGAAAAAGGTATCTCAACCGTAATGTTTATATCTTCTCCTCTAGCTGCTCCTCTTCTACTCCTTCTAAAGAATTCACCTCTATCAAAAAATTGATTTAAAAGATCCTCAATAAAGGAATTTCCAACACCGAACCAAAAACCTTCACCAGAACCAGTTTTAAAGTTAGCAAATAAATCCTCAAAGTTAAATCCGCCTGAAAATCCTTTATCTCCAAAGCCAGCACCAAATTTTCTAAGTTGATCATATTGTTTTCTTTTTTCGGGATCTGAAAGAACGCTATATGCTTCGTTGATTTCTTTAAATTTTTCCTCTGCTTGCTTATCACCCGGGTTTCTATCCGGGTGATACTTCATAGCGAGTTTTTTGTATGCCTGCTTTATCTCTTCAAGCGTTGCGTTTTCGTTTACACCAAGTATTTTATAGTAATCCTTCATCATTTTCACCACCTCCCATTTTATAAACAATAAGGCGAATCATTCCGAATTTTGATTCGGAACAATTCGCCTAAGATTTTTTGGCTTGATCTTGAACTTACCTTAACTATTCAACTACTTCGGCAACTTCCTCTTTTCTGATAGCGAGCTCAAGAACTTCGTCCATTTCTTTCACAAAGTAAAACTCCATCTCATTTCTAACTTGTTCAGGTATTTCTTCAACATCGCCTTTATTTTTCTCTGGCAATATAACTTTTTTAATTCCCGCTCTATGTGCAGCAAGAACTTTCTCCTTTATCCCACCAACTGGCAGAACAGCACCTCGCAATGTAATCTCTCCGGTCATCGCAACATCATTGCATACAATCTTCCCAGTAAGCAAAGAATAAAGAGCTGTTAATATAGTAACTCCGGCAGAAGGCCCATCTTTCGGAATAGCACCAGCTGGGACATGGATATGAATATCGTATTTATCTCTAAAATCTGGCTCAATGCCGAAATCTTCAGCCCTTGATGCGATATAGCTAAGAGCTATATGCGCCGATTCTTTCATTATGTCGCCAAGTTGTCCAGTAAGATGCAGTGAACCTTTTCCTTTCATTTTCGTTGCTTCAACGAACAAAATTTCTCCACCGACAGGTGTCCAAGCAAGTCCCATTGCTATGCCAGGTTTATTGATTCTCTCCGCAGCTTCATGATAATACTTAGGTTGTCCTAAATACTTTGGAATCATTTCTTCTGTTATCGTGGTTGGCTCGGTTTTGCCCATAGCAACTTCCTTTGCAACGCCACGACATACATCAGCAATTCTTCTTTCAAGATTTCTTACACCTGCTTCGCGAGTATATGAGTTAATTATTTTTCTAATTGCTGAATCTTCAAATTTTATCATATCCTCTATCAATCCGTGAGCTTTTATCTGCTTCGGGACGAGGAAGTATTTGGCTATGTTTAGTTTTTCTTCTTCTATATAGCTCGGTATTTCAATTATCTCCATTCTATCTCTCAAAGCAGGAGGAATTGGTTCAATCATATTCGCTGTTGCTATAAACATAACCTTTGAAAGATCAAAAGGAACTTCAATGTAATGATCACTAAAAGAATAATTTTGTTCAGGATCAAGCACTTCAAGCAAAGCTGCAGCTGGGTCGCCACGAAAATCCGCACCGATTTTATCAACTTCATCCAGCATGAAAACTGGATTATTTGAACCTGCTTTCCTTATCCCTTGAATTATTCGCCCTGGCAAAGCACCTATATAAGTTCTTCTATGTCCTCTTATTTCAGCTTCGTCGTGAACTCCACCGAGCGAGATTCTTACGAATTTTCTACCAAGCGCTTCAGCAATTGACCTACCCAACGATGTTTTACCAACTCCGGGTGGTCCAACAAAACAAAGTATCGGACCGCGCATATCGTTTTTCAATTTTCTAACAGCAAGATACTCTAAAATTCTTTTCTTAACTTTCTCAAGTCCATAATGATCTCTATCAAGTATCTCTTCTGCTTTCTTTATATCAAGATTATCCTCCGTTGAAATGCTCCAAGGAAGTTCAATCAACCAATCAAGATAGGTTCTTGCCACTGTATATTCAGCTGAGGATGGATGCATCCTTGACAATCTCTCAAGCTCTTTTAAGGCAACTTTGCGCGCTTCTTCGGGCATGTTTGCCTTCTCAATTTTATCTCTTAACTCTCTAATTTCTGCACCCTCTTCGTCCTCGCCAAGCTCTCTCTTTATTGCTTTCAACTGCTCCCTGAGGAAATATTCTCGCTGGTTCTTCGTTATTTCATCCTGGACCTCAGCTTGAATCTTGTTTCCAAGCTCAAGCCGTTGCGCGTGTCTGTTTAAAATAAAATGACATTTCTTCAATCTCTCTTTTACATTGATCTGTTCAAGTATTTCTTGCTTCTCCGCAACCGAAACATTCAAAATTGAACCAACGATATCAGGAAGAGCAGTTACATCATCAGTTCCGCTAACCATATTCGCTTGTTCAGGGGTTAAATCAGGTGAAAGATCCACTACCTTCTTAAACACATTTTTTATCGCAACTGCTATAGCTTCTGCTTCAATATCAATTTCACCTTCGTCATCAACTTGTTGAATTACTCCTCTCAAATATGGCTCCTGCTGTATAAATGATAAAATTTTAGCACGATGTAAGCCCTGAACAAATACGCTCTTTGAACCATCAGGAAGATTGTATACTTTTAGTATCTTTGCAACCGTCCCGAAATGATAAATATCATCCGGAGTTGGTTTCTCTATTTGAGGTTCCTTTTGAGCGACAATTAAAATAAGTTCACCTGTTTTATTTGCGTCTTCAATCAATTTTATAGTGCTTTCCCTCCCAACTGAAAGAGGCATAAATTGCTTTGGGAAGAAGACGGAGTTCCTGAGCGGTAAAATTGACATCGCTTCAGGAATATGAACATGTTTTTCCGGACTTGCGGTAAATTTGATTTCCTCTGCCATGACTTTCTATCTTTTAGTTTTGAAATTTTGAACTAACATAACCTCATAACAATATCCATCAAAACATCTTTATGCTTTGCCTCTTCATCAGCTATCTCACGAAGCAATTTCTTAATATCCTCGTTCTCTATTCTGTTGATTTGTGAAATGTAATCTTCATAAATTTCTTTATCAAATTCAAGGTCTGCGACAAGTTTCCTAAAACCTTTTTCGGTATGAATTGAAGCTATCTTAACATTATAAATTTTCGGAGATGGATTTACAGTTCCACCAAGTTCGGATATCTTCTGTTTTAACTTTTCTGCGTGTTTTCTTTCATCTTCGGCGATCTTTTTCAATTTCTCCCTTAAAAAATCAAAAGGTATCATCTCGGCATGTTCCTCCATCATCTTCGCAATCGCTATTTCCTTTGAATAATTCTCGTTTAAAATCCTTAAAAGTTCCTCTTTTTCAGAAAGATAGGGTAAAAATAAATTTTTCAAAATCTCAATGATGCCCTTTTTCCTTTCTCTTACTTCAATTTCCATTTGAGATACGAATTTTTGTTTTAAAATTTTGTTAGCCTTGAACTATCTTCTATATAAATTTAAAAAAAATCCCGCCAAAAACGGCGGGATTTGAGAGATTAACCAACCTTGATCTCAATCTCTTTTGCCTTCGCTTCTTCAACCTTCGGCAGCTTTATCGTCAGCACTCCATCTTTGAACTTCGCCTCAACCTTGTCAACTTTCACAGCGCTGGGTAAGGTGAAGCTTCTGCTGAAAGAACCATACACTCTTTCAATCCGATGGAAGTTTTCATTTTTTGTTTCTTTCTCTTGCTTCTTTTCACCACTAATTGTAAGCATATTTTCTTTTATTGTTATTTTGATGTCGTCTTTATTTACGCCTGGAATCTCAGCCCTAACAATATATTCGTCATCTGTTTCGGAAATATCCACTCTCGGACTCCACTTCATTACTCTAATTTCCTCTTCCTCCTCAAATCCACGGAAGAATCTGTCAAACATCTTGTTGATTTCTCTTTGAAGGTCAAATATCTCTGTTGCCAAATCCCTTATTGGACTCCACTTCATGAGTGCCATAGTTCTTCACCTCCTTTTCGTTTTAATTTATTTAAATCACCAAGTGGAGTAGTTTAATTAATTTGAATTTCTTTTGCTTTTACTTCGTCTCTCTTTGGAAGCGTTATCTTCAAAACTCCATCTTTGTATTCAGCATTAACTTTATCCACATCAATTGGATATGGTAATCTTATGCTTCTCATAAACTCACCGAATTCTCTTTCATTGATCAAGCAATTTGCTTTCTCTGGCATCGCAGGTTCCTTTCTCGTACCTGATATAGTCAAAACATCATTCTGAATTTTAACCTTAACATCTTCCTTGCTTACGCCAGGAATTTCAGCATATATAACGAGTTCTTCATTAGTGTCAATGACATCTATGAGTGGGTATCCATTTATTCTTAGATTAATGTCTTTGAAGAAATCATTAAAGAGTCTGTTCATTTCTTTTTCAAGCATTTGAATTTCTTTGAATGGTGAATATCTAATCAACATAGCTCATCACCTCCTTGCTTTTGTTTTTATTTTTGTAGTTTCACTTAAATTCCATCGCAAAGCTCGTGCCAAACAAACAAATTGAAATTCAATTTGAATTATATTATTTTCGGCGGTCAAATTGACAACATAGTTTTGAAATTTTGCCATGAGAATGCCAAAGTGGCATTTTAATGTGAAATTTTAATCATAGTAGTGAAATTGTGAATTCAGAATTTTATTTTTATATTTCTCACACGAAAAAGAAAAAGCATCGTCACATTATGAAGCCAAATGTTAAGAGACTAATTATAATTGCAGTTGCGCTAATAATTTTAGTTCTCGCAATGGATAAAGTTGTAATGCCATTTTATACTAATTCTGTTAAATCAATTGAAATGCCGAATCTAACCGGTAAAAAATTGGAAGATGCAAAAAGAATCATTGAAACTTTAAATCTAAAACTTGAAAATGTAACAGAACGCCATGATGCGAGATTTCCAGCTGGATATGTGATAATACAAAGCCCAAGACCGGGAATGAAAATAAAAGAAGGGCGAAGGGTTTATCTTGTTGTCAGCTCCGGAGAGTCCAAAGTTGAAGTGCCTTCCCTAATAGGCAAATCTGTGCGTGATGCGAAATTAACACTTGAAAAATTTGGATTGCGACTTGGCGATGTTCAATATGATTTTTCAGAGGATTTTCCAGAAGGATCTATATTTTCACAATCTATTCCTGAAAAAACAAAGGTTTCCCCAGGAACTCTTGTATCAGTGACTGTAAGCTTGGGAAGTGCTGAAGGTAAAACTCAAGTTCCGAATTTAGTTGGGCTTCCGCTATCAAAAGTTGAGCAAGTTTTGAGCGAAAACGGCCTGCGATTAGGAAAGGTTATTTATGAGCCGAGCGTAACTGTTTTACCTAACACTGTGATTGAACAATTTCCAAGACCTGGTTTTTTCGTTGCAAGAGGTTCAGCAGTTGATATTTTTGTAGCAAAAGAACTTTCGGAAATACAAAAACAAAATTATTGAAAACAAAATGTTTAAACTTGCTCCCTCTCTACTTTCTGCTGATTTCTCCGACTTAAAAAATGAAATAAAAAAAGCCGAGGAAGGTGGTGCGGATCTTTTTCATCTTGATGTTATGGATGGTCATTTTGTTCCAAACTTAACATTTGGACCGATGATAGTCAAAGCAATACGAAAATTAACGAAACTTCCCCTTGATTCACATCTTATGATTTCAAATCCAGATATGTATATAGATGAATTTAGAAAAGCAGGTTCAGATATAATTACAGTTCATCTTGAGACATGCCCCCATTTGCACAGAACAATAGCTAAAATAAAACAAAGTGGCGCCAAAGCTGGCGTCGCAATAAACCCTGCAACTCCAGTCCATTTAGTTGAAGAAATTATTGATTATATTGACATACTTTTGATAATGTCTGTCAATCCCGGGTTTGGAGGACAAGAATTTATTGAAACTTCTTTGAGGAAAATTGTGCAAGCGAAAAAACTAATTATGGAAAGAAACCTTGATGTTGAAATTGAGGTTGACGGTGGAATTGACATTGATAATGTTGAACTTTTACTTGAGGCCGGTGCTGATATTATAGTTGCTGGCAGTGCAATTTTCAAATCGGAAAATATCACCGAAAAAGTGAAGAAGTTCAAAAACATATTTCTTGATTATGAATTCAAAAATAAAACAAGGTTAGTATGAAAAAAATAGTTTTGCGAAATGTTAACGCTGTTACTCCATTCAGGATAATTGAAAAAGCAGGGATAATAATAGAAGGCAAAAAAATAGCAGAGATAGGAAAACTTGAAGATTTAAACATTGAACCTGATGAAGAATACGAATTCTTTGACTTTGACGGAATGTATGTGGTTCCTGGGTTCGTTGACCTACATGTTCACGGTGGGCTTGGTTATGGATTTGAAGATGAAGATGATGAAGCGCTTTACACAATAAGCGAATTTTTCTTTCAACACGGGACCACTGGACTTTTGGCAACGCTCTATCCAAAACCTGAGAAAGAATTCATTCGTGAACTGAGACGATTGGCTGATTTCATAGAACAAAACAACTCAAATATCTGGGGAATACATCTTGAAGGTCCGTTTTTAAATCCTGAAGAACGCGGTGCAATGAACCCAGATTACCTTCTTAAACCTTCCCTTGATGCATGGTATACACTGCGAGATGCTGGAAGAGGATTTATAAAAATTATGACAATTGCCCCTGAACTTCCCGGTGCTTACGAGGTTATGCGCGAAGCAGCTCTTGACGGAGTCATACTGTCAATTGGACATTCAGTTGCCGACATAGATGAAATTCAAATGGCTATACACAATGGAGCTGCCCATGTAACTCATATGTTCAATGCGATGAAACCGTTTCATCACCGTGACCCTGGAGTGATAACTGGCTCATTACTCTTTGATGAACTTAAAATAGAGCTAATCGCCGATGGAATTCATGTGCATCCAATGGTGATGAAACTTTTATACAAAATAAAAGGCTCCGGAGGTATAATACTCATAACCGATGCGATGAAGATGTGTGGTCTACCCGATGGGGAATATGAATTTGCAAACCAAAAAGTTATAATGCGTGATAAAAAGATTTTTCTTGAGGATGGGACACTTGCCGGAAGCACACTGACAATGGAGCAAGCCGTGAAAGTGATGGTAGAGTTAGTTGATGTGCCACTTACAGCAGCTGTGAGAATGGCTTCACTAAACCCAGCGCGCGTCTTAGGAAAAGAACATCGCAAAGGAATCCTCGCAACTGGTAAAGATGCAGATATAGTGGTGCTTGATAAAAACTTTAATGTCCATATGACAATTTATGAAGGCGAAATAAAATACAAGAAAGATTGAAAAATGTTATCTTTGCTCGGCTCTATTAAGAACATTGCCTCCTTACTTTTGCTCTTCTCACTTTTTAATCTTCAACCGAAAACGAACAAATATGTTTCTTCCTATTTTAAACTTGAAAAATTCAACCCAGATGAGTTTATACTTTTAATTACCTTGAAACCAAAGGATGGAATTCAAATAAATGCGGAGCCGAAACCTGAAATTAAAATTAATGAAGCATTCGCAGAAGTTTTAAGCATAAAATTTGACAAAACAAGGGATAACTACATTGATACAAGAAAGCCGATAATCGTAAGGTTAAAGCTCAAAACACAGGAAATAAAATCATTAAGTGGGAAGTTCATCTATTTGTTTTGCTCCGCTACTGAAGGTTGGTGCTCAAGATATGTGGAAAACTTTGAACTTAAACCTTAACTATCTTCTTAAAATTAGCCTTGCTGAATACTCTGACAAAGTTGTATCAACGCGAACAATCTTATCAGCGTCAGCGATAAAGATCAAACCAGATTTTAAGTCAATAGATCGCGGCAACTTCAAACCACCGAGATTTTCAGCTCTAAATACCCTTTCAACTTTATCATTTACTAATTTAGCAACTCCCTTAAGACCGATATCAGCAACGAAGAAGCAGTTCAATGTGGAATCGTACTTTATATCAACTGGTTTTATCAAAACATCTTTTATCTTTCTCGTGAACCTTATCGTATCTCTTTTTGAATAAACTGAAATCTGACCAAGCTCGGGATCGGCACAATAAAGATTGTATTTATCAGCCGCAACAGCAGTCGGAAATTTTAAATTCGCTGGATCAGCGAAGGAAGCAACAATCTTAAAACTGCGATCAAAAATTTTAATCGCGCCATCGTCAATAACATAAAATTTTTCTCCATCATTTGAAATATAAGTCGGATATTTCACCATAAACTGCGCCACATTAACAGTTTTATCGGGATAGACAACTATTATCCTGCCAGCATCGCAGACATAAAGCCCCTCGTTATAGTGCATCACTCCACCAGCCCATCTCAAATAAGTAAATCTGTTTAAAACATTACCAATTGTATCAAGCACTTGGACATGCGAGTAAATATCGCTTGAAATTGCAAATTTTGACGAATCAATCAATGCGATTGAATTTACATGGTCAATTATTAACGCTTCTTTTTCTTTGCGTAATTCTTCAATTCGCTTGTATTTTTCTCTGGATGAGATAATAAAATAGTCTATTTCTACATCCCCAAGCTTTGTGCTTAGGATAATAAAACCAGAGTTAAAGTATAATTCTCCATCAAAGACCTTTTTATCGTTGAAATAAACAGAATATCTTTCTGGTGTGACCTCAACCGCGAGCGTTTTCCATCTGTTTTTAACTTGTGGCAAGGAAGCAAATTTTACAATCTTCTCCTCGCCAGATGCTTCAACCACGCCAGTATAAATTGCGTTGTTAAAAAACTTAACATAATTTCCAACTCTTATTGAGTAAATATCATATATATTAAACAAAAGCGAAATCTCGCTTCCTGAAAAACTAAATTTGACTGTGTATCTTGACTTTGGGGGGATTGGTAAATTTAGCGCGACAAGCGATGGTTTATCCGTTGCTCGTAGTTTAAGCTTTCCATCTGCAAGTTCTATACTTCCAGAGATCGGCGTCCACAAATTGCGAATTTTTGAAGAATTAAACTCATCCGAAAACCATATATTCTGCGAAGCCCCATAATAATTCAAAATCAAAAGGAACAAGACAAACAAGGCAAATTTCTTTAACATCATCTTTACAAATTTAATTTTTAAATCCAAAGATAAAATCGCAAAATTTCAAGAAAACTTCAACTTGCGGATTTATCAATTATGCCAAGTTTCAGGAGAGCGTCATAAGCTGCGAGTTTTTCTGCCTCTTTTTTGCTCTTGCCTTGACCAATCCCAACAACTTGATCCCCAAGCAAAACCTCAACAGTGAAGGTTCTTTCATGCTCAGGTCCTTCAACTTTGACAACCCTGTAGCTTACATCAAGATTCACCTTATGCGAATACTCAACAAGTATACTCTTATAATGTTCTTTCGTTGATTCGTAAAAATTAGAATCAAACTCCCCGATCAATTCTTTGAAAACGCGAATCAAAAATTTTTTTGCCGTTTCAAAACCAGAATCAAGATAAATCGCTCCAACGATTGCCTCAAATGCGTCAGCAAGCATTGAGTTATATCCTTGCATTAAAGCTCGCCTTGCAGAGTGACTTAACAGGATAAATTCGTCAAGTTTCAAAAGGTAAGCATATTTAATCAAAATTCCTTTGTTTATAATTCGTGACCTTAAACGAGTCAATCTTCCTTCGGTTGCGAAAGGATAAGCATTGTAAAGAAGCTCACCAGCGACAAGATTCAGAATTGAATCGCCAAGAAATTCAAGTCGCTCATTTGATTCTATTTTGATGCCAAATTTTTGCTTTGCAACTGGGACAAAAGACCTATGCGTTAGCGCTTGGATAAAAATATCCCTATCTTTAATTTTCACACCGAGGATTTCCTCAAGTTCCTTAATCTTTTTCTTGCTTATTAAGGTTGAATCCGACTTAATAAAAAGTGAGCGGATCTTTTTTAATATCCTAAACAAATCTTATTCTTCAAACTTTTTGAAAACTATTGAAACATTATGGCCTCCAAAACCAAAAGAATTTGATATTGCTGCTTTAACCTCGCGTTCTATTGCTTGATTTGGAACATAGAAAAGATCGCACTCTGGATCTGGATACTCGTAATTTATCGTTGGATGAATTTTTCCAGTATTTATTGACAAAATCGTTGCAATTGCCTCAACCACTCCAGCAGCACCAAGCAGATGTCCAATCATTGATTTCGTTGAATTTACCGCAAGTTTATAGGCGTGATCGC
Organism: Candidatus Kryptonium sp.; assembly: GCA_025060635.1. NCBI lineage: Bacteria > Pseudomonadati > Candidatus Kryptoniota > Candidatus Kryptonium > Candidatus Kryptonium sp. The sequence continues at coordinate 781,322 of JANXBN010000001.1, read as the reverse complement.
CAAAAACAGTTTTTATTGCTTGTGTTTCGTTTCTATCGTTTTCTTTTGTTGATGTTCCATGAGCATTAATATAATCAATGTCTTCTGGGACAAGTCCAGCATCTTTGATTGCAAGCGCCATTGACCTTGCAGCGCCCTCGCCGTTTGGAGCTGGTGCGGTTATATGATATGCATCTGCTGTGAGTCCGAAACCTGCAACCTCTGCATAAATTTTCGCTCCGCGGTTCAAAGCATGTTCAAGTGATTCAAGGACTAAAGTCCCAGCACCTTCCCCCATCACAAAACCATCACGCTGAGCATCAAAAGGTCTGCTCGCCTTTTGCGGTTCTTCATTTCTCGTTGAAAGTGCCCTCATTGCATTAAACGAACCAATTCCCATTGGACATATAGCCGCTTCGCTTCCACCAGTTATGACAACATCCGCAAGCCCACGCTCAATTAACATAACAGCATCTGTTATCGCATTAGCTGAACTTGCACAAGCAGAAATAGTAGCATAATTTGGTCCCTTATATCCATACCTTATTGAAATATAACCAGCTGCTATATCAACAATCATCATAGTCACGGTAAATGGGCTTATATGCCTTGGTGTCCCTGTTTTGAAAAATAATTCATGTTGTGTGTGATATGTCCACATTCCACCGATCCCAGAAGAGTAAACAACAGCAACTCTTTCTTTGTCCAATTTTGAATCAGAATTAAGCCCAGCGTCTTGAATAGCCATTTCGGTTGCGGCCATTGCAAACTGAGTAAATATATCCATTCTTTGAGCAAGCTTTTTGTCCATATAATTTGTTGGATCAAAATTCTTTACCTCCGCAGCGAACTTTGTCGCAAAATTTGTTGTATCAAACCTTGTTATGTAATCAACACCGCTTTTCCCTTCAAGAAGGCTTTTCCAATATTCTTCAATAGTTAATCCAACGGGTGATATCACACCCATTCCTGTTACAACAACCCTTTTGCGGTTGGACATAATTTCGGCATTTTTTGTTTTTTATGACGAACAAAAAATTAAAGAAAGGGAGAGACAAATGCTCTCCCATTTTTTCAATTTTACGCTTGTCCAAGTTTTTGCTTTAGATAGTTAATCGCATCTCCAACTGTTCTTATCTTTTCAGCATCTTCATCGGGGACTTGAATACCAAATTCCTTCTCAAATTCCATTACAAGCTCAACTGTGTCAAGTGAATCAGCCCCAAGATCATTAATAAATGACGCCTCTGGAACTACCTTATCCTCGCTAACATTAAGCTTGTTTACAATTATTTGTTTTACCTTTGCTTCAATGTCCATATTGCTTTCCTCCCTTTTATTTTTTGTTTTAGTTTTTGTTTATGAGGTTAATCCACCATCAACAACTATGACTTGACCTGTGATATAGTCAGATTCAGGTGAAGCGAGAAACTTAACGACATAGGCAATTTCTTCTGGTTTTGCTATTCTTCTAGCAGGGATTAATTCAAACAAACGCTTTTTTTGTTCTTCGTTTAATTTCTCTGTCATCTCCGTTTCAACATAACCTGGGGCAACGACATTAACTTGTATATTTCTTGAAGCAACTTCTTTCGCAAGAGCTTTCGTAAAACCAATAATTCCTGCCTTTGAAGCAGCGTAATTTGCCTGTCCTGGGTTTCCGATAAGCCCAACGACCGATGCGATGTTAATTATCTTTCCTGACCTTTGACTTATCATATGTTTGATAACAGCCTTCGTGAAGTTAAAAACTCCTTTCAAGTTAGTATCAATCACATCATCCCATTCATCTTCGGTCATTCTAAGCAAAAGGTTATCTTTAGTAATTCCTGCGTTGTTAATAAGTATATCAATTTTGCCGAAATTTTTCAAGGTTTCTTCAACGACTTTTTGTGCATCTTCAAATTTCGCCGAATCAGCTTGAATTGCGATTGCTTTTGCGTTTTTTGAAATCTCTTGCACGAGCTCCTGCGCTTGTTGAGCTGAACTTTTATAAGTTATCACCACATCACAACCAGATGAAGCAAGGACCTTAGCAATAGCCCTGCCGATCCCTCTTGAACCGCCTGTGACTATAGCAACTTTGTTTTTTAAATCGCTCATTTTTGAATTTCACTGTTTATTTGAACTTTTTGCTTCCAAGATTTGTAAATCTTCAACAATTCTGAATATCCGTCCTCACCTAAAATATAAATAAATTCATTTTTGCAAACTTCAATCACAGGCCCAGCATGATTATGTGTTGCTTTTGTTCCACAATATGGCAAATCTTCAGCGTGTCCATCATCGTAAGTCAAAACTCCCTCAAAAAATGTCAACGGATAAATACAGCAATAAAATGGTTTCAAAGACCATTTATGCATTCCATTTTCTTTTGCGGTTATCTGCAAAACACAATATCCTTCCTTCGTCAAAAAGGCACACTTACCATTATAAACATTTGTCCCAACACATTTGCCTGATGGAAAATCTGGATCATCCCATTCTTCCTTTTCAAACCAAAGTTCAACATCGTGCGGTTGAGTTTCATCCATATATTTCAAAATCAAATCTTTATGTTCAAGTATCTTTTCTCTTTCATTGAGATCAACATAAACTCCCCAATAGCAACAATTTCCATAACATACCGGCACATTACAAAACGGGACAAATCCTGCCGTGAAAACAATTGTATCTATCTTAAAGTTTTTGACTTCAACTATTTCCCGCTCAACCTTAGGGGAGTCTGAATCCATAAATTTCATTCCCCTAAGTTTTTAATATCATCAAACTTATCAAATCCAGATACTTCAGCAGTTGGTGCAATTTTTTTAATCAAACCTTGAAGGACTTTTCCAGGTCCAATTTCATAAAACTTAACTGCTCCATCCGAAACCATGTTCATAACAATTTGAGTCCAAAGGACGGGACTCGTTATTTGGCGATATAGTAGATCTTTTATTTCATTTAGATCAAATGTTGGTTTTGCGGTGACATTGAAATAAACTGGGATGGAGGGTTTATTAAATTTTACTTCATCAAGCGCATTTTTAAGTTCATCTTTGGCGCTTTCCATAAGAGGGGAGTGGAAAGCACCACTTACAACGAGCTCCTTTACAATTTTCGCTCCAGCTTCCTTGGCAAGTTGCATTGCTTTCCTAACTGCATTAACCTCACCAGAGATAACGATTTGTTCAGGTGTGTTAAAATTTGCTGGTTGGACTATTCCATCTTTAACTTCCTCACACACTTGCTTCACTTTTTCCTCATCAAGTCCGATAATAGCGGCCATTGTTCCGGGATTTTGCTCACCTGCTCTCTGCATTAGCTCGCCACGAAGTTTTACGATTTTCAAAGCATCTTCAAAACTTAAGACACCAGCATAAACAAGCGCTGAATACTCACCAAGCGAATGCCCAGCTGCCATATCAGCTTTTATTTTTTCTCCAAGGAGAGTAGAAACAATATAACTATGAACAAAGATCGCTGGTTGAGTGACCTTTGTTTGCTTTAGATCTTCTTCCGGTCCTTCAAAACATATCCGTTTCAGTTCAAATCCAAGTATTTCTTCAGCTTTGTCAAAAATCTCTTTGGCAATTGAGCTATTTTCATACAAATCTTTTCCCATACCGACATATTGAGAAGCTTGCCCCGGAAAAACGAAAGCGATTTTCATTTAGCAGATTCATTTTTTATTTTCAATTCTTCTGGTATTTCAAACCTTCTTGAATCCATCTCCTCACAGTATTTTGCTACATCTGGTCTCGGTTTTGGTGGGTTTGGAAGCGACCATCTCATTAGAACAGCCCCCCAAGTATAACCTGCACCAAATGCGGACATAACAACCCTGTGTCCGGGTTTCAGTTTACCGCATTCCCAATATTCAGACAGGCAAAGTGGAATTGTTGCAGCTGTAGTGTTTCCATATCTATCAATATTTATCATAACTTTAGAAAGATCAAGCCCCATTCTTTCAGCAGTTGCAACAATTATTCTAAGATTTGCTTGATGTGGGACAAGCCAATCAATATCATCACCAGTTAAACCATTTCTTTGAACTATTTCAGCGGAAACATCTGCCATTCCAATCACAGCAACTTTAAAGACAGCTCTTCCATCTTGATAGACATAATGCATTTTCTTATCAACAGTTTCATGGGTCGGTGGATTTAAACTTCCCCCACCGGGCATGTAAAGATATTTTCCCCCTGAACCATCCATATAAAAAATGTGATCAATTATTCCATATTCAGGATCATCCGTGGGCTCAAGCAAAACCGCACCAGCTCCATCACCAAACAAAACACAAGTATTTCTATCCGTATAATCCACAATTGAGCTCATTTTATCGGCGCCAACGACAAGAACCTTTTTATATCTACCTGATTCTATAAATTGGACACCCGTTATTAATGCATAAATAAATCCTGAACAAGCTGCTGAGATATCAAAACCCCATGCCCTTTTCAAGCCAAGTTTCTCTTGAATTACAGCTGCGGTTGAAGGGAAAAACATATCTGGTGTAACAGTTGCAACGATTAAAACTTCAATTTCTTCTGGGGAAACCCCGCTATTTTCAAATAATCTTTTGATTGCCTGAACAGCAAGATCAGATGTCGCTCCTTTTTCAAGTATTCTTCTTTCGCGAATTCCAGTTCTCGCTCTTATCCACTCATCACTTGTATCAACCATTTTTTCAAGATCAAAATTTGAAAGAACTTTTTCAGGGACATAATGCCCGACCGCAGTAATGGTTGCTCTCCGTTGCCCCAATTTCATACCTCCATTTTATGTTTGTAATGCTTTAATGCTTCTTTTATCCTTTGATTGATCTTCTTCTGCACTGTCTCCTCCGCTCTGTAAATCATATTTTTAATCGCAATTGAGCTTGAACTTCCATGACCAATTATTGCAACGCCATTGACACCGAGAAAAGGCACACCACCATATTCTTGATAATCAAATTCTTTTAATGCTTTTCTCAATCCACGCGCAAGAAATCCAAATGTTAATTTTCTGAAAATGTTTTTAACCGCATAATTTCTTAACCTTCTTTTCAAAACCCCAAGGACACTTTCAGCAAACTTTAAAACTATATTTCCAACAAAGCCATCACAAACTATGACATCCGCCTTTCCAAGAAGTATATCACGACCCTCAACATTTCCTATGAAATTAAGTTTACTCTCCGAAAGAAGTTGATATGCTTGTAAAACAGTTTCACTACCTTTTGTTTTTTCCTCGCCGATGTTTAAAAGAGCTACTTTAGGATTTTTCTGTTCCAATATCGTGTTTGAATAAATACTTCCCATAATAGCGAACTCAAACAAATGATGCGGTTTACAATCAACATTTGCACCAACATCCAACATTATACTTTTAGTCCCCGATTCAGTTGGAAATACGCTACCAATTGTTGGTCTTGAAATTCCCTCAATTCTACCAAGAATAAAAGTTGCAGCTGTGAGGACCGCGCCAGTATTTCCCGCACTTGCAAATGCGTCAACCTCACCATCACTATGAAGCTTCATTCCCACGACAATTGATGAATTTTTCTTCTTCCTCAACGCAATGGTTGGAATATCATCCATCTCAATTACTTGAGGTGCATCAACAATTGAAAAATCAAGCCCAGTTGTATCATGTTTTTTCAATTCTTCTTTTATTCTTTTTTCATCCCCAACAAGAACAATTGAAAATCTATTATTTGATTCTCTTAGAGCATTTAACGCACCTTCAATTACAGTCGCTGGTGCGTAATCTCCACCCATAGCATCAACTGCAATTTTAATCTTTTTAGAATTTGAGGCTGACATCCGCAATTATTTTTAGGTTTAAATTAAAAATACTAAATAGGCTGGGGCTTTGATAAAATATCTATCTTACCCCAACCTTTTTAAAAGTTAAAAAATTGACTTTTCTTTACTCCTTTGGAACTATGACGGTTCTACCATGGTAGTATCCGCATTTTGGACAGGCACGATGTGGAAGCTTTGGTTCGTGGCATTGCGGACATTCGCTCAAATTTGGCGCTGTAGGTTTGTAATTTGCTCTTCTCTTATCTCTGCGCGACCTTGAATGTCTTCGCTTTGGATTTGGCATGGTTAAATCACCTCATGATTAATTTTCTGTTTCATTTCCTAAACTTTCTCTTTCCATAAGTTTTAAAAGAGGAGCCCAGCGTGGATCTATCGCCTCAACTTTACAGGTGCATGTTTCAAAGTTTAAATTTTTCCCACATCTTTGACAAAGCCCAAGGCAATCTTCATAACAAAGCAACTTCATGGGAACAGAAAGTAAAACCATCTGTCTAACATCATCCGAGATGTCAATCTCGTTTGTCTCCGGTGTTATCACGACCACTTCTTCAGGTTCATATTTTTTTGACTCTTCTTCGCTATAAACATAATACATCCTGTAACTGTTTTCAAGAACCATATCAAAATCTTCAATACATCTATCACATTGAAACCTTCCAACTGTGTAAACATTAGCTCTTAGAAAGAGCTGTCGCTTTGATTTTTCAAGCGTCGCATCAACATAAACGGGCTTGTTGAATCTTTTTTCATCCAATTCTAAGTCCGATGGTTTCACTATAAATGTATAAAAATGCTCCCCATCGGACAGCTTTGAAATGTTAATCTTCATTAAAGAATTCATCCGTTCTTTATTAAAAATTTTGGTAGAAATATAAACAAAAAAACGCTTATAAGCAAGCCAAAAACGGTAGCAAAAGCCAAAAATAAAAATTTCAAATCAATTTAGCATCATACTATGCTCCCATCTTTGATAACCAATAAGAAAAAACAACTTCCGCTGTCGCTGGTTTGAATTATCCGTCTTTCAAAAATCAATAAAAACGACAACCACACAATTGAAAATTTCAACAATATACTGATAAATTTTTCAACACCATCAAAAATCTATAAATCAAAAAATTTTACACCACTACCAAGATTGACTATTGAAAATTTCAACGGTTGCAAATTTCACATTCGCTCCGCAACGAGAATATAGATTGAAATTCAAGCACAAAAATCTCTCGCCAAACATTGGCACTTTATTTGTGATATAATAAATGTGAAAACAAAAACAAAAATTTGGAGAACATATCATGGTAGCTCTTTTCGTAATAGCAACAATTCTAACTTGCATAGCAATTGACCTTCTAATCCAGAGGGCACATAAAAAGCGGGAGATTTATCAACCACAAGTTATGTTAAGTCCTGAAAGTTTTGTCTTACCCCGTGGCTATTTCTTCAGCAAAGCTCACACATGGCTTGAGCTTCTATTTTCTGGTAAGGTTTATGTCGGAGTTGATGATTTCATTTCAAAAGTGACAGGAAAAATTGATGCTATTGAAGTTCTACCCGTAGGAGAGAAGATCAAAAAAGGAGATCCACTTTTCAAAATTAAACAAGGTGAACGAACTCTTACCTTTATCTCTCCGATTAACGGAAAAATCACGGAAATTAATCCATCAATACTTGAATCACCAGAAACAATTTTAAATGATCCATATTTCAATGGTTGGATTGTTATGATTGAACCTGAAGATGTATCATCGGAGCTAAAAAATCTCTTAATTGGAAACGAAGCCTCGCAATGGTTGAGAAATGAGATAAAAAGATTTAGAGAATTTATAAGTATAGAAGCGCCGAAGTTTTCACCAGAGCCAACGCTTGTGGACGGTGGGCTCGTGATAAAAGGAGTTTTACAAAATGTTGATGAAAAAACTTGGGAAAAATTTGAAAAAGAATTTATTAAACGCATTTAAAAATTAAATCTGGTTTAAAAATGAAATACGGAATTTTAATTGACATAACCAGATGCATAGGCTGTTATGCTTGTGAAGAAGCATGTGCTCAAAGATGGGGTAACCCTATCACAGAAGCTCATAAGCTTTCATCAATTCAAAACACCGCTGTCATAGATTACAATGGGGTTTATGTATCACGACTCTGCATGCATTGTGAAAAACCAACCTGTGCTTCTGCTTGCCCAGTTGGAGCATTTCAAAAAACCAGCCTTGGTCCAGTTATATACGATCCATCAAAGTGCCTCGGTTGCAGATATTGTATGCAAGCTTGCCCATTTGATATACCAAAGTATCAATGGGACAAGCTAAATCCAAAAGTCACAAAATGTGATATGTGTTATGAAAGAATAAAAGCTGGCAATGTCCCGGCTTGTGTTGAAGCTTGTCCAGCCGAAGCAAGAACCTTTGGGAAAAGAGATGAACTAATTGAAGAAGCAAAAAGAAGAATCAATGAAAATCCAGAAACATATTATCCGCACATCTTTGGACTGAAAGAAGCTGGAGGAACTTCAGTGCTTTACCTAGCTGATAGACCTATGCAGAAACTTGGCTTCAAAGCTAACCTTCCAGAAGTTCCGCTTTCTCTATTTACAGAACAAATTATGTCAAAGATCCCGGGTTACATTTTCTGGGGCGGAACATTATTATTCGGAATCTGGTGGATAACAAAGCGTAGAGATGAAGTCCAACGACTTCAAAGAAAACTTAAAGAAATGGAAGAAAACAACAAAAAGGAGAACGGAAAATGAAAATAAAAATCCCTAAACTTACATTCTGGAGCTCGGTTTTCTGGATAATAGTCGCTCTTGGTATTTATTCAACTATACTTCGCTTTACGAAAGGACTTGGCGCTGTTACAAATTTAAGCGACGAGTTCCCCTGGGGTTTATGGATTGGATTTGATGTCCTTTGTGGCGTTGGACTTGCAGCAGGTGGATTTGTCATAGCTGCTGCAGTTTATATTTTCAACCTTGAAGAATATAAATCAATTCTTCCATCCGCAATTTTAACCGCATTTCTCGGATATCTTCTCGTTATCATTGCTCTTCTCTTTGATCTTGGAAAACCATGGAACATATGGCATCCCATAATAATGTGGAACCCAGAATCAGTTATGTTTGAGGTAGCATGGTGTGTTATGCTTTATACAACCGTCCTTGCACTTGAATTTAGTCCGTTCATTTTTCAGAAATTCAAACTTGAAAAACCACAAAAGATAATAAAAAGTTTAACTATCCCCCTAGTCGTTGCAGGTGTTATATTATCAACACTTCACCAATCCTCATTGGGCTCATTATATTTAATCGTTCCAGAAAAACTTTACCCGATCTGGTACTCAAGCAACTTGCCATATCTCTTCTTCCTTTCAGCGGTTGCTGTTGGTCCTGCAATGGTCACAATTGAATCATATTTAAGTTCCAGAGCTTTTAAAAGAGAAATAGAAATTCACATACTCTCAAAGCTAGCAAAAGTCACCGCTGTTGCATTGATGGTTTATCTTGTCTTAAAAATCCAAGACATAATAAAGTATAATCTCTTTAGTTATATCTTCACGCTGAACTATGAAGCGATAATGTTTTGGATTGAGTTTGCGTTTGGAGTAATCTTGCCAATAATACTTCTTGCAAATTCACGGATAAGAAGCAGTAAAAAAGGATTATTTATTGCGCAGCTTATTACAGTCCTCGGCTTTATTCTCAATAGATTAAATGTTAGCATTACGGCGCTTGAAAATTACACGCAAGCTAATTATTTCCCGAAGTGGACTGAAATAACTGTGACTCTTTTCATGGTCGCACTTGGATTTGCTTTGTTTAGATTTATAGCGAAACATTTGCCTATATTTCCACCTGAAGTTAGTGAGAAGAGAAAATTATTAACCGAAGGTTTTGAGGTTATTTCAATAAAAGAAGTCTTTAAAGAGCAAACCTAAAATTAGCTATGCCCAACGGAAAAAACATAAATCAAATAACGGCGATTGATGTCGCCTTGCGATTTATGGAGATTCTTTCAAAGGTTGAGTTTCCCGATGATAGATTCTATACAGCCTCGCATACCTGGATAAAGCCAGAGCCGAATTTAATAACCGTTGGGCTTAGCTCTTCAATTATTTATCTCTTTGCCCCAATAATTGAGTTCATATTTCTTGCTCCCCCATCATCGGTTAAGCAAAACACCCCTTGTGCGTGGGCAATATATAGAGATGGAATTTTAAGAATTCGCTCGCCTATCCAAGGCGAGCTTTTTGAAATAAATAAAACTTTAATAGAACATCCCGATATCGCAAACAAAGACCCATATAATACTGGATGGCTTTTTAAAATAAAAACAACCGAAAAAATCGCTGGACTTCTAACTTATTCGGAATTTTTAGAGTATTATAACTCCAAAATCAAAGAATTTAAGAACGAAATTCTCTCAACGATCACCGAATCTTTTGATCAAGTTTCAATTCCAACGCTTCAAGACGGAGGCAGAGTTATTGAAACAATTAAAGATCTGCTCGGGGCAAAGCGGTATTTTTCCATCATAAATAAAGTATTCAAGATCTGCTAATCTTGTCTATTTTTTGAACATCTTGTGGGGCAAAAATGAAAAGAAAAAACTACTTAACAGAAACATTTGAAAAATCTAACTCAAAAGAAACAAGTTCAAAACTGGCACGAATTTTGAGTTAGAGTGAAATGAAAATAAAATAATTGGCTTAAGACTATAATGAAAATCTTCAAGAGCCTTGCGTTCAAGCTTTTTATTCTTATCTTCTTCCTCGTCCTGGGAATTACTATTGTTTTTTCAACCTTGATTATAGAATGGCAAACGAGGCAATATTTAGAAATATCAAAGGAATACGCCGTAAAAATGAGCGATCTGATAAAGCGTTCAACACACTATAGCATGTTGCGCAATCACAGGGAAGATATTTACCAAATAATAAAAATGCTCGGACAGCAACCTGGAATTGAAGTAATAAGAATATACAATAAAAGAGGCGAAATAACATTTTCAACCATACCTGATGAAGTTGGAAAAGTTATACCTGTTGAAAGCGAAGCTTGCAACATATGCCACTACGATGGAAAAATAAGCATCCCAGCGGAAGCATCTCAATTGACCCGTATATTTAATGCACCAGATGGGCATAAAATACTTGGAGCGATAAATCCGATAAAAAACGAGGAATCATGCTATAACGCCAGCTGCCATGCACATACAAAGGAACAAACGATCCTCGGTGTTTTTGATGTGATGATTTCGCTTAAGGATCTTCACAGAAATACGAAACGATTGGCACAGATTCAATATACAAGCGGAATCATAATGTTTTTCACGATCTCAATTTTCGTGCTTATCTTCATTTGGAAATTCGTGAATGTCCCACTGAAAAAATTAACATATGGGACAACCGAGATAATGAACGGAAATCTTGATTTTAAACTTGATCTTAACTCCAACGATGAGATTGGTTTACTTGCTAAATCCTTCAATGAAATGACTCAAAAACTCAAACAAGCTCACGAAGAACTCTTAAGCTGGGCTAAAACACTTGAGCAAAAAGTAAACGAAAAAACCGCCGAACTCCAAAGAGCTCATGCATATATGCTACAAATTGAGAAAATGGCTTCGCTTGGGAAACTTTCTGCAACAGTTGCGCACGAGCTTAACAATCCACTTGAAGGAATCCTTACCTATGCGAAACTTTTAAAAAGAAAACTTGAAAACGGCAAAATTGGCGAAAGCGAAAAAGAAGAAATTTTGAATGAACTTTCAATAATAATTGATGAAACAGCAAGATGCGGTAACATAGTCAAAAATCTGCTTTTGTTCTCAAAACAAAAAGTAGGTGAATTTAAAAACGAAGATATTTGTCATATAGTAAAAAGAAGCATAGCTTTGATATCTCACCATTTGCAAATGAACAATATAAAACTTGAGATTGATCTTCCTGAGAATCCACTTTTCATTTTCTGCGATTCCCAACAAATTGAACAAATGCTCCTTGCGATGGAGATAAACTCAATTGAAGCGATGCCAAACGGCGGAACTCTCGGGATAAAAGTTAAAGAAATTAACGATAATGAAATTCAAATCAAGATAATTGATACTGGCGTTGGAATACCTGATGAAATTTTACCACATATATTTGAACCATTTTTCACAACGAAAAAAGAAGGTAAAGGAACAGGACTTGGACTTGCAGTCGTGTATGGAATAGTTGAAAGACATGGCGGGAAAATAACCGTTGAATCAAAGGTAAATCATGGAACAACATTTACAATAACATTACCAAAAAAGTCAAACATAAGCCATGACACAGAAATTCAGTATTTTAATCGTTGACGATGAATTCGTAGTTAGGGATTCCCTCTCCAAATGGTTTATGCAAGATGGCTATAAAGTCGGAACAGCGGAAAACGCAGCTCAAGCATTAAAAATGATGAACGAAGGACCTTGGGATATAATTTTTATTGACATTAAAATGCCTGGAATGAACGGCCTTGAACTTCAAAAGAGAATAAAAGAAATTGACCCAAACGCAATAATCATTATAATTACAGCCTTTGCTTCAGTTGACACCGCTGTTCAAGCACTTAAAGAAGGTGCTTATGACTACATTACAAAGCCGATTGACCCAGACTATCTTTCGCATCTTGTCAAGAATGTGCTCAAACATAAAAAACTAACAGATGAGCATATAAAACTGCGCGAGCATATTTCAGAACTTATCATGGGGGAAGAACTTATCGGAGAAAGCCCCCAAATTAAAAAAGTAATTGAACTTGCGAAAACTGTCGCTCCAACAAATACAACTGTAATGATAAGAGGAGAAAGCGGAACAGGAAAAGAACTTGTTGCACGATTAATTCACGCACACAGCCCAAGAAGATATTTCCCATTCGTTTCAGTAAATTGCGGAGCCGTCCCCGATACATTACTTGAAAGCGAACTTTTCGGACATGAAAAAGGCGCCTTCACAGATGCACTCTACAGAAGAAAAGGAAAGTTTGAAATAGCAGACGGCGGAACAATTTTCTTAGATGAGATTGGAACAATAAGCTTAAAAATGCAAATTCAACTCTTGCGAGTCCTTGAAACGAAACAATTCACAAGAATTGGAGGTAATGAAACGATAACGAGTGATTTCAGAGTTATCTGCGCAACAAACTGTAACCTTGAGCAAGCCGTGAAAGAGGGGAAATTTAGAGAAGACCTATATTACCGACTTAATGTATTTACAATTTTCATCCCTCCATTGAGAGAAAGAAGATCCGATATACCATTGATAGCAAATTACTACCTAAAAAAATATGCAACAATGATGCATAAACCGATAACAGAAATTTCGCCAGAAGCAATGGATATGCTGATAAGATACGACTGGCCAGGAAATGTAAGAGAACTCAAAAATGCAATTGAAAGAGCAATGGTTCTTGCAAAACCGCCTGCAATTCTTCCTCAGGATCTGCCCATTCATCCAATTGAAGAAGAACAACCTGAAAATGAAACGCTTGAAGCAGTTGAAAAAGCACACATACTTAAAATTTTAAACAAAACAAATTGGAACATAACACAAGCTGCAAAAATACTTGGCATAGACAGAGTCACGCTTTATAATAAAATTGAAAAATACAATCTGAGAAGAGACAGAAACACTTGAAAATCAATGACTTCCCCGAAATTAAACAAAATCCTTATCGTTCCGATATATCCAGTTGATTTTTCACTCGTGCTTACCCTTGTCCCATCAATCAGAGAAATTTTCAAATGCGATGTTATTCTTGACAATACAAATCATTTGAACCTTTCTTCCGCCTATGACAGCTCTCGTTACCAATTCAATTCAACAAAGATAATTTCAATCCTGTCTGAAAAATTTAACAACTTCAATGGAAAAGTTTTAGGGGTCATCTCAGTTGACTTATTCATTCCTGTCTTAACTTATGTATTTGGTGAAGCACAACTTGGAGGGAAAATTTCTGTAGTTTCAACCTTTAGATTAAATGAAATTGCATATGGCTTCCAAGAGAACAGGAAACTGACAGAAGAACGACTTTTAAAAGAAGCGGTTCACGAACTTGGACATAACTTTGGACTTTTACATTGCGAAAACTATCTATGTGTCATGCACCCATCAACTTCCGTTGAAGAAGTTGATATAAAATCACCTTACTTTTGCAATGATTGCTACGAAAAATTATTTTGGCAAATTTCATCCAAATTCAATGATTATCACGATGGCAAATAAAATTGAATAAATTGTCTCAATCCATCCAAGTCGCTTGAAAATCACCTTACGCTCCAACATAAATGTCCCCATGATTGAATGGATTATCACAGGTAGAAATCCAGCAAATGTCAACCAACCTATTGAACCACGAATGAAAAGCACAATAATAAGAAATAAAATCGCAAGATGATAAGCAAGGTTATATCGCCCTATGAAAATTTTCTCGCCAAATGTAAATTTTTCCTTCTTTGTTGCAAGTGCAGATATTTTCATTCTCACATAAATAATTCCGCTTCCAAAGAACATTAAACATAAAAAGTAAAGATGAAACATCAAGGGATCAAACCGACCAACACCAACATAGTAAGCCGAAGGCGCTGTTAGAACAAGAACACCTGTTGCGAAAATCTGTCCCCCATATGTTTTGTCAAGATTTAATTTAGCAAGATATAGCTGAATTAAAAAAGCCACTACACCGATCCCACCGAAGATAAGCAAACCGTAAAGATTGAAATAAAAAATCAAAATAAGCGACGATATCACAGCAAAAGGTATAAAAATCAAAAATGAACTCATAGCATCCTTAACATTTTCGGAGGAAATTTTCAATCTTGACTTAGCAAGCATCAACGCTGGTTGATAAGAAAGAAAAATAGAAAGAACAGAGACAAGAAAGAGAATTGTTTTTATATCAAACTTACCTCCAACTTTTGCACCTATTAAAAACGGTATAAGCAAAATAGCCCAAGAACCATGTTCTTTTGGAAATATAACCATTGCTCCCCTTAATTAGTTTTTTAAACCTTTCTCGCAATAGCAACAACATTTCTTGATTCCTTCGGATTAAACTCCTCCTTCAAAAGATTCCCAAAAACTTTAACCTCCTTAAATCCAACCATGTTAAGTTTCTTACAAAGATCTTCACTCTTAATTGGCCTTATTCTCGTGGTCAAGAGCTTATACGAATAGTTATTGGTCTTATCAATTATCAAGACATTGAACTTCAAGAAATCTTTTCTTATCTCAAAAACTTTCAAACTCGGGGAACCAATTATTGTTGGCTCAAAATCGTAGAACCTCACGAAAATTTTTTTCGGCGTCTCACGGATATTTATTATCCTTTCCTCAGTTTCCATGATCCTATCATAGTTCAAGATTTGAAGTATTAAAATCCCATTATCTTTTAAAGCATTGTGAAAATTGCGCAAGGCAACAAGCAAATCCCTCTCATTTAGAAGATGTGGTAAAGTGTTACCGAGACACAAAACAAGATCAAAATTCTCTCTGTATTTATCTTTTATCGTAGAAAAGTCAAGAACCTCAAACTTTGATGGCACGCCAAACATTTGACTAAAAGACTTGGCCTTTTCAATCATTGACATTGAAACATCTATCCCAACGACATCAACCCCAAGTTTTGAAAGAATTATTGAATGAAGTCCTATTCCACACCCCGCATCAAGACATTTTTTAATTTTATATTCTTCAACGATCGCTGAAAAAATTTCAATCTCACTTTCTATCTTTTCCGAAAATTCAATCATATCTCCATAATCTTCCGAAAGCTCATCGTAAAATTCAGTAATTGATTGAACCTTCCCGTATGTCTCAAATTTCCCATTTTCTGCCAATTTCTAATTAACAATTGATTAGTTTCAAAAAATTTTTCAACAACATCCACCAGCTTCTTTTATTCCTTCATAAAATTTAGCATCTTCAACTGCTTCCTTTATCATGTCAACGGTTGGCGCGCTGTAAAACTTCTCACCAACTTTATATAGCCGACACACAAGCCCATAATTCCCATTATCAATATAAGATGAATCAACATCCACACCATTTATTCTTATCGTCGGTGAGCCAGGAAATTTATATTTCAATGCCTCCTCTTCCGTTTTTAACTCAATTTCCTCAATATGATAATGCTTTATCTTTGACTTTTCTATAGCTTCAAATAAATTCTTTCGCGCAAGTTCAAGATTTGGGCAACCTGAAAAGTAAAGCAATTGAATTTTCATATACCGACAGCTGATTTATCGTTTTTTCTATCTTAAAAAGATTTTTTAAATTTTTCAAAAACCTAACCAAAACCTGAATCAACGAAAAATGAGAAACATTTTACATTTACTTTTCACTCTGATTCTATTCGGATGTGCTGTGCAAATTCCACCCTCTGGCGGTCCACCAGATACAGAACCACCAAAGATAATTAAGACTTATCCACAGAATGGCGCTCTTAATTTCAGAGACAATCACATTGAAGTTGAATTTAACGAATATGTTGACAAACGCTCCGTTCAAGAAGCGATTTATATATCCCCTTACATCACTGGTGAAGTTCAATATAAATGGTCTGGAAGAAAATTAAGGATCAATTTCCCCGGAAAACTTAAAGATAACACAACTTATGTTGTAACTTTCGGAACTGAGATTAGAGATTTAAATGCTGGAAACAAAATGAAAGAATCTTTCACACTTGCGTTTTCAACTGGTTCGGAAATTGATTCAGGATCAATTGAAGGCAAAATCTTCGCACAGAAGGAAAATTTTATGGTCTTCGCATATCGGATTAACGATATAAATCCAGACACACTTACGCCAATTCGCACAAAGCCAGATTATGTAACTCAAGCAGGAAAAGATGGGACTTTCAGATTTCAATTTATAAAATTTGGAAAATATAGATTATTTGCAATAAACGATAAAATAAAAAATCTACTCTATGATCCAAGCGAAGATGAATACGGTCTTTTCTGGGAAGATATTGAAATCAGTAAGCAAAGACCAGTTGCTTCAAACATACTTTTCAAGACAACGATTGAAGACACAAGTCAACCCTTTATTTCATCGTCAAATGTAGTTGACAATCTTCATATACTTTTGAAATTTTCGGAAAAAATTAATCCAGAAAAAGCAATAATAAAAGTTCTAAAAAATAATCAAGAAACGCTTTCACTAATACCGCAGATTTACCCTGATAGCACAAAATTGATCTTAATTTTGCAAGAACAGATTAACACAACAAACAAATACAATCTTTTGATATCAGGAATCAAAGATCTTTCAGGGAATGAAATCAGTTTATACACGATTGAAATTTCAAATAACCTCCCTCCAGATACAACCCCACCATCTTTGATTTTTTCATCACCATCACAAAACGAAAACGATGTAACTCTTAAGCCAGAAATAAAACTATTCTACGATGACATTATAAACAACACACCTGATGTTAAACTTATTGACTCATCAGGAAACGAAACCAAAATTAAAATTGAAAAAAATTTAAACAAGCTCACGATTTATCCTGAAAACCAGCTAAAATCCAATGAGCTTTACACACTCATCGTTTCAAATCTTCGCGATATTAGTAACAATATTCAAAAAGATACATTAAAAGTGGTTTTTAGAACGGTTGATCCATTAATCTTCGGTGGAATAGAAGGAAGCGTAGCTTGCGAAGATACTGTTTCACAAATTATAATCATTGCAACGGAAACCTCAAGGAAAAAAAATTTTACTACAAAAGCAAAATGTAACTCAAAATTCACAATTGATCAGATTCCCCAAGGTAAATATCTAATTGAGGCATTTATTGATTCAAATGGGAACGGTAAGTATGACTATGGAAAAGTTTTCCCGTTTCTACCTCCTGAAAAATTTACAACTTACCAAGACACCGTAAAAGTCAGAGCAAGATGGACAACTGAAAATATAAACATAAAATTTTAATCAAAAACTATCATACACTTTAAAGATTCACCTGCACTTGCAGTTAGCAAGAAGGCATCTAATGTTTTCTCTATGCTAAATCTATGAGTTACAAAGTTTTCAGCTTTTATAACTCCTTTGCTTATTAAATTCAGCGCCTCGCTCGTATCATCTGGACCAGCAGAATAACTTGGAATTATTGTAATTTCATTAAAATAAATATCATGTGGTTTTATTTCAATTTTTGCATCCTCAGGCGTTGGCGTGAATAAAACAAGTTTCCCACCCCTTGCGACAAGCTCAAGTCCTGAATAAATCGCTTCAACTGTTCCTGGACCAACTATAACGACATCCGTTCCGTAGCCATTTGTGATCTCAAAAACTTTTTCCTTCACATTTTCAAAAGTAAAGTCAAATACATAATCCGCACCGTTCTCAATTGCTTTCTCAAGCCGATATTTTACTTTATCTATCCCTATTACAATTTCAGCACCGTAAAATTTTGCAAGTTTAACATTTACCTGCCCCATAAATCCAAGCCCAAGAACTGCGACATAATCTCCGCTTTTTAACCCAGACCTTTTAAACGCCTTAACAGAACATGCCACTGGCTCAACAAGCGCACCATCTTCAAATGAAACATCATCAGGTAATTTCAAAGTATCATTTCTTAAATTAACAGCAGGAACTTTAACAAACTCAGATACTCCACCTGGAATTATTTTAGAGTTTCTCCACACATCACACATTACATAATTTCCCTTTTTACAATATCTGCAGTTCATACATGGCGCATGATGATGAACGAAGACCCTATCACCAGGCTTAAAATTTAAAACTCTCTTTCCAACTTCAACAACGACACCTGAAAACTCATGCCCAATAACAAGCGGTGCTTTTCTTTTTATATACCATTTCATCACATCACCAGAGCAAATTCCACACGCCTTTACTTTAATTAGCATCTCATCTTCCCCGATTTCAGGTATAGGAACATCTTCTATCCTTATATCACCAAAATCATACAACTTTGCAACTTTCATTTAGCGATACAAATTTTGTTAAAATTTTAATTTTGAATAATTTAGCGATGAAAAATCCACATTCAAAATTTATATAACAAAGATAACAACAAGATGGGCAAAGAATATGTTGTTGTGGTTGATAAATTTAATCGTAAGCTCAAAATAATGGAAAAACTAAAAGCACACAAAGAAGGTGTGCTTCATCGCGCTTTTTCAATTTTTATTTTTGATAAAAACGGCAATCTAATTTTACAACAAAGAGCGGAAAACAAATATCATTCACCCCTTCTGTGGAGCAATACCTGTTGTGGGCATCCAAGACCCGGCGAAAGCTTCAAAACCGCAGCAAAGAGAAGATTATTAGAGGAACTCGGAATAAAATGCGAAATCAACAAATTTGGAATAATCAAATATAAACTAAATGTTGGTGATTTAATTGAACATGAGTATAACACGCTTTTCTACGGATTTTACGATGGACCGATAAAACCAGATTTAACTGAAGTTGCAAATGTAAAACATGAAAAACTTGATTTTCTTTTCTCTGATATAAAACAAAATCCAAACTTATACACACCTTGGTTTCGCTTGATCCTTGAAGAATATTCAGAAAAACTTATCGGAATCATTCAAAAATTAAACCGATAACAAAATTCGCCGCAATACTAAGAATCCAGTTACTATTTTTCAGCTTGCTCACAAAGAGCTTCAAATTCCCCAACTACCTTACGATACCTGAATTCAAGGTTAAGTGTAGAAAATAGTTTTTAATTTTTCATAAATTAATAACAGAGTTTAAAATTTACTTGCCGATCTGCGTATGCTCATAAAAGACAAATTTTCAATTACTGACCTTGAGATAGCAACTGGCATAAAATCTCATACCATAAGGATATGGGAAAAAAGATATAAACTACTTAATCCAAGGCGCGGGAAACGAAACATCAGATATTATAACATCAATGATTTCAGGAAATTTTTAAACATAGCGACACTCTACCATCAAGGTTTAAAAATTTCTAAGATAGCCCAACTATCAAGAAAACCATTGAAACAAAAAATAGATGAAATAGCAAAAGAAGATCTGATTGACATACAGAAAAATTTAGAAACCACCAAAATAAAAATTATATCAAGCATCATTGAACTAAACATCAGCGAACTTAACAGAATAATTGATGAAACAATAAACATCTACGGTTTTGAAACCACTTTTGAAAAAGTTCTTATACCGGTGCTTGAAAAAATCGGATTGTTTTGGCAATCAGAAACAATATGTGCTGGACAAGAACACTTATTTTCAAACATAATACGAGACAAAATTATAAAACTTGAAAAAGAAAACATCCCCGCGGACAATCCAAGAACATTTTTGTTGTTTTTATGGGAAGATGAACTTCACGAAATTGGTCTGTTATTTGCAAGATTTATAATAAAATCATATGGACATAAAGTAATATACCTCGGTCAAGCAACCCCGATTAAGGATGTAATTCTAATATCTCAAAAAATATCAGAAATAGATTATGTTTTAACCTCTTTCGTTTCGCCAATGGAGCAATGCTTGCTCAAAAAGAAAATAAAAAGCTTGCTTAATTCAACTAAGAAATCAATCATAGTTATAGGGAAACAAGCAAAAAATCTAAAATTAGAGGGACTTCCTAATCTATATATCTTTGTGGACATCTCGGACTTCAAAAATTTTATCGCCAACCTTAAATAAAACCCCAATTTGTATTTTGTTTAACAAAGTTTTATATTTAGTTAAACAAAATTCGCATTTACTTTTGCACTATGGATATAGTAATTATTGGTTCTGGTTTCTCGGGACTTGCCTCCTCAGCTATTTTAGCTAGCGCTGGATATAAAGTAAAAGTTTTTGAAAAAAACTCTATACCCGGAGGCAGGTCAAGATATTTAAGTTTCAATGGATTCAATTTTGATATGGGTCCGACTTGGTATTGGATGCCAGATGTGTTTGAAAGATTTTTCAATAGGTTCGGCAAAACGACATCTGATTTTTATAAATTAATTAGATTAAATCCATCTTATAGAGTTTACTTTGCTGAAAATGATTATGTGGATTTACCAGCTGAGTTTGAAGGAATAATCCAACTATTTGAAAAATTAGAACCAGGTTCAAGCCAGAAATTAGTTGAATTCATTAATGAATCGGAAGAAAAATACCAATTAAGCACTTCAAAATTTATTTACTATCCAAACTTAAAATTGTCGGAATATCTAAACCTTGAATTCATATCAAACGCCGCGAAACTTAACCTTTTCCAAAAGTTCGGGAAATATATCCGAAATAATTTCAAAAATGAAAAAATTATAAGCATTCTTCGCTTTCCTCTTATTTTTCTCGGTGGCAATCCATATGAGCTGCCAGCTTTATATTCTATTATGAACTACGCAGATATCAAATTGGGAACTTGGTATCCGATCGGCGGTTTTAGAAAGGTTGTTGAGGCAATGTATAATCTCGCTCTCTCAAATGGAGTTGAGTTTTATTTTAATTCACCGATTGAAAAAATAATAGTGGACAACGGAAAAGCAAAGGGTGTGATAGTAGAAGGTGAAAAAATAAAAGCTGATGTAATAATAGCGACATCAGATTATTATCACTCTGAAAAGTTATTGCCACCAGAGTATAGAAATTATTCCGAGAGATATTGGGAGAGTAGAAAATTTACTCCGTCGGCGATTTTATTTTATATTGGATTAAGCAAAAAACTATCAAATCTTCCACATCATGTTTTATTTTTTGATGAAGAATTTGAGGCACACATAGATAGCATTTACAAAGAAAAGGCTTTCCCGCAAAAGCCACAGGTCTATATCAATATACCGTCAATTACCGAACCAGAATTAGCACCTCCAGACAAAGAGTGTTTATATATTTTCATACCCGTTCCATCAGGACTTTACGAAAATGAAGAAATTAAGGAAAACTATCTTAATTATGCGATAGAAAAGTTTGAGAAATTAACTGGTGAAAAAATAAAAAGTTCTATTGAATTTGTAATTTCCTACGGACCGAGCGATTTCGTAAAAGATTACAACGCTTATAAGGGGAATTGCTATGGATTAGCAAACACACTTTTACAAACAGCTATCTTGAAACCCAAAATAAGAAATAGAAAACTTAAAAATTTATTTTATGCTGGACACTTAACAGTCCCAGGTCCTGGAGTCCCACCAGCCATAATTTCTGGAACCATTGTTTCTGATTTCATAATAAAAAATAAAGGTCAAATATGAACTATCGTGAAATTTACGATAGATTTTGCAACAATTGTAGTAAGACAATTACTAATTTGTATAGTACTTCATTCTCAATAGGGATATATTTGCTAAATAAAAAGATAAGGCAAGATATATACGCAATTTATGGATTCGTAAGATTGGCTGATGAAATCGTTGATACTTTTCATGATAAAGATAAAGTTAAACTTCTAAACGAATTTAAAAAGCAAACATACCAAGCGATCTCAGATGGATTCAGCCTGAATCCAATACTGCATAGTTTTCAAGCGACAGTGAATAAGTATAAAATAAACCAAGATCTCATAGAAGCATTTTTCAAGAGCATGGAAATGGATATTTACATGAATGAATATAACGATAAGGAACTAAAGCAATATATTTACGGATCGGCAGAAGTAGTTGGGCTCATGTGCTTGGCTGTTTTTACAAACGGACATAAAAAACTGTACGAGGAACTCAAAGATTATGCAATCAAACTTGGATCAGCTTTTCAGAAGGTGAATTTTCTGCGAGATTTAAGATACGATAACATTGTCCTCAATAGGCGATATTTCAACGGATTAGATCTAAAAAATATCTCGCAAAGCCAGATGCAAATGATAATAGACGATATTAAAAACGAATTAGACTTTTCACTAAAAGGTATCAAAAGATTGCCATCAAGTGCTAAATTAGGCGTCTTCGTTGCGTATCTTTATTATAAATCTTTGTTGAACAAAATTAAAAAGACGCCAATTGAAGTATTTAAAACGAAAAGAATAAGAATTTCAAATCTAAAAAAACTTGCTATTGCTTTGATGGCTATCGTTAAAAATAAAATTTTTAAGATGTGAGACGATTACTCTTCATACCATTTAACCTGCTATCTCATGTTGGAAGATGCACAACATTGGCAAAATCCCTGGGGAATGAATTAGAAATAGTTTTTTTGGTAAGTCCAAATTATGCCAAATTTGTTGAAAATCATGGTTTTACATATCACCTTAACTCAAATGATGAAGAAGATCTGCTGAAAAGGATCAAACAATTTGACTTCTCATGGATAGACGAAGAAAACATAAAACTTAATTTTTCCAGATTGATAAAAAATTTGGAAAAAATCAAACCAGACATAGTGGTTTCCGACTCAAATATCTTCGCTTCGTTGGCTTGTGAATATCTTAATATACCACATATATCGCTTGTCAACACATATATGACACGGTACTATAACGAAAGACACACGGATTTATCTTATTTAAATTTCGCCCTTAAAGTATTTCTCAAAATACTATTTAAGCTAATTCCAGAAGAAAAAAGAAATTACATACTTTCAACAGGGGAAAACATCTTTTTGAAGAAATTCCACTCACCTTTTAATATCGTAAGAAAAGAGCTTAAACTAACAACCAAAGATCATCTTTTTGAAGAGTATGAAGGAGAAACGGTCTTTCTACTAGACCCAAAGGAAATTTTCCCAATAGAAGAAAATCACAAAGTCAAAATTATCGGTCCTGTTTATTATGACCTCAATGTTCAAGACAATGACAATCTCCCCACATTTAGTGATAGCAAACCAAACATTGCTATAACACTCGGAAGTAGCGGTGATTTGAAAAAATTTTTATTCATTGAAAAGCTAAATCTAAGTGAAAAATTTAATGTTATTTTACTTGGCGATTTAGCCTGTCGCCTAAATATAGATCAAGCACAAAAATTTAGATATGTAAACATAAGTAAAATATCCAACGCAATAGATGTTGTCATATGCCACGGTGGCAACGGAACTGTTTATTCTTTTTTAAGAAGTGGAGTTCCGTCAATAATGATCCCAAGCCATATTGAGCAATACTGGTTTTCATATCAAATTCAAAAATTTGGTCTTGGTGAGATCTACAGAAACGATAAATCCATTATAGATATACTTGAAAAGTGGATAGCCGTAAGACGAAGCGGATTGCTAACAGAAATGTCAGATCTTTTTGATGTGAATAAATCAATAACGAAATTCAAAAGTTATCTTTCTGAATTCATCAAAAATAAATTCAACTAAAGAGATCATGACGCAAACATTTATAACATCATTGGTAACGCTTATCTTGATGGAGCCTATAGTTTGGATGATACACAAATATGTGATGCACGGTTTTTTATGGATTCTACACAAAGACCATCATCAAAAGTATCCTAAAAAGGGACTTGAGAAAAACGATCTTTTCGTCTTATTCTTCGCTTTGGTTAGCATAGCTTTTATATATTCTGGCGTGATCGGCAAAAATCAGATAACTTTAGGGATCGGAATTGGAATGACTGCTTATGGAGTATTGTATTTCTTAATGCATGATGTTTTATCGCATCAAAGAATAAAACTTTTCAAAAAGGTAAAAAATCCATATTTTTTAGCGGTAGTCAGGGCACACAAACAGCATCATAAAAATCTTGAAAAAGATAACGCTGAATGTTTTGGCTTTGTATATTTATTTCCAATTAAATACTACAAATCGGCATTTAAAGATAGAAAAAACAAAATATGAAAACGGCGTATCTATTAGTTGATTTATTATCGGTTATAATTCCACTTATAGCTGGCTTTCACCCCAAAATTAACTTATACAAGATTTTTCCATTTATGTTATTTAGTAATTTAATTGTGATGATGCCGTTCATAATTTGGGATCACATATTTGTGAAACTTGGGATATGGGGCTTTAACGAGAAATATATCTTGGGATATAAAATTTTTAACTTGCCGATTGAAGAATATCTTTTCTTTATATGCATACCGTTTGCTTGTATTTTCACCCACTTTGTTATTTGGGAAAGATTTAAAAAGGATATACAATCAGATCTATATTTACTCCCGCTTGGATTGATATTACTAATCTCACTTGTTTTTTCAATTCAATCTGGGATCTACACAAAAGTAATTGGAATCTTTACTTTAGCAAGCACATTTATAACATTTATATTATTTCGTTCAGATTTTGCTAAATTTATGCGAAAGTTTATAATCTCGTATTTTATTATTCTTGTTCCATTCGTGATCGTCAATGGAACTCTCACAGGCTCATATACCCCCGAACCTATTGTCTGGTATAATGATGGTCAGATACTTGGATATAGGTTTTTAAGGATACCTGTGGAAGACTTTTTATATACTTTTTCGTTGATCATTCTAAATATCGGCGTAACATATCTTTTGTTAAAGGCGAATAAAAATCTTAAGGCACAATTTCATATTTGATACCATTGCGGTTTACAAGTTTATTAAATACTTCATTAATTTCAGTTAACTTATACCTACCGCTAACAAGTTGAAGAAGTTCGTTTGAATTGTCATATAGAAATTCATAGGCCTTTTTAACATCTTTTGATGTGAAGTGAAAGATTCCTTTTATTGTGATCTGATCATAGTGAATTCTCGTTGCATCAAATTTTACTTTTGTTCCAGATGGACAACCTCCAAATAAAATTATTTGACCTCCTTTTGCGACAAGGTCAAGGCTTTTTTCCCAAACCTCAGGTTTTCCGGTGCATTCAATGACGGAATTTGCACCAATACCGTTTGTAATTTCATTCAATCTTTGTGTCAAATCAATTTCAGATGAATTTATAATTTCATCTGCGCCGAATCTTTTCGCAATCTCTAATCGTTCCGGATGTTTACCCGCAACGATCAAGTTTACATTGAAAAATTTTTTTATCGCAAGCGTAAACATCAATCCGATCGCCCCATCACCGATTATCAAAATTGTATCTTTTTCAAACAAATTTAAATTTCTTATTCCGTTCATAATACAGGAAATTGGTTCCAGAAAAGCTGATTGAGTGTATGAGAGTTCCTTAGGCTTAATAAACATATTTTTCTGAACTATCTTTGCTGGAACTTTGGCAAATTCTGAATATGCACCGAGAAAGATGTTGTTGACTAAACTAATGCACAGGTTTTCATCTCCTCGTTTACAATAATAACATTCGCCACAGGAAGCCGAATTTGCAAACATCACCTCGTCACCTTCTTTAAAATTTTTCACTCCCGAACCAACTCTATAAACAATTCCAGAACATTCATGCCCGAAGAGCATTGGGAAATTAAATTTCGGATATCCACGAAGATACATTTTCAAATCAGTTCCACAAGTAAGAGCTGATTTTACTTGTATTACTATTTCACCATCCGCTGGTTTTGGAATCTCAACCTGTTTTATCTCTATCTTGCCAATGTCAATTAGAAATGCGGTTAACATACTGGGCAAATTTATTTATTTAAACTTTAGCAAGTAGCAAAGCTGGTTTATATCTTTCCGACATAAATTCTTCACGGGCGAGATTCAAAAAATTAACAATGTTTTTCAAACCGATCTGCTCTGCGAGCTCAAACGGACCAGCTGGAAATCTAACAAGCCGAAAGGCAAGATTTATATCTTGAACGCTTGCAAGATCTTCCATCAAAGAATAATATCCTTCATTCACGATCATTGAGATCGTCAAGGCAAGCACAACTTTTTGAGATAAATTCAATTCATCTTTTTGGCTCAAAATTTTTTTACATATCGTATCAGCGAGGTTTAGAAACTTTTTACTGAATTTATAACTAATTTTTTCACGCTTTAAGAACTCCTGAATCTTCCTTTCTTTTCCAACATAGTAATAAAAACCAGCATTTGTTTTTCGCCCGAGCAAACCTGCCTCAACAAGACGCGCAAGGAAAGCAACTGGCTTAAACCTTTCCTCATAGTTAAATCGTTCGTATATTGATTTTGAAACGACATAATTCACATCAAGTCCAACATAATCAATTATTTCAAATGGTCCGAGTTCAAGACCGAAAAGTTTAAACGCTTGATCAATCTCTTCTATTCCAGCAAATCCAATTTCGTAAGCGCGCAACGGCTCAAGATAAAGGGGTCTTGATATTCTGTTAACTATGAAACCGGGCGAATCTTTCACAATTATTGGTGAATGTCCGATTTCCTTTAAGAAAGCGACTGTCTTTTCAACTACTTCATGTGAAGTATGTTGAGCTTTTACAACCTCTACAAGTTTTAAAACATATGGAGGATTGAAAAAATGAGTACCTATAACTCTGTATGGATTCTCAGTTGCAGAGGCGATTTTAGTAACAGACATTGAAGAAGTATTTGTTGCAAGTATAGTTGATGGCGGACATCTATCATCCAGTTCTTGAAAAATTTTCCGCTTGACATCAATATCTTCAATCACTGCCTCAAAGACTATATCTGCACTTATAAAATGTTTTAACTTAGTCGTAGGATGAATTTTAGTTAAAATGCTATGAAATTGTTCTTTCTTAATAGTTCCGACTTCAATTGCTTTTTGAAGATGACTTTTAATTCTCTCAAGCGCGTTTTGCAAAGTTTCATTTGATATATCAAAAAGTATCACATCATAGCCAGCTTGCGCCATTACTTGGGCGATCCCGCTCCCCATTCTTCCTGCTCCAACGACTCCAACAGTGTTCATTTTTTATTATTTTTTTGTTTTTAAATGAAGCTACCATCTGAAACTCTATATCTCCTTATTGCCTGAATTGTGCCTTTTTCAAATTCCTCATCTGGGTTTTCAACCACGATTTTTATTTTTGCAATTTTGATGTCTGCTTGTTCCGAACCCTCAAACTTTACATTTATTTTCACATTGTAATTTTGAATTTTCATCTCAATCCTGTCTGTTTTCTTATCGGATTTCACAAAATTTTTTCTGTTCACCATATCCCATGCTGTAAGAATTGCTTTCTCAAGTATTTCAAGCGTTTCAATTTTTGAGAGTCTTATCTCAAGAGTTGCTTCATCAATTTCAGAGAAGCCTGTTGACTTTACTATAATCTCGCCAGTTGTATCTCTTTTCATTGAAACTTTGTATAAAATTTTAGGCTCTTCAGGATAATAACTTCTGCTATCAAAGGATTTTCTTTTCTTGACCTTCGGGGCAACCTCAACAGCTTTGTCAATCCCTTCACGAGCGAATTTAAGAGCCTCCTTTACACCAGCGAATGTCTCAAAACTTGAGAATGATAAAGCTATAAGAAACGCCAAAAATTTAATCTGTAATTGAAGATTCATATTCTTCCTTGAATTTTTTAACAGCATTGAAAATAGTTCTCGCAATTTTCCACTGATTCGTTTCGCTTCGGAGATATTTTTCTTCCTCTGGGTTTGATAAATAAGCCATCTCAACTAAAACACTTGGCATTGAAGCACCAACAAGAACATAAAACCCAGCCTGATTAACCCCATTGACCTTTATATCAAGTGTTCTTTTTGCTTCAATGCTTAAAATTTCAGCAAACCTTTCGCTGTTTTTGACATAAACATTGTGAGCCATAGCAGTTAAAATATAACTTTCATCTGTTAAATGTTTATATCTTTCTTCATAGTTTTCTTCAAGCTTTATAACTGCGTTTTCTCTCTCAGCGATCCTGATTGCATCTTCGGTTTTACCTGGTCTTAAAATGTAAACCTCAAATCCATTTGCACCATGTGGTTTATATGGCATTGAATTACAATGCAAACTTATGAAAAGTTTCCCACCATTTGAATTTGCAATTTGACCGCGCTTGTATAACTCAACGAATTCATCGCTTTCCCTTGTCATTATAACTTTTAGACCCGAATTTTCAAGCAGTGTCCTCAATTTTCTTGCAACGCCAAGAGTTATATCCTTCTCATAAGTCCCGTAAACACCGATAGCCCCCGGATCTTTACCACCATGCCCCGGATCAATCACGACAACATCAAGTAGAAATTTTCTCTTCACATCTTCAAGATTTGAGGTCTTTTCATCTGTGTAAAGTGCTATTAAAATATCTGTCCCGTCTTTATTAGGAACAACCTCATAATGTTTTATTCTTGGCTTTAGCTTGAAAGACAATTGAACTGATTGAGAATAAGGTATGATTTCAACATCACTAAAAAGTTCTGAAAAAGATACCTTTTTCAATTCTGATATATCAACGCTGGCATTCACAATTGTTATATAAAGCCAATTGTTCCTACCGAGCCATACTTCGTAATCTGTAATTTTTCTCGCTGTTAAGATTCTCAAGAGATAACCATTGCTTCTTTTATCAAACTCTACCCTATAAACATCAAATTTTGGCAATTTTACATCAGCTGGTGTCGGTATTGAGACAATTATTGAATTGCTCTTTTCGTCAAATTTAAAGTTATATGGAAAGTATCGGGAAAAGATCTCTGAAAAATACTTAACAGGAACATAAATTTTCCCCGCACCTGAAATGACCTCAAGAGGAAGTTGAAAAACTCTTGTCTCATTTTCGGAAGACACAACGATATACGGATTCTCAGATGTAAGCTTAAAGGTGTAATTAGAGACCTTAAATGTAAGCCGGTTGTTTATCGTATCGGAGTTAAAATCTATTTTTAAGAGGTTTAAAAGATCTGGCAAAGAAATATAAAGAGTTTTAGCTTCGCGAAAGGCAGGTATTAGCTCTGTCTTGTCGTTTATTTTAACCTTGAAAACATCTGCATTTGAAATTCCGGAAAGCAAAAATAACAAAGCAAGGTATCCAATTAATGCTTTAACGAACATTTCAAAATTTTGTTTTCTTTTTTTCAGCGTCACCCTCTCATTAACTTAATTGATTAATTTCAACTAACCATTCCGATAAATATGTCAACGCCTCACAACGAACGATGAAAACCCCAATACAAAAAGAGGAATAACCATATCACATAGAGCATCATTTTTAAATAAATTTATCAAAACCCTTAACAAATGTCAAAGATTCGCTTTTTCAAATAAAGCGGCAAATTAGCGAGATTCTCTAAATAACAGATTAGATTCAAAGTCCCGTTAACTTATGAATTTTTTCAACTCTTCGTTCGTGCCTTCCACCTTCAAACTCAGTTTCAAGCCAGACCTTAGTGATCTCCTTAGCAAGTTCCCACGGTATAAGCCTTGCCCCAAATGTTAAGACATTTGCGTCATTATGCTGTCTTGAGAGTTTTGCTTCTTCAACAGAACAACAGTTAGCAGCTCTTACACCTTTGACTTTGTTTGCGACTATAGAAACTCCGATACCCGTTCCACACACAAATATACCTCTTTCACATTCACCATTTCCAACTGCCTTCGCAGCTGGATATGCGAAATCAGGATAATCACTTGAATCAGGTGAAAAACAGCCAAAATCTATAGGTTCATATCCGAGTTCCCTTAACAGTTCTTTCAGTTTTTCTTTATACTCAAATCCAGCGTGATCACTTGCGATTGCTATTTTCATAGAGGGAAACCTTTATTTTGAAAATAAAAACGCAGGCAAACGCCTGCGGGAGAAACGAAAACATACTGTTAACTTATTTAAACCATTGCTAAATCATATTTTATATGGAACTGTTATACTCTCACCTATCCAATCATAACATCCACCTGCTATTGGGATCTTGCCATCTTTTATTTTCCTCTTGTTGAAGAAATAATCTTCTTGAGTTGGAACGAGAGTTTCAAGATTTTTTATTCTTTGATTTGCTTCGTTTGCGACGCTTGGATCAACCCTTTTAGCAAGCTCATAATACTCAACTGCAAGTTGATAGACAAGTTTATCTGTGAATTCAATCTTTGTCCAATCCCCACCTTTTGTTGTTTTTATACACCTTGCAACGGTTGCTTCATAGATCTGAGCTATCTCAAGGTATGGTCTCCCCCAATTTTTGTCCTTGGCCATAGCTCTTCTTGCCCAAAGCCTAGCCTGTTCAAAGTTATCAAGCTCACGATAACAAACAGAAATGTTAAGTATAATTTCCTTCGCATCTGGATTTATTTTCAACGAACGATTATAAGCCTCAATCGCCTTTCTATATTCACCCACGCGTTGGTAACAATAACCGAGGCGATTCCAATATGTTTCGTTATCTGGGAATTTTTTTGTTAATTTTTCAAGATACGGGATTGCGCTTTTATAATCTTCAGCACGAATATAAAGATTTGCAATTGTCCATATAAGCTCGGTATTCTCTGGATCTACTTCAAGTCGCTTTTTGTTAAGTTCAATCAACTCAGCTATATCCTTAACAAGTGTCCTTAGCCTATCATTTGCTGTAACATTTTGCGGATCTTTATCAAGGACTTTGCGATATAGTTCAATTGCTTTTTCTCTATAATCTGGATTTTCCTCCATATGCTTTATATAAAGCACACCAAGACGATCAATATAATAAAACTCTGTATGTTCAAAATCCAATTCAATTCCCTTCTCATAAGCAACTATTGCTTCGTTATCTCTTCCTGTGTAATAATTCTCAAGAACATATCCTTTCCTCAAATAATACTCTGACGCATTTTCAGGATGATACTTTATTGCGTTATCGTAGATTATCAAAAGAGTATCTGCATACTTTTGCTTCAGGTCTTGAGGCGCCTCCTCATAGAATTTTAAATAAATTCTCTCCATTGCTTTATAAAGAGTTTTAAACCTCGTCGGCTGCATTTCCATAACTTTCCATCCGTACGGATACGCACTTACATAATCCCCCGTCTTGAAATATTCATAGAACAAAGACCAATTCTTCAAAACCTCAATTGAATCCTGCTTCGTTCCCTGTGCAAAAATTATCCCAGAAACAAGAAGCGAAAGCAAAACTATTTTTTTCATTTTTATTAATCCTCAAGCTTTTGTTTTACAAACCAAATTTCTCCAGTGTTAACTCCGATTGAAATTCTCAAAATTCTGTCTCTAACTATTTCAATTTTTCCTCTCACACCATACTCAACCGCCAAATTCAATCTGGTATCAAAACTTATAGGGAAACCAAAACCGACGCTAAAGAACAACTCATTTATTTGCTTCTCATCTATTTTAAAATATGTTTTGTTGTAAAAAATTCCAAATCTGTAAGAGGTTTTATTAAAAAATCCAGCAAAAACCTCCCTTGATGGCAAAACCTCAAGTCCAGCGCCAACCCTCAAAGCATCCGTTATCTCCTTTAACTGTTTGCCATTAATATGGAACTTTTTCCAGTTTTGATAATAAACATCACCAGAAAATTGAACTCTATCAGATATGAAGTAGCTTAGTCCAAACCCAACTCTATATGGTAGTTTTGAGCTTAATTCACTTGTTTCCGTAACATTTGAACTTCCTACAACAGGAACCATATATTCAATCGTCGTTAATCCTTTCAAATTGACAGGTGAAGAAAATATAAATCCAACAGTTACAGAATTCTTCCCTACCCCGAGACCATATGCAATTCCTGCGGTAAATCCCAACCCCCAATAACTCCTCTCACGCTTTATGTTTGAAAAAAAGAACTCTGAACTTCCAAAATCTGTATCCCATGAATTAATTATTGTCCCAAAGTAATACTCACCTCTTACTCCAATGCTCAACTTATTAAATGGTCTAAACGAAAGCCCGAAAATAAAACTTGAAATTCCACCTTCGCCTTTATACCATTGTGTAAAATATCTACTTTCAACAATTGAATCTTTTTTGATGCTGTAACTTACCTTGCTAAATGGCACCACGCCAGTTGCAAATGTTAAGCCATGTCTTTTCCACAGAGGAATTGCAAATAAAACACCGTCAAAATTCCCGCTCGTTAAAAAAGTATTTTTAAATTTATCTTGAATTGATGTACCTTCATAAAGATAACCTCCAGAAACTCTCACTCTTGCAATTTCGCTCCACAAAGCTGGATTGTATCGGTTTATATAAATCGGATCAAAAAGGGCGATTCCAAGACCACCAAGTCCAGCGGTTTTATCAACAGTTGAAAAGCGCAAAATACCTATGCCAAATCGTGAGTAAATAGAACCGTTTGCTATTGAGATTGAGTAAACAAAAAGAAAGAGAATTAAAAACTTAAATCTCATCTTGATTTAAATCCCAGGTTTTGTTGTGTAATAAATTTTCAATTTAGGTCGCTTAGTTTTATAATAAAAAACGAAACGATCAAAGTTATCTACTTCAGAAAAAGGTCTTATTAAAATTCCATTATTCGCCTCGCCATTTACCCAGCGCTGAACTGGAGTTGTGACTGGAATTGTATATTCAATCGTGTCAAGTTGATTCCTCAAGCCGAGATAATTACCTTCAAAACCACCAATTGATTTCTTGGCTAAATCAACATCAGTTATAAAACTAGCCAATAGCGAATCAACACCTCCACCATACTTCTTTCTTTCTTTCAGATATAAAACGACTTCAGCACGATTTACAATTATATTTTTGGGAAGATTTGAAATACCAAATTTCAAAATGCTTCTTATACCAACTCCTGCCTGCAAAACAATGTAGTTTGTATCAATTCTTTCATTTAACCTTGCTATATAGCCGTCGCTTCCGTAGAAAAATCTTATTGTATCTAGCTTATCCTGTTTTGGGATGACGATTTCAAGAGCAGGCGTGAAAAGCATCTCATCAAGTGAGTTAAATCCTCTGATTACACCAGAATTACGCGGCTTCAGGTAAAGCCCATAATTTTTCCCGTTAAGCCATTCCCTCACTACTCCTGTATCTATTTTAAAATAATTAACAGAATCAGGAACGCCCCTAAATTCACCTATAGCTCGCGCTTCATAGAGCGTATCATAATAGTTAGATAAAACTTTGTGAGCAGTAAAGTGAATTGGTATAGTGCTATCTCCGATGAAAAATTTTGATCTAAATAATCTTATTTGAGCCCATTCCATTTTAATGTCCTTAAGTGTATCAGGAATATCAAAACGAATTAATATACCACAGGAGATGTTATCGTAATTTCCAATGAGCAAAATGTTTGAAGTAGAATTTGATATAAATGTTTCAATGTTTTCTGCATAAATTTCTACGGAATCTTCATATACCCTAACATTAAAAAGTTCGTTTTCTGGTAAAAGCCCGAATCCGACATCATTTGGTTCCTTTGCGCATCCTGAGAGAAAAAAAGTAGTCATAAGTGAGAAAGATAATATTAATAAGTTTCGTTTCATTTTATTTTTCCAAAGCGTCTTTTTCATTCTCTTGAGATAAATTTTTGTTGTCATTTTCTAAACCGCCGTTGCCTTGAGTTATTATTTTTTTAACTATTTCCATTGCTTCCTTCAGATTTCTTGCGATAAAATCTGGTTCAAGGTTTTCGCTTTTACATTTTTCATATGCTTCCTTGCCATAGCCAGTTAAAACAAGGATCGTGGTCGCACCTGAAGATTTTCCAGCTAAAATATCGTAAAGTCTATCACCTATAACGAATGATCTTTTCAAATCAATGTTATGCTCCTGCGAGGCGCGCTTGAGCATTCCATTCTTAGGTTTTCTACATTCGCATTCAAGTTTATATTTTCCAGTCCCTTCGGTTGGATGATGAGGACAGTAATAATAAGCATCTACTTTTGCCCCTTTTTCAGCGAGCAACTCATCAAGTCGTTTGTGGATCTTGTGCAAATCGTCTTCCGTGAAATAACCTCGCGCAATTCCACTTTGATTTGTGCAAACGATAACCTTTAAACCAATCTCATTTGCCTCTTTTATTGCTTCGGCAGAACCATCTATGAGAACGAGTTGTTCTGGTGAAGATAAAAAATTTACATCTTCATTAATTGTCCCATCTCTATCAAGGAATACAGCGACATTTAAGTTTTTCATTTCGCTTTAACAGTTCGCGTCTTTTTTTGTTGTGCCATCAGTTTTTGATAAAGTTCAACATATTTTTTTGCGGACATCGTCCAAGAGAAATCTTTTGTCATTGCGTTTTTCATCAATTTCAACCATGCTTTTCGGTTTTTATAAACTGACAATGCTTTTTTTAACGCTTTCAATAGATCTTGACCTGAATATCTTTCAAATAAAAATCCAGTTCCTCGTCCTGTCTTTATATTGAACTCTTCAACTGTATCAGCAAGTCCTCCGGTTTTTCTGACTACTGGGATAGTTCCGTATCTTAAACTATACATCTGATTCAAACCACATGGTTCGTATTTTGATGGCATGAGAAATATATCAGCTCCTGCCTCAATAAGATGAGCAAGTTCTTCACTAAATCCTATATGAACTCCAACTTTTTTAGGATATTTCTTCTTTACCTTTTCAAGCATCTCTTCATAGCGTGGTTCTCCTGTGCCCAAGACAATATATTGAATGTTAAGTTTCATCATTTCATCAATCACTTCCTCAATTAGATCAAATCCTTTTTGATCAACGAGCCTTGAAATTTGCGCAACAACTGGAATTTCCTCATCATATTCAAGCCCGAAATGTTTCAAAAGAGCCTTTTTATTTTCATACTTCGTTTCTATCGTTTGAATGCTATACGGAACGGGAATATACTTGTCATTCTCAGGACTCCACACAGAATAATCAACACCATTTAAAATTCCATAAATATCTTTTTTCCTTTTTTTAAGCACTTCAGAAAGCCCTGCTCCGAATTCATCATCAGAAATTATTTCCTTCGCGTAAGTCGGGCTCACGGTGGTTATAACATCAGCATAAAGTATACCAGCTTTTAGAAAATTGAAATTTCCGTTGTGTTCTACCTGCGGTAGAATTTCATCTGGAAGCCCAGATTTGTAAAATGACTCCTTAGGGAAAACTCCTTGATATCCGATATTATGAATTGTCAAAACCGTTTTTATTCCTTTAAAAAATGGATCATCTTTGTAAATCGTTTTAAGATAAACTGGAACAAGTGCGGTTTGCCAGTCATTGCAGTGAATTACATCTGGTCTCCACCCTAACTTCTTGAGCGTTTCAATAACTCCCTTACAAAAAAATATGAATCTTTCGTCGTTATCTGGATAATCTTTTTTTGTTTTTGAATCAACATAAAGACCGTCACGACTGTAATAAAATTCATTTTCAAGGAAATATACTTGAACTTTAACTTTTTGTCCGACGATAAAAGAGGCCTTTGCGCTTCCTTTTTGAAGTTTATCTCCAACTGGGATATCCATATCTCTTAGGCGGACAATTTCATGTATTCCGAATTTTCTTTCGCTAATAAATCCATATTTAGGCATCATCGCTCTTATCTCATGACCAAGTTCTTTTATCGCTTGGGGAAGAGCAAAGGAAACATCGGCGAGCCCACCTGTTTTTGCAAATGGGACAATTTCACTGGAAAGAAAGAGGATATTGAGAGGTTGAGCCATCAAAAACTCCTCGTGAATTTTTTAGATTTTTCCACGAAGACACGAAAATTTTTTTAAAATTTAACAAAAAAAATCGTAATAAACAATT
Organism: Candidatus Kryptonium sp.; assembly: GCA_025060635.1. NCBI lineage: Bacteria > Pseudomonadati > Candidatus Kryptoniota > Candidatus Kryptonium > Candidatus Kryptonium sp. Next base: position 745,134 of record JANXBN010000001.1, on the reverse strand, counting down.
TGCCCCTAAACTGCGCCAAAGCTACAAATTTTATACCACAGGTTTATAAATAAAAAATCCCCTCCAAAAAAGATTGGAGGGGATTTGAACTTAAAAAATTTAGATTTAATCCTATTCCTCCTCAACTGCTTCCTTTTGCTTCTGGGCTTCAGCTATGATTTTGTCCGCAATTTCTTTTGGAACCTCCTCATAATGCGAAAATCTTGCGGTAAAAATCCCACGACCTTGCGTTAAGGACCTCAAAGCAGATGAATATCTGTAAAGCTCCTTCTGTGGAACATATGCTTTGACGACTTGATAGGCTCCCTCAGCAGTCATCCCTATTACCTTCCCTCTCCTGCTTGAAATATCACCTATCACACTTCCCATATACTCTTCTGGAACTTTAACTTCTACTTCATAAATCGGCTCGAGCAAAACTGGATTTGCATTCATAAAAGCTTTCTTAAAAGCCATTGACGCTGCGATTTGGAAAGCAAGGTCAGATGAATCAACAGGATGATAGGAACCATAATCAAGCGTAACTTTGACATCAATCACTGGATAACCTGCAAGGACACCTTTCGCCATTGTATCACGGACTCCCTTTTCAACGGCAGGAATATAGTTTCTTGGTACAACACCTCCAACTATTGCATCAACGAATTCAAATCCTCCACCTCTTGGTAAAGGTTCAAGGACAAGCCAAACATCTCCATATTGACCTCTTCCACCAGTTTGTCTTTTATATTTACCTTGTTCCCTTGCTTTACCTTTTATTGTTTCACGATATGGAATTTTGGGCTCACCCAATTCTACTTCAACTCCGTATTTCTCTTTTAATCGCTTCGCAATTATCATTAGATGAGTTTCCCCTTGCCCGCTGATTATCGTTTGCTGTAATTCATTATCAACTGTGAAGACAAATGTTGGATCTTCCTCGTGAAGCGAATGTAGTCCTGCTGCGATTTTTTCTTCCTCGCCCTTGTTCTTTGATATAATGGCAAATTGAATAACTGGTTCTGGGAATTTAATAGGTGGAATTACAACTGGAAATGTTTTTGTTGAAAGAGTGTCATTTGTGTGTGTATTTTTCAATTTAACAACTGCGCCGATATCTCCTGCATAAAACTTTTGGACTTCTTTCCTTTCTTTACCGTTCATCACATAAAGCTGGCTTAACCTTTCAATCGTGCCATTGCTTTGATTTACAAGATCAATTCCACGAGTAATTGTTCCTGAATAAACTTTGAAAAATGAAAATTCACCGACATGTGCTTCTGAAACTGTTTTAAAAACAAACAAAACTGGTTCGCCGGAAGGATTGTAATTTAAATTTATCGTTTGCGGTGTAGAATTTTTTAATATAGCTTCAACAGATTTTTTGTTTGGGCTTGGACAATAATCAACTATGAAATCAAGAATGGACTTTACTCCTATGTTATGATATGCATCAGCGCAGAAAATCGGGAAAATTTTTCTTTCAGCAAGAGCCTTCATAAAACCAATTTTCAATTCTTCATCCGTTAATCCACCATTCTCAAAAAACTTATTCAAAAGTTCTTCGTCTGTTTCAGCGATTGATTCTATTAGTTCTTCTCTTAATTTTTCCGCTTTTTCCTTTAAATTTTGCGGTATTTCTTCTTCGGTATAGTTTCCAGAAAGATCTTTTGAAAATTTCAAAACTTTCATTCTAACAAGGTCAACGATGGAATCAAAACCAGTTCCCTGATTTACAGGGAATTGAGCAACAATCGCTTCATGTCCAAATCTTTCCCGTATCTGATTGACTACATTATCAAAGTTTGAATGTTCGGCATCAAGCTTGTTAACAATGAAAATAACGCTGTTCCCAGTTTCTTTAGCTGACTCCCACGCTGTTTCAGTTCCTATTTCAACACCCTCAACGGATTTAACAAAAAGGAGAGCGGTATCACTTACCTTTAAACCACTTTTAACTTCACCAATAAAGTCAGCATAACCAGGCATATCAATAATGTTAATTTTAGTATCCTTCCACTCGCAATGCAAAAGGGACAAGTTGATTGAGACCTGTTGTGCAATTTCATCAGGATGGTAATCCGAAACGGTATTTCCTTCTTGAACTCTTCCAAGCCGAGTTGTTACCCCAGCGCTATAAAGGATTGCTTCTGCGAACGATGTTTTACCAGAACCCCCATGTCCAATTAATCCGATGTTTCTGATTTTTTCCGTCGTATATTCTTTCGCCACTTTATCTACCTCCTTATCTTTTTATGTTTTATGTCTTTAATCTTGCGATGACAGTGCGAATTGCCTTTATCAAAGCAAAAATTTTTGTTAAGCCGAATGGCAGACCTTCCGCAGATGAAGAACTATCTGGCGAGAAAATTCCGCGAAGCTTTTTGAAATAAGATTGAACTGATTCAGATAAGTTTTGGACGGTTTCAAATTGGGATTGAGCTTTTGAGGTCACATCCGCAAGCTGCTCTGAAATTTTTTTAAGATTCTCAAGAATCGTTGGTAATTTTGAATTAATTTCTTTAGTCGTCCGGTTTAAGTTTTCTATCAATGTTTTCAATTTGGCAAAGACAACAACAAGATAAATAAGGACAACAACTGCGCTTGCAAGTAATAAAGCAGTTAAGATTTGAATTAATATCTCCATGCCACCTTGTTGAAGTTATTTTTAAAAATAAAAAAGGCAAGACATAGTGTCTTGCCTTACCTGGATCTAACTTTTCTTTCTAGTTTCTTCTTTATAAGTTTCAACGCCTGACTTCACTGCTTCCTTTACTGTTTCAACTTTTTGTTTTGCAGTCGTAATTATTTCATCAATTTCTTTTTTAATCTTTTCAGCTTCTTCTTTCGCTTTTTCAATAATTTCCTCCGCTTTCGCTTTTGCTTCACCAAGATACTCTCCAGATTTTTCTTTAATCAAAGATCTCATTTCTTTACCGCTCTTCGGTGTAAATAACATAGCAAGTATCGCCCCAAGCGCACTCCCAGCGAGGAAACCAATTAAAAATCCTTTGAACATCCCTTCGTTATTATTTTGAGCCATCTCCAACCTCCAAAATTTTATTTTGTAAAAACTCAAAGATAAGATAAAAAGTATAGCATAAAAAATCAAGAACTGGCAAGTTTAAGTTGTGCCATAATATACAAGAAATCCCATATTTCCCCACCCTTCTTTACAGCCTGTTGAGATTTTATTAGAAAATCTTTAAATTTTGAAAAACTACCAACTATGTTCTTTCAATAGTAAAGATGACGAGAAAAAGCGGGAATAAAATACTTTAAAAGCAACAAAAATCGGAGCGAAACAATGGAAGAAAAAAACCTCAACTTGCCCGAAGACCTTTGCAATGAAATTGAAAACATCATCAAAACGGCAAACTTAACGCTTGAAGAGAAAATTAAATTATGGAACGATGTAGTTGAGTTTATCTCAAAATGGATTGAGATGAACATTGAACATCACGAAGGGGGATAAAATTAAAAAAGGGGCTCGAAATGAGCCCCTTTGTTATTAATCTTCATATTTGCCTTGCAAAAATTTCTCAACGAGATTCACATCTTCCTCGCTCCCTATGAAAAGCGGAGTTTTTTGATGTAAATTCGTTGGCTTTATATCAAGTATATTTTGAAAACCGTTGCTTGCTCTTCCACCAGCTTTTTCAACAACATAGGCAAGTGGTGCCGCTTCATAAATTAACCTTAACTTTCCTTCCGGATTTTTAGAATCGCCCGGATACATAAAGATACCACCATACAAAAGAGTACGATGAAAATCAGCAACAAGAGTCCCGACATACCTTAACTTGTAAGGTCTTCCAGTTGCTTTATCTTCAGCTTTAAGATAGTTGATCAATTTTTTCATATTCTCATCCCATCTTTCATAATATCCTTCGTTCACGCTGTAAATATCGCCCTTTTTCGGAATTTTGATGTTCTCGTGCGAAAGCAAAAATTCACCAATGCTTGGATCAAGCGTAAACCCGTGGACACCATTTCCAGTAGTGTAAACCAAAATAGTACTTGAACCATAAACTACATAACCAGCTGCGACGAGATTTCTCCCAGGTTGTAGTATATCCTCCTCTGTTCCTTTACCGCCAGAAGTCACGCGGCGGAAAATTCCAAATATAGAACCTATTGAAACATTTACATCAATATTTGAACTTCCATCAAGCGGATCAAAAACCAAAACATATTTACCCTTCGCAAGCTCTTCCGGTATTTCAATTAGCCCGCTTTCTTCGCTTGCCATAACACAAAGATGTCCCCCTTTTTGCATAACATTGATAAATATCTCATTCGCAAATTCATCAAGTTTTTGAACAACATCCCCCGAAATGTTAATTTTGCCCGTTGAACCGATGATATCAACAAGTCCTGCTTTTGAAACCTCGCGCCAGACAATTTTAGACGCTAGAGCAATATCCGTCAAAAGTTTTGAAAATTCTCCAGTTGCGCCGGGAACCTCATGTTCCCGCTCAATTATAAATCGTTCAATTGTAATAATTCTTTGCATGACTTAACCTCCTTTGATTTTTTTGTTATCAAAGCCATCTTTTTAAGATGGCTTACTTGGTTATCCCCGATACATTAACGAACTTCGTTTTTCTATCTTTATACTGCAATTGATAAAGACGATAATAAATTCCCTTCAAGGCAAGCAGCTCATCGTGAGTTCCGACCTCGCGAACCTCACCCTTGTGAAGAACAATTATTTTATCCGAATTTTGAATTGTTGATAATCTATGAGCAATGATTATTGCGGTTTTGTTCTCAAGTAATTTTTCAATTGCATTTTGAATTATCTTTTCTGTTTCAACATCTACGCTTGAGGTTGCCTCATCAAGTATTAAAATTTTCGGCTCATAAACCAAAGCCCTCACAAATGAAATAAGCTGTCTCTCGCCAACAGATAGATTTGCTCCTCTTTCTTGAACTGGCTCAAAATAACCATTCGGTAACCTTTCAATAAACTTGTCAGCCCCGATTAATTTAGCTGATTCAACAACTTTTTCAATAGGTATTTTTTCGTTTCCAAGTGTTATATTTGTCAAAATGTTTCCGGAAAATAACTGCACATCTTGCAAAACCACCGCTATATGTCTTCTTAATTCTCTTTCATCAACATTTTTTATATCTACCCCATCAATCAAAATTTGTCCTCTTTGAGGTTCGTAAAATTTGCATATTAAATTTATAATCGTGCTCTTACCAGCACCGGTGGATCCAACTATCGCGACCTTTTCACCAGCATTAATTTTAAAAGAAACATTTTTTAAAATCCACTCATCATCCGAAACCATCTCGCCGTCATCTCTATATGCAAACCATACATTTTTAAACTCAATATCGCCGTGAACTTTCTCAAGTTTTATTGGATCATCGGGTGGCTTTATAAAAACCTTGGTATCAAGAAGTTTAAAAATTCTCTCAGCTGAAGCCATCGCAGTTTGGAAGATGTTATACTTTTCGGATAAATCCCTTACAGGTCTGAAAAACATTTCTGTATATTGTAGAAAAGAAATCAACACACCAACTGTGACGGTTCCTTCCAAAACCTTACCCCCTCCATACCAAATTATAAGACCAACGCCAATTGCGCTTATTAATTCAACAGCCGGGAAGAAAACAGAATAATAAAAAATTGATCTTATATTTGCATCCCTGTATTTCGCATTTATGTTGTCAAATTTCTTAAACTCTTCCTGTTCCCTGTTGAAAACTTGAACGACGCTAACACCAGAAAAATGCTCCTGTAGAAACGCATTTATCCGAGCAATTAATGTCCTTACCTCTCTATATGCTTCTCTGGCCTTCTTTCTGAACAAGAAGGTAGCGTAAAAAAGCAATGGCAAGACGCTTAAAGTTACAACTGAAAGCTCAAAACTTAAGCTAAACATGAAATATAAAATTCCAATGATCGTAAATATATCCCCAAACACGAGAACGATACCAGATGAATACATTTCGTTCAAAGATTCAACATCGTTCGTGACTCTCGTTACAAGTCGTCCAGTGGGATTTTTATCAAAAAATCTCAGCGCAAGTCTTTGCAGGTGAGCGAAAATTTCCATTCTTAAATCAAAAATCGTTTTCTGACCTATCCATTCGGTTGTGTAGCTTAACAGATATTGTAAAATCCCCTGCAGAAACAAAATTCCAAGCAGAAGCAAAGCTAACTTGGTAAGCCCTTCATAATTTGATTTAAGGATATAATCATCTATTGCGAATTTGGTTATATATGGTCGCAATGGATTCAACACTGCAAGTATCAAGACGAGAAAAACAGCAAATATAACTTGTTTCCAATAAGGTTTAACATACTTTAGAAGTCGTTTCATCAATTTTGAATCATATGCCTTGCCAAGTATTTCATCATCTCTGAAATCGTGCATATGAAGGAAAATCTCATTTTATATTTTTTCAAGTTCTTCTTCTAAAATTTGCTTCTGATAAAGGTCTGCATAAACTCCACCAAGTTGAAGAAGTTCCTCGTGCATGCCAATTTCAACGATCTCGCCATCATCAAGAACAACAATAAAATCAGCGTCCTTAACTGCTGTTATCCTATGACTTATAATTATCGTCGTCCTTCCTTTCCTAAAGTTTTTCAAGTTTTTTAAAATCATCTCTTCCGTGTATGCATCTACAGAAGAAAATGAATCATCAAGTATTAAAATTTTTGGTTCCTTTATCAAGGCTCGTGCAAGCCCGACTCTTTGCTTTTGCCCACCTGATAATGTTATACCTCTTTCACCAACGATAGTATCAAATTTGTTTGGAAATTCCATGATCTCATCATAAATGTGAGCGATCTTTGCGACTTCAAAAATTTTTTCATCGCTTACCCCATCTACCCCAAATTTTATGTTATTTTTCACCGAATCTGAAAACAAGAAAACCTCCTGCTGAACATACCCGATACTTTCGCGCAAAACCTTAAGCGGAATTCTTTTGATATTAACACCATCTATAAAAATTTCACCTTTATCAGGTTCAAACAACCTTGGTATCAAATTAACAAGCGTCGTCTTTCCACTTCCTGTATATCCAACAATTCCAACAGTTTGCCCTTGCTTGATCTCAAGGTTTATGTTTTTTAAAACATAATCTTCAGAGTCCGGATATTTAAACCAAACATCTTTAAACTTAATCTCACCTTTTATCTCTTTGATCGTAAAATCTGTTTCCTCCGTATCTTTGATCTTCGGCTCAACTTTGAAAACTTCAAGCAATCTATCCATTGAAGCAGATGCTCTTTGAGTCAGATTGACTATCCAACCAAAAGCAATCATCGGCCAGATCAGATATCCGAGATAAATCAAAAAAGATGTTATCTGCCCGAGCGTCATCACACCCATTATAACTTGATATCCACCATACCAAACAACAAGTATGATTGAAATTCCTGTTATCATTATCATCAAAGGATATGTCAGTGATTGAACTTTTATTAGTTTTATGTTTTTCAGCATATATTCAAAACTTAACTTCCTAAACTTTTCAATCTCGTAATCTTCCCGAACATAAGATTTCAGCACCCTTATTCCCGAAATGTTTTCCTGTGCTGCCGTTGTCATAGTCCCGAAATGCTCTTGTATGTCCTCGTATCGTTCGTGAACTATTTTTCCAACCCTGTAAACAAGATAAGAAATTAACGGAAGTGGAATTAAAGTTATCAGCGTGAGTTTAAAATTCATTGAAAACATGATGGCAAGTATAACAACAAATTCAATCCCTGTTTCAATTGAATACATTATTCCAGGTCCGAGGAAGTTCCTAACCGCAGGTATATCATTTGTAGCATAAGCCATTATATCACCTATCTTCTTATCTCTGAAATAAAGATAATGCAAACCTTGGACATGGCGATAAAAATCATTTCGCATGTCATATTCAATTTTCCTTGATGCAACGATTATCGTCTGTCTCGTGAAGAAAGAAGCAATGCCACTTAAAAGCGTTGAACCAATTACAAGTGAGGCAAACCAAAGAAGCTTTTCACCCGTCACCCCAAATTTCAAGCTATCTACAGCACGACCAATTAAAATCGGAATTAAAACATAAAATGCTTCACTAAAAAGTATCGCTAAAAGTCCAAGCAAAAATAACTTTTTGTATTTAAAAATGTATGGCTTAAGCTCAAGCAGAGAACGCATAAAATTCCCGCGAAAATTGATTTAGTAAAATTTTACCCGCGAACGAAACGAAAGAAATTTCACTTAAGATTTTTAAACATTTACCTTGATGTTTGCGGAGCCCGCAGAAAAGTTAATTTTTCTATGTGTGCCATCGCAAAACGGCTTATTTTCAGAACCGCCACACCTACAAAGAGCGATCGTCTTTTTATCAATTAATTCCTTTTTTGAACCCAATTCAACTTCAAAATTTCCAGATTCTATCTCAATCACATAAGGTCCATTTTCATTTACCTTTATTCGCATCATTTTACCACCTCGCTTTTTGTTTTAACTTAACAAAACAAAGCGACTTTTACAAATCCGCAAAATTTTGCGTCTTAATCTTAAACTTGAATTTCTGGTTTAACATTTTTAACTTGTTTAAGTTAAAAAAGTAATCACAGATAAGGTTGATGCGAAAAGTATCAAAATTTTTATTTGAACTGAAAAAATGGGTTGAAAACTTTGCAGACAAACCCTATGCTGGGCTTGCCCTCTTTTTGATTGCTTTCACAGAATCATCCTTTTTCCCAATACCACCTGATGTCTTATTAATCGCAATCGCTCTCCTAAAACCACACCTTTCCTTTAGATATGCGCTTATTTGCTCAATTGGGTCGGTGCTTGGCGGAATGTTCGGGTATTTAATCGGTTTTCAATTTTATGAAATTATTGGCAAAAAAATAATTGAATTTTACCATCTTCAAGACGAGTATAACGCTGTGAAAATTATGTATGACAAAAACGCGTTCGTTGCAATTGCGATTGCTGGTTTTACTCCAATTCCGTATAAAGTTTTCACTATCGCTGCTGGTGCTTTTCAAGTTAATTTTCAAACCTTGGTTGTTGCGTCTGCTTTGAGCAGACCTGCAAGATTTTTCTTGGTTGGAGGATTAATTTACTTTTTCGGTCCAAAGGTTAAAACATTCATTGATAAATACTTTGATTGGCTTACAATTCTTTTCATAATTTTGTTGATACTTGGTTTCGTCTTAATTAAGTATATCAGTTGAAATATGAAAAGTGGTGTTTCGCTTGAACGAGCGCTTTCAAAACTTGGATACGCCTCAAGAACTGTCGCAAGGGAGCTAATTTTAAGCGGAAGGGTAAGTGTGAACACAAAAATTATAACAAATCCATCATACAGGGTTGACCTCAAAAAAGATAAAATCGCCGTTGATGGGAAGATTTTAACACGAAAACCAAAAATTTACATCGTTTTAAATAAACCAAAAGGTGTGGTGACAACGCGAAAAGATGAGTTAAACAGGAAAACGATCTATGACATCGTCAACATTAAAGAATGGATTGCTCCAGCAGGACGACTTGACAAGGATACATCAGGACTTTTAATTTTAACAAATGATAATAAATTCGCTGATTTTATCACAAATCCTGAGTCAAAAGTTTCAAAAACATATCTCGTAAAGATCAATAAACGAATAAAGTTGGAAGATTTGCAAAAGATCCAATCTGGGATGGATATTGAAATAGACGGACAAACATACAAAACAATGCCTGCCAAAGCAAAAGTTGTTAAAATGAATCCCAAAACCTGCTGGATTGAAATAGAAATTCACGAGGGGAAAAATAGGCAGGTTAGAAAAATGTTTGAAAAACTCGGTTATAAAGTTGAAAATTTGATAAGAACTAAAATCGGAAACTTTACAGATATAAATCTAAAACCGGGTGAATGGAGATTTTTAAACCAAGAGGAACTCAAACAAATAGCGCCGGGATATTTCAAATGAAGCCACTCGTTATCGGAATCGCTGGAGGAACTGGCTCTGGAAAAACAACCGTTGCGAAAAAAATAGCAAGTAGAATTGGCGAAAGCAAAGTCATCATACTTGAACACGATAGCTATTATAAAGACATCTCGCAATTTGAAGGTAAAAAGATTGAGGAGATAAACTTTGATCATCCCGACGCTCTTGACACAAAACTTTTGATTGAGCATGTCAAGAAACTAAAAAACCATGAACCGATTGATGTCCCAATTTACGATTTTACAACTTACAGACGGCTTGAAAAAGTAAAGCACATAGAACCTAAAGATGTGATAATAATAGAAGGTATACTTGTTTTCGTTGAGAAGGAACTTCGGGATTTAATGGACATAAAAATTTTCGTTGACACTGATGCGGACGAGAGAGTGTTAAGAAGAATAAAAAGAGATATACTTGAAAGAGGGCGAACGCTTGAATCGGTGATAAACCAATATATTTCAACCGTAAAGCCATCGCATCTTGAATTCGTTGAACCAAGCAAAAGATGGGCGGATGTCATAATCCCAAGGGGCGGTGAAAATGAAGTCGCAATTGAAATGGTGGTGTCAAGAATAAAAACAATGTTGGAGGACAAAAAATGAGAAAAATTTTGAGCATCTCAATCATCCTTCTTCTGTTTTTAAACTCCTGTGCAACTAAAAAATACTCAATCATTGAAAGAGGAAACACTAAAATAATTATCGGCGAATTTCCAATTAAGTTGCTTGAAGACAAATCATTTGAATGGTACAGCGATGGATATTCAAAATATACAATTGACGATGTTGAAAGTTTCAATGTAATAAAATCAAAAGCCAACAAGTTTGATGTCTTGATTTTCCTCGGAACTTGGTGTCCAGACAGTAGAGAGCATGTCCCAAAATTTATGAGAATAATGGATGAAGCAGGTGTTTCAAGAAAACGTATAAAAGTCATCGGGCTTGATAGAGATAAAAGGTTAAACGGCTTAACAGACAAATATAACATCACGAGGGTCCCAACATTTATCTTTTTTGAAAACAACAAAGAAATTGGAAGAATAATTGAACATCCACAGGAAACACTTATAAAACACATTGCAAAAATTTTAAGTCAGATCAAATGAACACATGGCTTTCGGTCATACCTCCGCTTTCGGCGATAATCCTTGCCTTGATAACCAAACAGGTTTATACTTCGCTTTTTATCGGGATATGGCTCGGATGGACTATTTTATCTGATTTTAATCCTATTGTTGGTCTTGCAAGCTCAATTGATGGGATAATAAATGTTTTCAAAGAACCGAGCAATACACGAGTTATAATTTTTAGTGCGCTTGTTGGTGCTTTGATCGCTTTGATGCAAAGATCTGGAGGAGTCCACGGCTTTGTAAATTTAGTTTCAAATCGTGGGTTCATAAATTCACGAAGGAAGGCACAGCTTTTCGCCTGGGCTATCGGAATGAGCATATTTGTTGAATCAAGCATCACATCTCTTGTCACTGGGACGGTTTCGCGACCAATTTTTGATAAACTTAAAATCTCAAGAGAAAAACTTGCGTATATCTGCGATTCAACCTCCGCTCCCGTTTGTATCATGATACCACTTAACGCATGGGGAGCATATGTGATTGGATTGTTAACTCAAGTTGGTGTTACAAACGAAATTTCACTATTCATTTCGGCACTCCCTTTAAACTTTTATGCCATATTTGCTATACTTTTGGTTTTATTTATCGCATTGACAGGTTTTGATTTCGGTCCGATGAAAAAAGCAGAGCTAAGAGCGCTCCACGAAGGCAAAGTTATAGCTGATGGCGCAATACCACTTATCGCAGACGATGTTCTTAACATTTTACCTAAGCCAACTGCAAATCCAAAAGCAAGAAATATGATCATCCCCATTTTAACGATGATCTTGATGATGCCAATCGGACTTTATATTACTGGAAATGGAAACATTGCAAATGGTTCTGGTTCAACATCTGTTCTTTGGGCTGTTATGGCTTCAATTTTTGTTGCAGGTATACTTTACAAATCTCAAAAAATATTATCAATCCGCGAAACAATTGAACTTACTCTCAAAGGTATGGGTGGCTTAATCCCGCTTGCTGTTTTGATGACATTTGCTTTCGCAATAGGTGCTGTATGCAAAGAATTGAAAACGGGTGAATATGTCGCATATGTCACGAGTAAATTTATAGATCCTGCGCTTTTACCTGCCTTGATCTTTTTGACTTCATCTTTTATCTCATTTGCAACTGGAACAAGTTGGGGAACTTTTGCCATAATGATGCCTATCGCAGTCCCAGCAGGGATAGCTCTTGATTCAAATTTATCAATTATTGTTGCAAGTGTTTTAAGTGGCGGCGTTTTTGGAGATCACTGTTCACCGATTTCGGATACAACGATAGTTTCATCAATGGCATCTGCTTGTGACCATATTGATCATGTCAAAACACAATTACCTTACGCAATTACTGCTGGCTTACTTGCCTTGATTTTCTTCGTAATTTTCGGTTTCATCTTAAACTAAAGTTCAGTGAAAAATGACCATTTTGATTTTAACACTTGGATTAGTAGCAACGATTGCAGAGATACTTGGAGGTTTGATCATATTCTTCACGCAAAAATGGCCGAGGAGATTTCAAGATTACTTGCTTGCAGTTGGAGCTGGATTTATTGTCGCGCTCGTTCTTACGCAGCTTATTCCGGAGTCAGTAGAAGCGATTGGTGAAACAGCACCGATTTTGATCATGCTTGGCTATGCGACGCTTCACTTCTTTGAACATTCAATTGTTTCACACTTACACTTTGGCGAGGAAACTCACACTGAACATATAGTTTCAAAAACCGCAAGTTATTCAATTTTCTTTGGACTTTTCATCCACGCTTTCTTTGATGGCATGGCTATAGCAATTGGATTAAAATTTGATTATATAATCGGGCTTCTACTTTTCATTGGGATTTTCCTTCATAAACTTCCCGAAGGGATGACGGTTGCTTCGGTTATTTCAGCTTCTGGCAGAAAAGTGCATACATCTTTAATTCTTGCCTCACTCGTTGGATTTGCGACATTTGCGGGCGTTTTACTTGGTCTTGTGATACCACAAATAAGCGAAAAACTTATTGGATATCTATTCGCTTTCATTTCTGGAATTGGATTATATGTTGGAACAACCGACCTGATCCCAGAGATAAATAACTCACAAACAAAACTTGCACCACTTGTCGTTTTCATTGGTATGCTCCTTTTTTACATGACCGCTGACTTTTTACATAAAATAGTTCACTAAAATGAAAAAGGAGAAAAAGGACTATAAAAAATTAACCGACGCTGAACTTGCAAAACTTGCAGCAAAAAATAACGATGAATTAGCCTACACTGAATTAATGAATAGATATAAAAAGAAAGTTGAAACAATCGTCTCCAGAATTATACGACAGAGAAGCGAAACCGAAGACCTTGTGCAGGAAATTTTCGCCAAAGCTTTCACTTCTCTATCAAGTTTCAAGTCAGAATTCTCGTTTTCAACATGGCTTTACAAAATTGCAACCAATCATTGCATAGATTTCATCCGAAAGAAAAAAATTTCAACTTATTCAATTGATGAAGAACACGAACTTGAAGAGGATTCAATTCAGCGAGAAATACCTGATTGGACTAAACTTCCAGATCATGAACTATTCCAAAAACAAAGAAATGAAATTATTCACGAAGCGATAAACTCACTTCCAGAACATTATAGAAAAGTGATCATAATGCGACATTTTGAAGATAAATCATACGAAGAAATAGCAAAAGAGCTGAAACTACCAATCGGAACTGTTAAAGTCCACATTTTTAGGGCAAGGGAACTGCTATACAAAAAGCTGAAGGACAAGTTAAAAGATTATTGAAACTGCAAACTTGAATGTTGCGTAAAAATATATAGAACGCAAACAAAAATTTCAGTGGCTTGAAATTTCTCAAAATTAAAATAATTTTTCTGATTTTCTTCATCCAGATAGCCAAAGCAAACGATGGCGATGTTCTTCAACTCAAGTTTCACAAAGAAATACCAAGAAGAAACGAGAAAGAGCTAAAGATAAAAATTACCGGTGGGATTGGTGTTTTTTATATCTTGCCAGGTAGCGATGATAAAATAGTTGTGATAGATGGCTATTCTGATAAAGCTATGGGGAAAAATTTTGTGGATGTCAATTACTTTGTTGCTGAGGATGTTGGATATCTTGAATTTGAGATGGCGAAATCTTCAGCTGGGAGAATTTCTGATAATGAGAAATGGTATATAAAACTTTGTCGCGATATTCCAACGACACTTGATATCGTTCTCGGAGCAAGCAAGGCAGATATTGAACTTGGAGGATTAAGTTTGAAAAATTTAAAAATCTCAACTGGCGTTAGCAAAACGAATCTTAAATTCACAAATCCAAACAAAATAACGATGAAAAGATTTGAAATTGAAACCGGTGCTGCGAAATTTGAAGGTGAAAAATTGGGCAATGCAAAATTTAAAACACTTCATTTCTCTGGAGGTGTTGGATCATTTGATATTGATTTGTCAGGCGAAATACTTGATGATGCAGAGGTAAATGTTGAACTTGGACTCGGAGAAATTGATATTTATCTACCCAAAGAAGTAGGTGCAATAATATCGTCCTCGGGAGTTTTTTCGTCAGGGAAGTTTGATAATTTTTTTAAAAAATGGGATAAATATATAAGCTTCAACTACGAAAAAGCGCAGAAAAAAATTAGCATTTTCATTGAATCAGGGCTTGGAAATGTTAGAGTCAGATGGATTGATTGAAGCCAAAATTTCTGAGCAAAACTTCTGAATTTCCGCATCTACTTTGCCTTCCTGAATTTTTCTTCTTTTGAATTTCCATACTATGGGAACATCAAAACCGATTTTTTCCAGTTTAATTTTCAATTTCTTCAGGTAAACATCCTCGCGAAACCCTCCGTAAGTCAGGAATAGAAAAATTTTAAATGAGTTTCCAAATCCAAGTCGTTTCAGAAAATGGATAAAATATGTAATCGGTGGGCAATTGAATGTCCATTTGGGAGAGCCAAGTATCAGGGCGTTATAATCTTTAAGGTTTAAAGAGTTCAAGTTTTTCACTGGGAAAGGCAGAGATGGAACGAAAGAAAGAAAAAGCCAAAATGGATATTTTAGATTTATCAGAGGTTCAATTTTGAAAACATCGCACTTTACTCCACTTGCTTGTAGATGTTTTAAAATTTCAAGAGATACTTTTTCGGTGTTTCCTGTAAATGAAAAATATGCAAGTAAAACTCTCATCTTAACTCAACAATTTTAACAACAATGTTGCAACAGCAAGATAAGTAGCAGAACTTAGCATATCTGTTCCAGTTGTGACAAGAGGTCCGACTGCAGTTGCTGGATCTCGCTTCAACTTTATTAAAACAAATGGCTCTATTGTCCCCATGATTGATGCGAAAGTCATTGATGCTAAACATCCAACGAAAGCTGAGATAGGCAAAATAAACGAATACTTTAATCCATATACGAAAATTGTAATCAATGCAAGAGCAGTACCATAAACAAGCCCCAATATTGAGCCAGCAAGTGTTTCTTTTACAAGTACTCTTTTCCAATCGTTCATTCTTATGCTTCCAGTAGCAAGACCACGAACACAAATTGTTGATGCCTGTGTCCCGACATTTCCACCCATAGCTGCGATAAGTGGCATGTAAGAAGCGAGAGCGATAACTTGCTGAAGCGTCGGTTCAAAATTTTTCACTATAAAAGAAACGATGATCTCGCCAATATAAGTCAAAATCAACCATGGCATTCTTAATTTTGCCGATTTCAAAGGTGAAAGCAATGTTTCAATATCTTCCAACTGAGTTCCGACCATCTTGGCTATATCTTCAGATGCCTCTTCATGGATGACATCAATTATATCATCTACCGTGATTATACCTAAAAGCTTGCGATATTTATCAACAACTGGGATTACGGTCAAATTATATTTTTTCATTATTGAAGCAACTTCTTCCTGGTCTGTGTTAGCTTCTACGCTTATCACTTTCTCGTCCATTATATCACTTATTCTTTTCTTCGGATCCGAAAGGATCAAATCCTTCAATTGGACAACTCCCACGAGAATACCTTTTTCGCTTGTGACATAAATTGAGTATATAGTTTCCTTATCTGGAGCGGTCATTCTTAAAAATTCAATTGCTTCACCAACTGTCATGCTTTCAACAACGGAGGCGAATTCAGTTGTCATCAATCCACCTGCCGTCTCAGGCGGATAAGCAGTCAAAATTTCAACCTCACGCCTTGCCTCTTCTGTCATCAACGCTTCATATTCCTGCGATTTATCCACCGTCAACTCTTCAAATAAATCAGCTCGTTCATCTGGCGACATCTCGTTTAGGAAGAACGCCTTATCTTCAACTGGAAGTTGCTCAAGTATTGTTATTTGATCGCTCTCATCAAGCTCGTCAAAAACTTCAATTGCTTTTTCTTTTCTAACAAGCTTAAAAAGCTTTACCTTCTCATCTGTTGGCAACTCTGATATGATCTCAGCAATATCAACAGGATGCAAATCGTCAAGGATATCAATTAACTCCTCGTTTCTCTCTGCATGAATTAATTCTCTTATATCGGGCAACAAAATCAACATCGTCTTCATTGAAAAACTCCTTTTTTTACTTTTTAATTGTCCCTTTTTCAAATTCGTAGAACTTTATTTCGGGGATGAAATCAATTACACCATAGTAAAACGCATAAGTAAAAAACTCCTTCATCCCCTGTATTTCAGCTTCACCGAGATCGTAATGTAAATTTTGAGTTAAGTAAGATTTACAAAACTCAAAGCTAACACCATATTCTTTGCTTGCTTCATCAGATATGGTATCAATGTTTTGAAGCCCATATTTTTTGGCGTTTATTAAAGTCGTCAGATCTTCATCTTTTAAGCTTTCTCTTCTTCCAACCCAAAGAGCATAAACAAATGGCAGTCCAGTTAAATCATCCCATTCATCCCCAAGATCAATATATGACTCATATTCAGTTTCTTCAAAAAGTGCGTTATCTCCAATTAAAAGTGCAGCGTCTGCCTGTGAAAGCATCTCAACTAAATTTGGTCTCATTGCCACAAACTTTGGAGTTATATCATACTTTTCGGAAAGTATAATTCGCGCAAGGACTACTGAGGTCATTGAACTTATATCAGCTGCAACTGTCTTTATATCCTTTAAATCTTTTCGGAAGTAAAGTCGGATGCTATTCACAGCGCCTCGTGATGCAATGCAGATTTCGGGAACAATTCTATACTTGACAGAATATTTTGCGTAATGAATTGAAGGAACAAGTCCAGCGTCTATCTCCTTATTTAGAAGTTTTACTGCAATTTGAGATGGAATATCATAAATCAATTCAAAATTATGCTGAAGCTTGTTCTTTTCAATTGCATAAACCAACGGCTTTGTATTCAAAAAATTCACTACACCAAGTTTTACTTTTTGCACTCCATATCTTGAAATTTGTTTTCACGGCAAGTTTAAAGGTATCTCCGGTTTTATTCTGTCAAGGAATTTAGAACCAAGTTCTAAATACGCACTACGAACCTCATCTATATTCACACCTTTAGCAATGCTTTCAAGCAAAATAACATGAAGTCGTTCAAAATTATATCCATATTTTGTTGAAATTGAAAGTAGCGATTTTAGCTTTCTCTCGTTGATTCTTCCAGTTTTGATAAACTTTACTTCAGCTTTCCCGAGCTCCGTATAAATTAAACCTCTTTTATCTCCAGTTTCAAGGAAGATTTTTTCTGCTTTTGAAAATTTATCCATCGCTTCATCGGTATTTCCGAGCACTTTTGCAAGCGTACCTTCGCCCCAAAGTGTGTAAGCATAGCTTACTTTGTCTCCGATCTCTTCGTAATTTTCTGTTGCAAGTAAAAAATACTTTCTCGCCTTTTCAAAATTTTCCATCATCCTATTTGCGTTTGCAATTCCACAGTAAGAGTAAGCAATTCCAAATTTATCTTTTATTCGCTTAAAAATTTTATTCGCCTCGGTATAATACTCAAGCGAACTTTCAAAATTACCCATAACTCTTGAAGCACCTCCAAGCCCACAAAGAGAATACCCCATCCCTGCTTTATTTCCAAGGGATTTATAAATCATAAAGGAATCCTCAAACGATTTAAAAGCACGATCAATTAAACCCATAAATCTAAAAGTCCCACCCTTTGCCCATAGTATATATGCCTGTCCCTCTATATCATTTAGTCGTTTGTAAATTTCATAAGCAACATCAAAGGATTTTATAGCCTGCTCTAATTTTCCAATTGCCCTTAAAGTTGTTCCCATCCCAGAAAGCGCATCAGCAAATGATATTTCATCTATTCTCTTTGCAAGTTTCAAAGCGAGATTATAATATTTTATCGCTTTTTTGAAATTTCCTGCTAATCTTGCGCAGTGCCCCTCGTTTAAGCGAAGATAATAAAGCCATTCTTTGTCAAAAGAATTTGAGTTTAAATTTTTATCAATTTTTTCGTAAATCAAAAGTGCTTTCGTAAACTTGCTCTCACGCTGCAATTTCTCTGCCTTTTTAATCTCGTTAATTATCTGCATAAAATTCTACTTTTATTGTGTCAGCAAAAGAAATGTGAAAATAGCGTTAGGAAATTTAATACTCCGCAATCACATTATAATACGCGTCTCTTTCAATGGGGATTCTTCCAGCATCTTTGATGAGTTTTATGAGTTGATTTTTCGTAAGATATTGTGCGGTATCAGCACCAGCCATGTGATAAATTCTTTCCTCTCGGACTGTTCCATCAAGATCATCAACTCCAAAATTTTGAGAGACCTGTGCAACCTTTACACCAGTTGAAACCCAAAAGCATTTTATATGCGGGAAATTATCAAGCATCAACCTTGCAACTGCAAAGCTTTTCAAATTTTGCAAACCTGTCGTCCAATCTCCAGCGTATTTGTTATTTTTTGGATGATAAGGCAGTGGAATGAATGTTAAAAATCCGCCAGTTTCATCTTGTAGATCACGAAGTTTTATCAGATGTTCAACTCTTTCCTCAATTGTTTCCATATGTCCATAAAGCATCGTTGCATTTGTTCTTATCCCGAGTCTGTGAGCTGTCCTATGCACCTCAAGCCATTCTTTTTCACCGATTTTATCAGGAAATAGTTTTTGTCTTACTCTTTCACTAAAAATTTCAGCACCTCCACCGGGCATTGTATCAAGACCAGCTTCCTTGAGCTCGGATAAAACCTCTTCATAAGTTTTCCCGAAGCTTCTTGCGAAAAAATCAATCTCAACTGCGGTAAATGCTTTTATGTTAATTTTCGGATTTATCTCCTTGATCCCTTTCATCATATCAATGTAATACTCCCATGGCAACCTTGGATCAAGCGCTCCGACTATGTGAACTTCAACGATTTCGTCTTTTAATGGGCGAATCTTATCAAAGATTTGCTCAAGCGTGAACCTATAAGCCCCGTCCTGGCCTTCCTTTCTATAGAATGAGCAGAACTTGCAATCAAGCTCGCAGATGTTTGAATAATTTATAATGTGATTTTTAACGAAATAAGTCTTGTTGCCGTTAAATTTCTCACGAACTATATTTGCAAGAAAACCAAGCGAAAGAACATCGTCCGTCTTGTAAAGTTTTACTCCATCATCAAAGGTTAATCTTTCACCTGTAATGACTTTTTCAAAAATCTCGTTTAACCCAGATTTTTGTATCCGCTTCTCGTAAACTGGTAAAATTTCTATCTCCATGTTTGATTGTTTTCTTTGTTTTTCATCTATTTTAAAAACTTTTGCAACGCTTCAGCTACTTGTAAATAATGATCGGACACCCGCACCTTATCAATGACCTCGGCGATTCTTCCTTCAGGATCTATTATAAATGTTACCCTTTTTGCAAAACCAAATAGTCCTGAAACGCCAAATGATTTTATAATCTCGCCGTCTTTATCAGCAATAAGCTCATACGGAAATTTATATTTCTCTTTAAACTTTCTTTGAGTTTCAATATCGTCTTTGCTTACGCCATAAAGATTTATATTGAACTTTGACAACAGCTCAGCCCCATCTCTTAAACTACAAACTTCTTTTGTGCAACCAGGTGTAAATGCTTTCGGATAAAAGAAAATAACACTCCATTTTCCTTTCAAATTTTCAGAACTTAAGGATGTTCCATCTGTGCACATTGCTGTAAAGTTCGGGATTTTATCACCTACCTTTAGCATTTCAAACTCCGTTTTTAATTAAAATAAAAAGAGACACGCTGACGCGTGTCTCAAGATTTTACTCTGATGTCTTTTGTCTGACTTGTTTAGCGCTCATCTCACGAAGGTAATACAGCTTCGCTCTTCTTACCGCTCCTCGTTTTTTCACCTCAATTTTTGCGATTGATGGTGAATGAAGCGGGAATATCCTTTCAACGCCAACGCCATCACTTATCTTGCGAACAGTGAAAGTTTCATTAAGCCCACTACCTCTCCTTGATATCACGATCCCTTCAAATTCTTGAATTCTTTCCTTATCGCCCTCAATAACCCGAACATGCACCGAGACCGTATCCCCTGGTTTGAAATCAGGTATGTCGGTTTTTAGGTATTTTGATTCAACGAGTTTCACCTTATCCATTTTTATCATCTCCTATGATTTTGTTTAACAAATCCTTTCTTCTTTTTAGCGTTTTTTCAAGTGCCTTTTCGTATCTCCATTTTTTTATAAGTTCATGATTTCCAGAAAGCAAAACCTCTGGAACCTTCATTCCTCTATATTCAGCGGGTCTCGTATAATGTGGATGATCAAGTAGACCCGTCTGAAAAGAATCAGTCATAGCCGATTCAATATCATGAAGAACGCCAGGAATAAGCCTAATCGTTGCATCAATTACAACAAGCGCTGGAAGCTCTCCGCCAGTTAATACATAATCACCGATTGAGATTTCTTTCGTAACAAGCGCTTCTCTTACTCTCTCGTCAACTCCTTTATAATGACCACAGAGCATAATTATATTGTTAAGTTTTGAGAGCTCATTTGCCATTTTCTGATTAAAAAGTTCTCCATCGGGAGTTAAAAAAATTATCTCATCGTATTCTCTTTCGCTTTTCAACTTTTCAATACATTCAAAAATTGGTTCAGGTTTCAAGATCATTCCGGCTCCTCCGCCATAGGGATGATCGTCAATTTGTCTATATCTTCCGATCCCGTAATCATGCAAGTCATGGACATAAATTTCAACTATTCCTTTCTCCCTTGCTCTTTTGATTATGCTTGAATTCAAAGGGCTTTCAAATATTTGAGGAACGGCAGTTATTATATCAATTCTCATCTCAATATCACCTCCTCATTCAATTAAACCTTCCATTGGCTCAATTATGACCATCTTATTCTCAAGGTCAACTTTTTTAACAACTTCGCTTATTGCTGGAATTAAAATTTCCTTCCCTTTTGATTCAACCACATAGACATCGTTCGCGGGGAGAAGCCACACATCGGTTATCACGCCGATCTTCCTACCATTAACATCATAAACTTTCAGTCCGATCAAATCATGAACATAGTAAAAACCTTCGGGCAAGGGAAGAAGTTCTTCCTCAGGTATATAGATAAATTTTCCAGAGAACGATTCAGCTGCTGTTCTGTCGTTTATGTTTTTAAACTTTAAAATGACCTCTTCATTGTGTAAAAAAGAACTCACGATATAATGTTCTTCTACTTCAATAGGATTATCGCCGACATAAACGCGCTTTAGTTTTTTAAACCTGTTAACGAAATCAGTTATAGGTTTGACGCATATCTGTCCCTTGAGTCCATAAGGTCTCAAAACTTTTCCAATTATACATAGATCTCCCATAGCGTCGTAGATCTTTCTACCTTAACTTAAATGTTGGCATATTAAATTTTTCTTTCGGCGGATGCTTCCAAATTCGGATAAAATACTTAACATTTCCCTTGGTTAAACCAGTTTCATCAAATCTCTCAACAAGAAAAATTTTTCCTGGAACGCGCAGTCCTTTCTCAAAAGGTATATTCTTCAATCGCTCTCTAATGTTTTCCATACTTTTTTCAATCTTTTCGTTATCAAACACATCAAATTCCATTTGCAAAACTTTCGCTTTTTCAAAAAAATCAGCTTCGTCGTTGATTTCTTGATTTCTTCCATTCTTTAATCCCGAATCTGGAAGCGTGAAATTACAACGAACCGTATCATCATACGCTAAACTTTCAAGAGCAAATGAAAACAAGAGAATTGCTAATTTAAACATATCTTTGCCTCGCCAAAAATTTGAGTGAAGCGAAATTAAAACAAACCGCTTCACTGTAAAATTTCAAGTATCGCCCTTTTTCCTTCCTTTGCAGCGACTGCGCTAAGAAGAACGCGCATAGCGTTTGCAGTTCTTCCTTTCCTTCCTATAACTTTACCAACATCACCTTCACCGACTTGTAATCTGAAAATCACACGATTTTCTCTGTCCTCCATCGTAATCTTCACATCTTCTGGTCTGTCAACCAAATGTTTTGCGATAAATTCCAAAAATTCACGCATTTTTCAGCCCTCCGTAGTGTTTCAGTTTATGTTTAGGAGGGCGTCACCAGCAGAATTAAATTCATTAAGATGGCGCTCCTCCTTGTTCAGAACTTCCTTTTTCAGATTCTTTTTGCTTCTTTCTTAATCTTCTTCTCTCTTTTCTTTCCTTTTCTCTCTTTTCCCTGTTCATTTGTAGCTGAAGCCATTTTTCATACTCAGCCTGAATGAATGCCTCATCTTTTCCTTGCTTCATATAGGACCACTTCAACCATATGCCCTTCCTTCTTAAAAGAGCTTTGACAGTGTCCGTCGGGATTGCACCTTTCTTGAGCCAATGAATTACCCTATCTTCTTTGATTTCAACCTGCATTGGCTCTGGAATTGGATTATACCATCCAACAGATTCAATATACTTCCCATCCCTTGGTTCTCTTGAATCTGCAACTACGATTCTGTAAAATGGTTGTTTTTTCTTTCCGAATCTTTGCAAACGAATCTTTACAGCCAAATCTTCTCCCATTTTTTGTTTTTAAATTTTAAAAGTCATACGAATAATAAAGTGCTATTCACTTGGCTTTCAAATACTCCTCAACCTTGGGCTCGCTTATCATATGAGTGACGATACTGGAGAAATGCTTGCATAAACAACAAAATCGTCAACATCATTTTTTGAAAGTTGCGATTTGCATTCACCTATTATCATTATACTTTCGTCATTCTTTTCACCTTCGCCTACTATGTTAACTTCAATTTTGTCACCTTCCTTGTCAGAGATATATCCTCTGCTAATTCTCTTATTGATTGTTATCTCATTTGGTTGCTGTAATAAAATTATACTTTCCAATGCGCTCTTTAGACCTTCGCTTATCTCTTTCAAAAAATTCTTCACTTCATCAAGATCACTTTTTGTCACAGCTTGCGGTTTTATTCTATCATTAACAATTTTGTCTATTTCAACTTTAAGAGCCTGCGATAATTTTGTTTGTTTCGCTTTTGCCATGATTTATTCAAAATGGAATTTTAAATCCTCTAAATTTCCCACGATTTAGTTGCTTTATCAACTTTTGCATTTCTTCAAATTGTTTCAACAATCTATTTACATCTTGAACCGTTGTCCCACTTCCCATTGCAATTCTTCTTTTACGGCTTGCGTTGATTATCTGCGGTTTTCGTCTCTCCTCAGGTGTCATTGAATTTATTATTGCTTCAATTTTTACAAGTTCCCTTTCATCTATATCAACATTTCTTATCGCGCTTCCGACTCCTGGTATCATGCTCAAAATTTCTTTCAGCGGACCCATTCTCCTTATCTCTCTTATCTGATCTCTGAAATCTTCAAGTGTGAATTGATTTTTTCTTAATTTTTCTTCAAGTTTTCTCGCTTTTTCTTCGTCAACCTGCTTTTGTGCTTTCTCAACAAGAGTTATTATATCACCCATTCCGAGAATTCTTGAAGCCATTCTATCTGGATAGAACGGTTCAAGCGCATCAAGCTTTTCTCCGACACTTACGAACTTTATTGGTTTATTTACGACCGCTTTAATTGAAAGAGCAGCGCCTCCACGAGCATCGCCATCAAGTTTAGTTAAAACAACACCATCAAAATTTAATCTATCATTAAATTCTTTAGCAACATTCACAGCTTCTTGTCCTGTCATTGAATCAACGACGAACAGAATTTCATGAGGTTTCACTGCTTCTTTAATTTTTTCAATCTCTTGCATCATTTCCTCATCTATGTGCATTCTTCCGGCAGTATCAATTATAACAACATCTCTATAATTTTTTCTCGCATAGTCAATTGAATCCACTGCAATTTTAATTGCATCAGTATTTGAATCTATTGAAAACACTGGAATTTGAATTTGCTCGCCAAGTTGTTTAAGCTGTTCAACAGCTGCAGGGCGATGTATATCCGCTGCAACAAGAAGCGGATGTCTACCTTTATGTTTCAGGTGATTTGCAAGCTTTGCGCAAAAGGTCGTCTTACCTGAACCTTGAAGTCCAACGACCATTATCACTGTAGGCGGATTCGGTGAAAATTTTATATCAGCACGAGTTGAACCCATTAAATTAACAAGTTCATCATATATAATTTTTATCAACATCTGCCCTGGCGTAATGCTTCGCAAAACCTCTTGACCAAGCGCTTTCTGCTGAACTTTTTCAGTAAATTCCTTCACCACTTTATAATTGACATCCGCTTCAAGCAACACGCGCCTTACCTCGCGCATCGTTTCAGCTATGTTTGACTCCGTAATTCTTGCCTGACCACGAATTTTCTTAAAAAGCAGTTCAAATTTTTGTGTTATTTCCTCAAACATCACTTTAAAATTATTTTTTAACGGAATGGATCAATTTTTCATGCCTTGCAAATTTACGAAAAATCAATATCTTTTACAAAATGACCTTACGCCTTAAGTAAAGAAAAACAAACAAGGATAAAATCTGAAGCCCGACCGAGAAGATAACTAAATACAAAATTGAAATATCATACAGCTTTCCAAAAATGAAGCTTCCCACGAACCATGAAAATCCAAATAACCCGTGAAACATTCCAAATGCAGAACCTCGCTTTTCCGGAGGAACGAGTTCAGCTACGGCTGATTTCATGGCGGTTTCTTGAAATCCCATAACAATCCCCCACAAAACGATAGCAACAACCACTGTAAAAAGATCATTCATAGCAAACGAGAGAAACGAAATAGGAATTGAAAAAACAGGTATAAAAAAGAGAGTTTTAATTTTAAACTTATCAAACACACCTCCGATAACGAGCGCAGTCAAAGCATCAATACCCATAGCAAGAGCAAACAAAGCTGGGATTATCTCATCAGAAACAATTTGAGTTTTCTTCAAATGGTAAGATATAATTTGAAAATGAGGATAGCCGGATATTGTGAGCGCACTGAACAAAAGATAAAGATAGAAAGTTTGTCCTAATCTATCATCACTTAAATTTGTCGTTTTAAATTCAAGTGTTTCTGGCTTCGGAAAAATTGTCATTGTTATAAAAAGTGTTAATAGAGATAAAGCCGCTGGGATTCCAAGAAGTAAAAAAGCATTTGAATAACTTTGAGTTTTATAAATAGCTCCTGCAACAATCAAAGGTCCTATTATGGCTCCAATTTGGTCAAGAGCCTCATGAAGCCCAAATCCCTTTCCATACCCGATATTTGAAGAAGCATAAGATAAAATTGTATCGCGTGCTGGTGTTCTTA
This sequence comes from Candidatus Kryptonium sp., assembly GCA_025060635.1. Lineage (NCBI taxonomy): Bacteria > Pseudomonadati > Candidatus Kryptoniota > Candidatus Kryptonium > Candidatus Kryptonium sp. The sequence goes on along the minus strand of JANXBN010000001.1, from coordinate 719,452 downwards.
TCGCTTTGCCAAATCTTTCGGCTATAATCAAAGCAGAAGCAATTTCCAAATTCCCAGCAAAAGCAAGCAAAGGAACTGCGACAAGATTAATAAAATAACCAGCACCGGTTATAATCCAATATCTTTTTGTTTTATCAACAACATAACCAGAAACAAAGCGCAAACCATATCCAACAAGTTCTCCTAAACCACCAACAAATCCAACAACCGTCGCACTCGCACCAAGTGTAAATAAAAAAGGTCCAACAATACCCCGAGCTCCTTCGTAAGTTATATCGGCAAATAAGCTGACAAATCCAAGCAATGTGATAACAAAAAAAGCTGTTTTGACATTTATTTTACTCTGCATAGTTTCCCTATTTTCTTTATGAAACACATTTTTTAAAAACCACCAAATCACACTTTTTCAAATTAAAACTACTCTTAACTGCCAAAACACATCAACAAAAAACACTCGCCTTGGTTAAACTCAAATTTTTATAAAGACATAATTAGGCTTTGTTGGTCAAAGTAATCTATTTCTTCAAGTACTGATCAAGCCAGTCAAGAACTGTTGTCCACCACAATTTTGCATTTTGTGGTTTTAGAATATGATGTCCTTCGTCAGGGAAATAAAGCATTTTTGATGGAACTCCCATTCTTTGCAACGCTGTAAACATCATAAATCCTTGGCTTACATCAACTCTATAATCAAGTTGGCCGTGGATTACGAGAGTTGGAGTTTTAAAATTCTTAACATAATAACTTGGCGACCATTTCCTATATTGTTCGGGATTTGTCCAAGGTGTTCCTTTAAATTCCCATTCTGGGAACCACAGCTCTTCCGTTGAGCCATACATACTTTGAAGATCAAAGACACCGGCGTGCGAGACGAGACATTTGAAAATTCCTTTATCGTTATGTCCAGCGATCCAATTAATCATATATCCACCATAAGAAGCTCCAGCTGCGCCTATTCTATCTTTATCAACGAACTTATATGTCTTTATCACATACTCAACTCCTTTCATCAAGTCCTCAAAAACTTTTCCGCCCCAATCACCACTTATTTCATCCGTAAACTTTTGACCATATCCTGTTGAACCACGAGGATTGATAAGAACAACGACATAGCCTCGTGAGGCAAACATTTGCGCGTTCCATCTGTAGTGAAAATTATCAGCCCACATAGATTGAGGTCCACCGTGAATTAGAAAAACCGTCGGATATTTCTTGCTTGCGTCAAAGAATGGCGGTTTTAAGATAAAACCATGAACTCTCGTCCCACCAGCACCAGAAAACCAAAACTCTTCAAGCGAATTCATCTCAAGATGGGAAAGCAAAGAGTCATTATGATTTGTCAACTGGATAACTTCTGAACTCGTAAGATCAAGCCGATAAATCTCAGCTGGTTTTTTAGCCGATTCCCTCTTAAAAACTAAAAACCGTCCATCTGGAGTAATTGATATCTCCGTATTATAGCTTTTTTCCGTTATTTGCTTAATTTCCCCTGTTTTCACATCAATTCGGTAAATTGAATTATATCCTTGATCTTCTGCAGTAAAGTATATGAACTTGCCATCAGGAGACCAAATGACTTCCTCAACAGAACGATCAAAATTTTCGGTGAGGTTGATAATTCTTCCTGTTTCCCTTTCATAAAGCATCAATCTGTATTTATCAGATTCAAACCCAGCTCTGAATTGAGCTCTATAGGCGATGTATTTCCCATCTGGTGAATAAACGGGTTGATTGTCGTTTGCTTTGTTTGTCGTGATTCTCTTTATATTCCCACCATCTGGAGTTGTGATGAAAAGATCGTTGTTTGTGCTTATGGCGATCATCGTATCTGTGTTTCTCACGAAGCAAATTTCTTTCCCATCCGGCGAGAAAGCGTAATCAATTTTACCACCGAGATCTATCGGCGGAGTATCATAATCGCCCGGTGTTACATCAACAACTTTTCCTGTCTTGACATCAACGGTAAATAAATGGCTTCTTTTGTTGTCAATCCATCTGTTCCAAATTCTAAATGGCAAAGTTGTGAAAATTTTCGCTTTTACTTTGCTTGTTTCTCTTTCTTTTTCTCTTTTTAAATTGCAATCGTTATCAGGACAATCAGGATAAACTTGTGATACAAAGGCAAGATATTTCCCATCGGGAGACCAAATGACGCCATCAGCTCCAAGAGCAATGTTTGTCATTTTCTTCATCATCCCAGTTTCAATTTCCATGATATAAACCTGCGGTTCACCATCCCGAGTTGAGATAAAGGCAATTTTTTTACCGTCCGGAGACCAAGCTGGTGAATAATTTGAACCCTCACCTTTCGTTAATTGTATTTTTTCTTTTCCGTCAATTGAAACAAGGTAAATGTCCCTTTGCCCTTTGTTTTCCTGCATGTTATAAGAAGTAAGAACATAAGCAATCCACTTACCATCGGGAGAAAGTGCAAGATTTGACACTCTCTTCATTGCCCAAAGGTCCTCAACAGTTATGGCTCTCTTTTGAGCATAAACTGGAAGAATTAACAAGAAGATGATGAGCAGGTTAATTACCAGAAGGTGAATTTTTCTTGCCATAGGTAAACAGAAAATTTTGTTTGCAAAAACACAGATAAATTTTAAGCAAATTAAAGAATTAATTCAACCATCAAGGCATAGATATTTTCACATTCCCAAGGTAAATGAAAACAATCTCGGAAGTTTCCCAGAATCTTGTTCAAAAACATCTTGCTTAAACGCCACGATTTCTTGCAAAATGAAAACGAAATTAATATATTTATCACAAAGAAACTCAAAGTTAGAAATGGAAACTCAAAGACAAAACGATACAATTTCGTCAAGTTTAGATGTTTCACTTATCATTTACCAAATTTCCTACCATACTCGCTTTTACGCCCGCTATTTTGCCCGGTGGTGATGCAACCACTGGGCTTAAAACCAAAATTCTGTCACCTGCAAATCTTTCAAACTTTTCCAAATCATTTAATTACATAAATTTTTTAAACAAAACATTACAGGAGGCGAACAACAATGATCGTTGTTATGGAACCTGACGCAACAGAAGAACAAATTCAAAATGTCATAAAAGTTTTAAATGAAAATGGTTTTGATGTCCATCGGTCAACTGGTGTCACACGAACAGTTCTTGGCGCTATCGGCGTAAAGCCAGAATTTGATCATAGAAATATCCTTTTGTTACCTGGGGTTGCAGAAGTTTTTAGAATAACAGAACCTTATAAGCTTGCGAACAGAACATTTAAGCCCGAGGGAACAGTTATCAACATAAATGGGGTTAAGATCGGCAGTAACATTGAAGAAATTGTTGTTATGGCAGGTCCCTGCGCCGTTGAAAGTGAAGAACAGATATTCACAATAGCAAAATATGTATCTGAACACGGTGCAAAAATTTTACGTGGAGGGGCTTTTAAACCAAGAACCTCACCGTATTCATTTCAAGGTCTTGGTGAAGAAGGTTTAAAACTTTTAAGAGCAGCTGCCGATGAATATGGTTTACTTGTAATCACCGAGGTCCTTGACACCAAAGATATACAACTTGTTGCAAAATATGCTGATATACTTCAAGTTGGAGCAAGAAACATGCAAAACTTTGCTCTGCTTAAAGAGCTTGGAAAAGTTAATAAACCAGTGATGTTGAAAAGAGGAATGGCCGCAACTATTGAAGAATGGCTTATGGCTGCTGAATATATACTTGCAGGAGGTAATCACAATGTTATATTGTGCGAACGAGGTATAAGAACATTTGAAACATCAACCAGAAACACACTTGATATAAACGCGATTCCCGTCATACATAAGAAAAGTCATCTTCCCATTGTGGTTGATCCATCTCACGCTACTGGAATAAGAGACAAAGTCATACCAATTGCAAGAGCTGCCATAGCAGCTGGAGCAGATGGTTTAATAATTGAAGTTCATCATCAACCCGAAAAGGCAAAATCAGATGGGCCACAATCACTCTATCCTGATCAGTTTGCGCAGCTTATGGTGGAAATTAGAAAAATAGCGGAAGCAATAGGAAGAAAAATACAATAGAGGTTATGTTTCAAAAAATTTCAATAATTGGGACCGGATTAATCGGTGGTTCAATTGCTCTCTCATTGAGACAATCAAAGCAATATAATTTTACTATCACAGGATTTGATGCCGATCCTCGTTCCCTTGATATCGCATATGAAATTGGAGCAATCAACAAGAAAGCATATTCAATTGAGGATGCTGTCAAAGATGCTGATGTCATCTTTCTTTGCACACCACTAAAAGAAATCCTACAATTACTTCTCACCGTTCCAAATTTTGCAAAATCTGGAGCAATAATAACCGATGTCGGAAGTGTCAAAAAAATAGTTTTGAAAGAAGCTGAAAGAATAAAAAACGATGTCTATTTCATAGGTGGTCATCCGATGGCTGGTTCAGAGAAAAAGGGCATAAATTTCGCAGATCCTTTCCTCTTTGAAAATGCTGTTTATGTGTTGTGCCCGAACTTTAATGTGCCTTTAAAAATTGTAAACGATTTCATTGAACTAATAAAATTAACAGGTGCTAATATAATTTTGCTTGATCCTGAAATACATGATAGAATAGCGGGATACATAAGCCATCTTCCACAACTAATTGCAGTTTTGCTCGTTAATACCGTCGGAAATATGGGTAGTGACTATCTTTCGCTATCAGGCGGTGGATTTAAAGATTTGACGCGCATCGCCTCAAGCCAGTTTGAAATGTGGAACGATATAATCTCGTTCAACAAGGACAAAATAATTGAAGCGATTGATAACTTCATAAACGGTTTCAATAGATACAAAGAAATAATCAAATCTGGAAAAATAGAGGATTTAAGATCCGAATTTGACAACGCTTTTAAATTAAGAAACGAGATTCCATCAAGCAGAAAAGGTTTCATAAATGTTTTATATGATGTTTTCATAACTGTTGAGGATAAACCTGGGGTTTTAAGCAAAATTTCAACAGCGCTATACGAGGGAGGATTAAACATAAAGGACATTGAGCTTTTGCGAGTAAGAGAAGGGACTGGCGGTACATTTCGCCTTTCATTTGGAAGTGAAAACGATGCAAAAAAGGCAATTGAAATAATAACATCACTTGGATATAAAGTTTTAACGAGATGATCAAAAAAATTCTTGACATACTCAAAAGGAAAAACGAAAAGAAAGACGAGGTTTTCAAAATCCGTTTAACTCCGAGAACTCTCGTTGTCCTTTGCGGAGTTGCTGGAAGTGGTAAATCAACTTTTGCGAAGAAATTTTTCAAGCGAACGCAAGTTGTTTCTTCAGATCATTGTAGAGCTATGATTTCGGACAACCCAGCAAATCAAGCGGTCTCAAAACATGCTTTTGATCTTTTTTACTTCATCATAGAAAAAAGATTGCTCGTTGGAAGATTAACAGTTGCAGATGCGACATCGCTTTCAAAAGAAACCAGATCTCAATTGATAGAGATAGCAAGAAAATATGGTTTCAGAGTTGTGATAATTATCTTTGACATACCTGTTGAAATTTGCATAGAAAGAGATAAAAATAGGCCGAGAAAAGTTGGAGAGCAAGTTATAAGAAACCAATATGTTAATTTTCTTGAGGCAAAAAAATCAATACCTACGGAGGGATTTGACGAAATTTTCGTTCTGAATGAAAAAACCCTTGATACTGTAACTGTTGAGATAGTTCAACCTTACGCAACACCAAATAGCTCTGCGAGTTTATGATTTCTTTTCAGCAAAGCGATTAAAAAGTTCTGCATTGAGTAAACCTCCACAGCAAACGGCAAAAACCCAAGATATCCAAGAAGTGGCATTTCAAATATCTTCGGACCGACAAATGGTATCGGCACAGTGTAAATCCACTTTCCAATAGCCCAATAGTTCCAAAACTCCCAAAGTATCCCACAAATTAAACCCGCAAGAAAAAGCGAAAGCAGCGTCGTCAATTTTCCGTTTTCAAATTCTCTAAATAAACTTTTGCCACCAAGCTTATAATTCACTGGCTCAAGGAGAAAAGCAAATCCCATCCAAACAAGCGCAAAAAGATAAGAAGCTATTTCCGAAGGTAAAAGAATCGGAATAACAAGAAAAGCTAAACCAAGCACGAAATAAATTGTTAATTTTTTATCTGTTGTTTGCGAAGGTTTTTTATTTATCCTTTCAAAAACTGGTCTAACGAGCTGCTCCGTCTCAAGTATCGCCGGAAATATCGTTGCGAAAGCCCAAACATATCCAATTGTCCTTGCAAGCGCATTTTCAGGTAAACCAATATAATACCAATTTTTAAGGTGAAAATTATACGCTTCAAAGATCAGCCAACAAATCACAGACCACGGCAACATTATCAGAAACTCGGAGGTTCGGCTTTTTATGAGGGAATTTTTATAAAGTTTAAAATTAAGCGCGTCAACAAAGAGAATATATCCCGTCCAAACGATCGGAGTGAAATAAATGCCGACAAGTTTCACTTTCAGAAAAAGTAAAATTTCAGCGACGATAATTATCAAAATTCCAATGTAACCGTAAAATGGCATAGGGTTTTATGTGATTGTTTTTTTATTCCCTAACCTCTACCTCATTTGATAATTCATTTCTATCGTCTGGTTTTATGGGGAAGTGTTGGACGAGAATTTTTTCAATTTCATCAAGTCCTTCAATAACACCGTCAAGATATTTACCCTCTTTAAATCGTTCCGCAATTTTATCAGCGATTTTTTGCCAGGTTTCATTTTCAACTTTCTCATTAATTCCCTTATCAGCAATTATTTGAAGTTGTTTTTCAGAAAGGAGAATATAGACAAGCACACCTGTTTGATCTCGGGTTTTGTCCATACCGAGGCGATAAAATTCTCTCAAAGCCATATCAAACAAAGTAAGTTTTTTCTCCATTAAACTTCTCTTTTCACGGATTGAAACCCTTACTTCGCCACTTGTTCTTTTCTCAATTTCCGTGATTTTCTCAGAAATTTTCTTCAGCTCATCCTTTGTGAAAATATCCTTGACTCTTAACATAGCTTTCCGAAATTTCTTTTCAAAGCATAAAAATTTTACGAGTTAATTCTTTCACCAACTACTGCTTGCACCACCACCTCCAAATCTTCCACCACCTCCTGACCAACCACCGCCCCAAAATCCACCGCCTGATGTCCACCCACTCCAGCTTCCTCCGCTACCTTTTCCCCTATGCTCACTCATTGAACTTAACAACCAAAGCCAAAACAAAGTTGAATCAGCCCCACCAGACCCAATTGTATAATGCCTGATCCCTCTCATAATTGAACCAAAAAATGTCAACAAAACAATTCCTATTATGATAAGTGCCAGGATCGTGCCAATGTTCGTTTCAGGTTTCTTTCTTGGATCCGCTTTAAATTCACCTTTGGTTGCCGAAATTATAGCGTCAATCCCTGCGTCTATACCAGCGTAGTAGTTTCCCTGCCTAAATTTGGGACGGACTACATTTCTAAGTATCTGATCGCACAAGGCATCTGGCAAAATACCTTCAAGACCATACCCAACCTCAAGTCGCATTTTCCTATCTTGAACCGCTATTAAGAAAAGAACGCCGTTGTCTTTGCCCGCTTGACCAAGCTTGTTTTTTTCAACGACTCTTATTGAAAAATCTTCAATACTTTCCCCTTCAAGCGAAGGTATTATTAAAACAGCGATTTGATTAGTTGTTTCCTCTTCAAATTTTGAAAGTTTATATTCAAGCGAAGAAATTTGTTCAGGTGTTAAAATTCCTGCCAAATCAGTCACGCGTCGTGTTAACTTTGGAACCTCAAGTTCTGCAAAGGATAATGTAAAGAGCAGAAAGATTAACAAAATTAAATGTGGTTTCCTCACCGATTGAAATCTCGCTTTATTTTAAATTAGGAATCTGAAAGACAATTACGATTTTTGATTGCGCTCAAACCAATCTTTACATCCTTTCGTTGACTTTTTCTTTTTCAATTGCTTCTACGACAGCGATGGCTGCCATATTGACGATTTCGTTTACTTCAGCTCCAGTTTGCAGGACATGGACGGGTTTTTTCATCCCCATAAGAATTGGTCCAATTACATCGGCACCACCAATTCTGTAAACAAGTTTATAAGCGATATTTGCTGAGTTAAGATCCGGAAAGATTAAAACATTTGCTGGACCTTTTCCTTTCAAAGTTGAAAACGGATACATTTCATCAATTATTTCAGGCACAACCGCCGTGTCAGCTTGCATCTCACCATCAACGATAAGATCAGGAGCTTTTTGCCTTATGATCTCAACTGCTTTTTTAACCTTTAACGAATATGGATTTTCCGTGCTTCCGAAGTTGCTAAAGGAAAGCAAAGCAACAACTGGCTCAACATTAAATCTTCTGGCTGTCTCAGCGGAGGCGATCGCTATCTCTGCAAGTTCCTCCGGGGTCGGATCAATGTTAACAGTTGTATCAGCAAAGAAAAATGTTCCTTTCTTGGTAAGCATAATGTAAAGTCCTGAAACTCGCGTAAATCTTTCATCCATTCTTATTATTTGAAGCGCTGGACGGATCGTATCTGGATAGTGGGATGTCAAACCAGAAATCAAACCATCCGCATCGCCCATTCTAACCATCATTGCACCAAAATAATTTGGTAAGCTCATCATCTTGCGTGCTTCTTTCAAAGTTACACCTTTGCGCTGTCGCAAACGATAATACTCTTCAACATATTCATCAAATCTCGGATATTTCAATGGTTCAACGATCTTAACATCTTTTAAACTAAGTTTATTTTCCTCAATTTTTTGTCTGATCACATTTTCAGAGCCAATTAAGATCGGCTTTGCGATACCCTCATCAACTAAAATTTGGCTCGCTTTTAAAATCTTTACTTCTTCTCCCTCTGGAAATACAATTCGCTTTGGATTTCTCTTTGCGATCGCAAAAATAGGTCTCATGATCTCACGAGATATTCCAAGGCGAACTTCAAGCTGGTGTTTGTATTCTTCCCAATCAGTTATCTCAATTCTTGCAACGCCAGTTTCCATTGCAGCTTTTGCAACAGCTGGAGCAACCCAGGTTAGAACTCTTGGATCAAACGGCTTCGGGATTATATAGTTTCTTCCAAATTCAAATTTCTCACCGCCATATGCGCGTATTACTGAGTCAGGTACATCTTGTTTTGCAAGTTCAGCGAGCGCATAAGCTGCTGCAAGCTTCATTTCTTCGTTTATCGCTCTTGCTCTGACATCAAGTGCACCTCTGAAAATAAACGGGAAGCCAAGGACATTGTTAACTTGGTTTGGATAATCTGATCTTCCTGTCGCCATTATCACATCGTCACGAGCTTCTATTGCATCTTCATATCTTATTTCTGGATCAGGATTTGCCATTGCAAAAACGATTGGATTATCAGCCATCGTTTTCAACATTTCCTTCGTTACCACATTTCCAACCGATAAACCGACGAAAACATCTGCCCCAACGAGAGCGTCTTTAAGAGTTGCGCCATCGGCAAACTTATCTGTTGCAAATTCCTCTTTATAAGGATTCATATCTTCCTTTCGTCCCTTGTAAATTACTCCTTTCCTATCACACATTACTATATTTTCCTTCTTAACACCAAGGAGCACATAAAATCTTGCACATGCTATAGCTGATGCACCAGCACCATTGAATACAACTTTAACTTCGTCAATTTTTTTACCAGCAAGTTCAAGCGCATTCAAGAGAGCAGCGCCACTTATTATTGCAGTTCCGTGTTGATCATCGTGAAATACTGGTATATTCATCCGTTTCTTTAATTCTTCCTCAATGTAAAAACATTCAGGAGCTTTTATATCCTCAAGATTAATTCCACCAAAGGTTGGTTCAAGTGATGCGATTATTTCAATTAATTTGTCTGGATCTTTTTCATTGATTTCAATGTCAATTGCGTCAATGTCCGCAAATCTTTTAAACAAAACAGCTTTACCTTCCATTACTGGTTTTCCCGCAAGTGCCCCAATATCCCCAAGTCCCAAAACCGCAGTTCCATTTGAAATAACAGCAACAAAATTTCCCTTCATCGTATACTCATAAGCAAGATCTGGATTTTTATGTATCTCCCTGCAAGGTTCAGCTACGCCAGGCGTATAAGCAAGCGAAAGATCCCGTTGGGTTAAACAAGGTTTTGATGGTATAATTTCAAGCTTACCCTTTCGCCCTTGACTGTGATACTCAAGGGCTTCCTCACGGCGAATTTTAACTCCCATAGTAGGTCCTCCAAGAAAAATTTGTTTTAAAAACTCTTAACAAAGGTGAGCAAGGTGCTTTTGAGGTGCGAAGTATGTTTGAAAAGATTTCCATAAAAGGCAGTTTTTTGTTCTCCAAAAGTTAATTTACCAAAATAAAGAGAAATAGGCAAGGGCGTATAGGAAATGAAATTGAATTAGATCAACTTAGGAAGGACAATTTAGAAAAAAGAAAAATAAAAAGGGGTAGCTACGGAAAGCGATTGATTTGTAGCTACCCCATTGACTGATTTATTTAACAATCATCATTTTTTTCACTTCAATGAATTTACCTGCCTCAAGCCTGTAAAAATATACCCCACTTGGCAAACCAAAAGATTCAAACCTAACACTATACCTACCCGCCTCCTGCTCACCATCAACAAGAACCGCTACCTCCTGTCCAAGTATGTTGTATACAACTAACCTAACTTTCGTCCGAATCGGTATATCGTATGTTATCGTCGTTGATGGATTGAACGGATTCGGATAATTCTGATGTAATGCAAAACTTGTAGGCACTCCAATAGAATTGTCTTTCTCAACTTGTGTAATTCTTTGGACATATCTACCTGTCGTAGGATCAACAAGAACAATTAATTGTCTTACTTTGCCTGTTGCGGAATCTGTCCCTTGATAAAAACTATGGAAATGTATCGCTATCGGCAGAAGCAATGATTGTGAATAAAGGTAAGCAAGTTCTGAAACTTCATGTTCTCTTCTAAATTGACTTCCGCCATTTGCTTCTGCGACTTTAACAAGTGTATCGCTATCAAAATATCTTCTAAAATCTAAAGGCATTGTAAATGAAAATGGCACCCAAAAAGTATCAATCGTAGGTATGCCGAAAATCAAAAACACACTAAATCTCCCCTTTGAAGTGCTACTATATCCATAATTCCAAAGATAACACTTACCATCAACGACGGTATCTGTTGGAATTTCAAATCCACTAAATCTTTCTGCACCCAAAACATACATAAGTCTGGCATCGCTTGCATAGCTTTTTGCAACTGAATCAACACTACCAAATCTTTCTTTTGCAGTAATTGGTCTAACTAAAAATTCATATTTCATAACCACTCTACCATTTAACGGATTTAAATAAAAAACCAAAACCCCAACTGGATTATCAAGACTTGGCGTATTCCGATCTAATTTAACATACATAAGGCGCCAATATGGATTCGCACTATCTGGTGCTGGCGGAAACGGCTCATTAAAGTTTCTTAACTCGTACATTATAGCAGTAATTGCATTCGGATCAATTCGGTAGGTTCTGCCACCATTTGCTTCAGCGACTTTAAAAGCAGAATCACTATCAATAAATGTCGCTGGTAGATCGCGAGTTGGACGAATTGGAATTTCACTTGTATCAATCTGAGCTTCACCTGTGGCGCTTATACGAACATTAACATACCTACCTCTTGAAGGTGAATAAAAAAGATATTCAGCAAAAAATACTTTCCCATCGTATGCATCGTTTGAAATTTCCCCAAATTCATTTGCTCCTATTCCTCTTAATCTTACATCATTTGCGAAAGTCGTAGCAGTTGATGTGGCCACATTAAGTTTACTTCTAACTGTAAAAGGTTCCATTTGAGAGCGCAGGATTTTATGAACCTTAGCATTTCCTAAAGGATTAAAATCAAACAATAAAAAACGCTTTAGGGCTAAAGACAAAGATGAAGGGATTTTAATAAAAGAATGATCTTCACCATGCGCAGGCGCAAATTCAACTGGCGATTGATTATATGCATTCACCACCGCATTAAGATCATCTGAAAAGGCAAACCTCGTGGTTAACTCATCAACAGAAGGAACATTATATCTATCACCTTTCAAATAGGAATCAACTACATAAAGGGATTGAGAATATCCAAATGTTATGATGCTGAAAAATATAAAAAAGCGCCACATAGTAATCCCTCCTGAAAATTAGTTTTCGGCTTGCCTCTTTTGTTGGAAATTTAAATTTCCCTTTTCAAAAAAGCAAATCATTTCAAACAAATTTTCTCCAACTTCAACTTCCCCCGTACTTCAAAACGCCCCCAACAAAAACAAATTCCGTATGATTTTCCCCAAAGAAATAAGGTATCATTCTATAATCAGGGACATTAAAAACAACAATGTCAGCTCGTTTCCCAACCTCAATACTTCCAGTTATATCAGAAATTCCAAGTGCTCCAGCTGAATTCAATGTCACCGCTGTTATAACTTCCTCAATCGTCATTTTCATTTGAATGCAAGCAATCGTCATCATAAGTTGCATGTTTAAACTCATACAAGAGCCCGGATTGAAATCTGTAGCAACCGCAACTGGCACACCAGCTTCAATCAATTTCCTGGCTGGTGGATATTTATAATTCAAAAAGAACGAAACACCCGGTAAAAGCACAGCAATTGAATTTGCTTTTGAAAGGATCTCAATATCTTCATCTTCCAAATTTTCAAGATGATCAATTGAAATCGCCCCAACTCTTGCTCCGACTTTGGCTCCCCCATAATTTGAAAATTGTTCCGCGTGGATTTTCGGCAGAAGACCATAATCTCTACCAGCATTTAAAATTTTTTCTGAATCATCCGGAGTAAAATAGCCTTTCTCGCAAAACACATCGCAGAATTTAGCAAGTTTTCTTCTTGACACCTCTGGCATAACATCGCTTATCAAAAACTTAACATAATCATCTTTCCTGTTTGCAAATTCAGGTGGCACCGCGTGAGCCCCTAAAAATGTAGCAACCGTGAAAATTGGATTTTCATTTAACTGATTTGCTACTTCAAGAATTTTAATTTCATCTTCAAGATTTAGTCCATATCCACTTTTTATTTCAACAGTCGTCGTCCCATAGGACAACGCTTTCAAAGCGTATGTATAAGCAATTTTAAAAAGTTCTTCCTTTAGTGCCTCTCTTGTCTTTTTGACTGTATTTAAAATTCCACCCCCCATTTCAGCAATTTGTTGATAAGTAAAACCTTTTATTCGCAGGTCAAACTCGTTTTCTCTAGTTCCCGCAAAAACAAGATGAGTGTGTGAATCAACGAATCCAGGCAAAATAACTTTACCAGTCACATCAAAAATTTCAACCTTATCTCCATACAGACCGAAATTGAAATCAATCGCTCGTCCCACCCAATCAATTTTCCCATCTTTTATAAGAACGCTTCCCTTTTCAATTACATAGATCTTTCCCTGTTCTTCACCACGCTTAAAACCTTTCCCAAAAGATGCAACTGTTACAACTTGATTAGCATTGTGAATTAAAATCATTTCGTCCCCTCTTTTTTCAACCTCTCAATTTCCTTGTTAACTTCTTCAAGTTCCTCTTCAAGTTGTCTTTTGTAATCTTCAAGCATTTCAATATATTCCTCACGAGTTATATATGGGCGAAATCCAGTCCAAAATGTTTCAAATGGAGGGAAGCCAAATCCAAACCAAAATCCACCACCAAATTTTTTACCAAATCCCCTGCGCCACCACATAACATTTCAAAATTTTATTTTTTAAACAAACTAACCAGCGCAGCTTCAATATCTGGATACTTAAACTCAAAACCAGATTGTATCAACCTTTCAGGTTTAACTCTTTGACTTGATGTTAAGGCTACCTCGGTTAAATCTTTACCAAACAAAACTTTCAATCCAAATTCTGGGACAGGCAAAAATGCAGGGCGCTTTAAAACCTTCGCAAATTTTTTTGTGAATTCTTCATTTGTGACTGGATTGGGTGAGACAACATTATAAACACCTCGCACATTTTCATTTTCAATTGCGAACTTAACAACACGAGCGAGATCCTCTAAGTGAATCCATGACATCCACATCTTTCCATTCCCAATTTTACCACCAAGCCCAAGTTTAAATATGGGAGTTAATCTGGCAAGAAACCCACCATTTTTACCCAAAACAATACCAATTCTTAAAATTACCGTTCTAACTCCGAGCTCTTCCGCCTTTTTTGCCTCGCTTTCCCAATTTATAGCAAGTTTAGCCAAAAAATCATCACCAGGTGATGAATCTTCAGTTAACACTTCCTCCCTTTTAGAACCATAAAAACCTGTTGCCGATGCAGAAATAAAAGTTTTTCCAGATGAATTTACCTTTGCAAATGCTTCAACTATTTTTCGCGTTGAATTTACACGCGAGCTTACTAATTTTTCTTTCACCTTTTTCGTCCATCTTTGTGCGATCGTTTCGCCAATCAAATTTATAACAACATCTGAACGCTCTAATACATCACGAGGGAATTCTTCTTTTTCCGGATCCCATTTGAAAACCTCAAATTTGCTCAACTTTGCAGAAGCTTTCTCAGGATTCCTACTTGAGATTAAAATTTTATATCCAGCTTCAGAGAGAAAATTCGCCACATAACTTCCAACGAAACCTGTTCCACCAGCGATTGTAATAGTTTTATTCATTGTTCATCTCCCTTTTGTTCAAAAGACGATTTTTTCTTTTAGAAAATCAAGAACCTCGCTCTTATGAATTCTTTCTTGCTTCATCGTATCTCTATCTCGGACCGTGACAGTTCCATCCTGAAGAGTTTGGGAGTCAACAGTAAAGCAAAACGGTGTTCCGATTTCATCTTGTCTTCTATATCTTCTTCCGATAGAACCGCTATCATCGTAGAAAACTTTGAAATGAGGTTTCAAAGTTTTATAAATTTCAAAAGCTATCTCAGGCATATTTTCTCTATTTACAAGCGGTAAAACTGCCGCTTTTATTGGCGCAAGAAACGGATGAAGTCTCAAAACTGTCCTGATCTCTTTACCGGTATCTTCTTCGTCATAGGCATTGATTAAAACAGCCAGCAAAGTCCTATCGCATCCAGCTGATGTTTCAATTATATATGGGATATATTTCTGCCCAATTTCGTCATCAAAATAACTTAAATCCTTGCCCGAATACTGCTGATGTCTTGACAAATCATAATCAGTTCGGTTATGTATTCCTTCAATCTCGTGCCAGCCGAATGGGAATTCAAATTGTATATCATAAGCAGCTGAAGCATAATGAGCGAGTTCATCGGGACCATGTTGGTGAAAACGAAGTTTTTCAGGTTTGATTCCAATTCTCAAATACCATTTAAACCTTTCCTCACGCCATTTTTCAAACCATTCCATATCAGTTCCAGGGCGGACGAAATACTGCATTTCCATTTGCTCAAACTCTCTCGTTCTAAAGATGAAGTTTCCTGGCGTTATTTCGTTTCTAAACGCTTTTCCAATTTGAGCAATGCCAAAGGGAATTTTCCTCCTCATTGAAACATACACATTCTCAAAATTAACATAAATTCCTTGCGCTGTTTCAGGTCTTAAATAAACAACATGTGCTTCGTCCTCAACTGGTCCCATAAATGTTTTGAACATCAAATTAAACTTTCTCGGCTCGGTAAGTTCCCCACCACACTCTGGACATTTCTTTAGTTTAACATTCTCTTCTGGAATCTGATCAACTCTGAAACGAAGCTTGCACGACTTACAATCAACAAGTGGATCAGTAAAATTTTCAACATGACCAGATGCTTCCCAAACTTTCGGATGCATTAATATCGCTGCGTCAAGCCCTTCAATATCGTCTCTTTCATAAACCATCGCTTTCCACCATGCCTGTTTGATGTTATTTTTGAGTTCAACCCCAAGCGGACCATAATCCCAGCAGGCATTTATTCCACCATAAATTTCGCTTGACTGAAATATGTATCCTCTTCTTTTGCAAAGCGAAACGAGCTTATCCATTAACTGTGCTTGCGATGATGTGACTGCGTTTTTCTTATTCATTTTCCTCGGCTTTTATTTTCCTTGTTTTGTAAAAATTTAATTTTTTGAGCACAAATTTCAAAGTTTCGGCCAAAATTTATAAATTTTTAAAAATTGCAAATCAACAGAGAAATCCGATGATTACCGAAGAAATCGTCAAATCCATTACTTCAAAAGCGATAAAAAAGGGAGCCGATGAATGTGATGTTTTCATTTCAATAGATGAGGAATTTTCAACAACAATAAAAGATGGAGAAATTGAATCTCTAAAACAAGCGATAAACCACGGGCTTGGAATAAGAATCTTCAAGGACAAAAAGATTGGTTTCGCTTATACAACCGATTTCTCAAATTTTGCGATTGAGAAAACAATAGATGAAGCAATTTCACTTGCGAGAAACTCAATGCCCGAGCCCGATAACGAACTACCCAAAACAGAAAATAACATTCAAGCGCAAATTAAAACTTTTGATCCTGTAATCTTCTCAATAAGCGTTGAACGAAAAATAAAAATTGCTAAAGAAATAGAAAACATCGCGAAATCTTTTGATCCCAAAATCAAAGTTGAATCAACTGGATTTGGAAACTTAATTCAGAGAAGAATAATTGCAAATTCAAACGGATTTTTCGGTGAATATGAAGGAACAATCTTTGAAATCTATTGCTCCGCAATAGCATCTGACAAAGCCGAAAGTCAAACTGGTTATTATTCGTCCGTAAGTAGATTTTTTGAAAACCTTCAAACACCCGAACATGTTGCGAGAAACGCAAGTGTTCGCGCTCTTCAACTTTTGAATCCGAGAAGAATCAAAACAGGAAGATATCCCGTGATATTTGATCACACAACCGCTCCAACCATTGTAAGCTACATAGCAACCGCCGTAAACGGAAAAAACAGCTATAGAAAGATGAGCTTTCTTTTTGATAAAATAGGAGAGAAAGTCGGAAGTGAAAACCTTACTATAATTGACGACGGACGCCTTGAGGCAGGGCTTGCTTCAAAACCATTTGATGACGAGGGAATTCAAACGAAGAGGAAAGCAATTATTGAAAATGGGATTTTAAAAATGTTTCTTCTTGATTCAATCACTGCAAAAAAATTTTCACAAGAGCCAACTGGAAACACTTATAGAAGATACGACACAATTCCAGCACCTTCACCATTGAATTTTTACATTCAGCCTGGTTCAAAAAATCTTGACGAAATAATAAGCGAAGTTAAAGAAGGTTTACTTATTACAAAACTAATTGGTTTTGGTGTTGATATTGTTTCTGGCAACTTTTCAAAAGGCGCAAGTGGCTTATGGATAAAGAATGGTGAAATAACATTTGCAGTTGATAAGATCACAATAGCAGATAACTTAAGTAACATTATGAAAAACATCATCGCGGTTGGAAACGATCTCGTTTTCTTCAGTAACATCGCATCCCCATCAATTCTTATTTCTGAAATGACAATAACCTGCGATTAAAATAAATTTTATTCAAAAAACATGCGAGATTATAACGAACTTGGCACGGATGCAGTTGTTTTCATTCAGCAAAGTCAAGACAGCGACGCTGTTAAAAAGTTTAAAAAGATAGCTCGGAACATATCTGAGAAAGATGTTGAATATGTTGAACAAAACTTTTGGGCTAAAATTTCAAGGTTAAAAAGCAGAATTGATTTCAAACGCGATCTTATTGCACTTTACAAATTTATGAAAGATCCCGCTGTTTCGTTTCTTAGAAAGGCGATTGCAATAGCAGCGCTTGTTTACTTTATCTTGCCCCTTGATTCAATACCCGATCTTTCTCCGTTGATTGGACTCATTGATGACCTTGGAATTATAACAATGGTTGTTAAATTTTTAAGCAAGGAGCTTGAGAGATATTACTGAGATATACAACCGATTTACAGAAGGAAAAAAACTAATGATAGATCAACAATGCCTGAATATGGAATTATTCTCTTAAACCTCGGTGGACCTGATTCAACAAAAAGTGTTGAAAAATTTCTCTACAACCTGTTCTCAGATCCAGACATATTCAAATTCCCTTTCCCCTCGTTAACACAAAAAGCCTTCGCAAAATTAATTTCAAAATTAAGATCAAAAAAAGTTTCAAAATACTACCAAAAAATTGGCGGTCGCTCTCCGATTTTGAGCTATACCCTCGTTCAAGCGAAATTATTAGAGAAAAAACTTGAACCATTCCTTGATTGCAAAGTTTACATCGGAATGAGATATTGGAGACCATTCATAGACGAGGCACTTGAAAGAGCTTTGAAAGATAATTCACAAAAGATAATCCTTCTTCCCCTTTATCCACAATACTCAACCACAACCACTGGCTCAAGCTTCAATGAATTCTATCGCGCCATGAAAAGATTAAACATAATCTCTCACGGATTTGATATAAAGCAAATAATTGAAATAAAAAGTTATCCCGATAACGAGCTATACATCAAGGCACTTGCAGAAAGGATTGAAGAAGCAGTTGAAAATTTCAATGATGAAGATTTCAAAAGTTTTGCTGTGTTATTCAGCGCCCATAGCTTGCCTGTTAAACTTATTCAAAATGGTGACCCGTATTTTTACGAAATCACGAAATCTTACAACGCTGTAACGAACTATCTGCAAAATAACTCCAAATTAAAGGAAATTTTCAAAAACACGAGAATGATTCTTTGTTTCCAAAGCAAGGTCGGACCTACAAAATGGCTTGAGCCGTCAACGGTTGACTCAGTGATAAAACTTGCTGATGAAGGAGTTAAAAATTTGCTTGTTGTTCCACTTAGCTTCGTGTCAGATAACATAGAAACGCTATATGAACTTGGAATCTTTGTCAAAGATATTGCTATTAAAAATGGAGTTCAAAAATTCATCGTTACTGAAGCTTTGAACGACTCTGAAACATTTATTGAAGCTCTAAAAAACATAGTTCTGGAGGCAGTTAAAAATGAAAAATAGTGCAATAATCATCGGAGCAGGAATATCGGGACTTACAACCGCTTTTCTACTCAAAAAGAACGGGCTAAATGTCACAGTCCTTGAAGCGGAAAAAGAAGTCGGTGGGACGATGAAAAGCAAAAGAATAAATGGATACCTCGTTGAACTCGGGCCGAATAGTGCTCTTGAAACGACGCCACTTTTCAAGCAAATCGCTGATGAAGTTGGAATTTCAAACGAGATGATTTACGCAAATGAATCTTCAAATAAGAGATACATTCTTAAAAATGGGAATTTATATCCGATCCCGATGAAACCTCAGGACTTTTTTAAGAGCAAATTATGGAGTTGGCGCGGAAAACTTCGCATAGTTCTTGAACCATTTCACGGTCGCGCTAAAAATAGAACAAATGATCCATTTTGGGAAGAAACAGTTTCACAATTCGTTAGAAGGCGACTCGGTAATGAATTTCTTGACTATACCATCAATCCATTTGTTGCTGGTGTATATGCTGGTGATCCAGAAAAACTTGGAGTTAAATCAGCTTTTCCACGACTTTACGCACTTGAAGAAAAATACGGAGGTTTGATCATCGGAACCATAAAAGGAGCTAAAGAGAGAAAGCGAAGAGCGGAACAATCAAAAATAACAGCTAAAATGTTTTCTTTCATCAATGGCATGGGAACTTTGCCAAAAGCAATAGCAAATTACCTTGGCGATTCCATTATATTTGGTGCAAATGTTAAATCAATTAAAAAGGACAATTTGGGATACATCGTTGAATTTGAAAAAGATGGGAAAAACGAAAGCATTTACTCGGAGATAGTTGTCGTCTCAACGCCCGCTTATATAGCTGGAGAAATAATTGCTCAATTATCAAGTGAACTTGAAAATACTCTAAAGCAAATTTATTATCCACCAGTTGCAGAGGTCGTATTTGGCTATAAAAAAGAACAAATCGGTATTGAGCCAGATGGTTTTGGATTTTTAACGCCTGAAAAAGAGAAACGAAAAATTCTTGGCACACTTTGGAATTCAACCATATTCCCACAGCGAGCCCCGGAAGGATATGTTGAGTTCACTACATTTGTTGGGGGAACAAGACAACCAGAAATTGCTCTTAAAAGTGACGATGAATTAATAAAAATTGTAAGCGATGAATTGAAAGAAATAATGAAGATCAATGGTGAACCAGAATTTATATGGATTTCAAGATGGGAAAAAGCCATACCTCAATATAATGTCGGACATTTAAAAATTATGGCCATGATAGATGAATTTGAGAAGGCAAATCCTGGAATTTATCTATGCGCAAATTATCGTGGTGGAATTTCGGTTGGCGATTGCGTCACGAGCGCAAGCAAAATTGCAAATAAAATTTTAAATCAAAAATGATAAGAAATTTCCAAGAGCTCATTGAAAAAGTAAAGGGAACATCAAAAACAATAGCAGTCATATCCGCACATCAAGAAACAGCGCTTTCAGCAGCAATTGAAGCAAGGAAACAAAAAATAGCTAACTCAATTTTAATAGGAGATTCACAAAAAATTTCCGAGATGCTCAAAGAACTTGGAGAAGATCCGACAAATTTTGAAATCATTGAGGAAAAAGATCCAGCAAAAGCTGTTTTAATTGGAACTTCGCTTGTAAGAGATGGGAAAGCACAAATAATTTTGAAAGGCAAGGTTGATACTACAACATTGATGAAAGGTGTTCTAAACAAAGAAGCAGGACTTAGAACAGGTAAATTGTTAAGCGATGTATTCGTTTTTGAGTACCCAGAAAAAAAAGATGAATCAAAGTTTATTCTCATGTCGGACGGAGGCGTGGTTTTAAATCCGACGCTTGAGCAAAAAATTGAAATAATAAAAAACGCTGTTGAAGTTGCACATAAGCTTGGCTTTGAAAATCCTAAAGTTGCCGTGTTATCAGCAACAGAGCTCGTAATTGAAGAATTAACCTCAACCACAGACGCTGTGAAACTAAAACAACTTAACATTGAGGGAAAGATAACGGGCTGTGTTGTTGATGGTCCTCTTGCTCTTGACCTTGCTATTTCGGAAGAATCAGCTCTTGAGAAGGGAATAAAATCGGAAGTCGCCGGAAAAGCTGACATTTTAATAGTTCCGAACATTGAAAGTGGGAACATACTTGGAAAAAGCTTGACTTATTTCGCACACTATAAGATCGGTCATGTCATCGCTGGTGCAAAAGCTCCGGTTTTAATCCCGTCAAGGTCGGACAAGATGGAAGCAAAATTGAATTCAATCGCGCTTGGAGTTTTAATGACGCTTTAAAAAATCTAACTTTTGAAAATTTCGTTAAGGCCAAAAGTTGTTCATTAAAATGAAACAACCCACCTCCTAATTTTTATGTCCAGTAATGGATTCAAGGTTATAAAATGGAGGTGGGTTAAAAAAGTTTGATTACTCCGATTTTTCAGATTTAGTTGTTTCCGTTTTTGTTTCAGAATTTGATCCGTTTTTTGAATTCCCACGCTTATAATCGGTTATATAAAATCCCGAACCTTTGAAGATTAAACCGACCCCGCCGCTTATCATTCTTTTTACACTGCCACCACATTTGGGGCAAATTTTTATCGGTTCATCGTTTATACTTTGAAATTCCTCAAAAATGTAACCACAAGTATCGCATTTGTACTCATATGTTGGCATATGCCTTTGCTACACCTAATTTTGTTTTTAATTTCTCCCTTGCAATTTTGAATAACATTACAGATTTAGAAAAAAGTTTCAAATTTTAATCCCTTAGTTTTTCAATGGCTCTTTTGAACCTCTCAACACCTTTCATCAAATCCTCCATAGAAGCAGCGTAAGAAATCCTAACACATTCATCCATTCCGAATGCCTCCCCGGGAACGATTGCTAATTTTTCTTCTTTAAGTAAAAACTCACAAAAATCGTTTGAATTTCTTATGACCATGCCATTGTAGCTTCTACCGTAGTAAGCTGAAACCTTCGGAAAAACATAAAATGCACCAGAAGGGACGAAAATTTCTATATCGGGGATTTGCTTGAGCTCGGAACAAATGAAATCTCGCCTTATCTTAAACTCATTAACCATCTTCTTCACGGGCTCCTGCGTCCCTGTTAATGCAGCAAGAGCTGCTTTTTGAGAAATTGAACATGCATTTGATGTCATCTGACCTTGAATCTTATTTGCGAGCTTAACTATTTCTTCTTTCGCTCCAAGGTATCCAATTCTCCAGCCAGTCATAGCATATGCTTTTGAAACACCGTTAACAGTTATCACAAGATCTCTTAACTCTTTAATTGAAGCCATGCTGAAATGTTTCCCTTCGTAAAGTATTTTTTCATAAATCTCATCCGAAATTACGAAGATATTTTTTTCATACACAACTTCAGCGATTTGCCTTATCTCATCTTCTGTGTAAACTGTACCTGTTGGATTTGACGGTGAATTAAGAATGAGAGCTTTCGTTTTCTTCGTTATCGCTTCCTTGAGTTGGTCAGGAACTATTTTGAAGTTCGTGCTTATATCTGTTTTCAAAATTACCGGCACAGCATCTGCAAGAGCAACCATTGGTGGATAACTCACCCAATATGGCGCAGGAATTATTACCTCGTCCCCGGGATTACATATCGCTTGTAAAGCATTGAAAATTGAATGCTTCCCCCCATTTGACACCAATATCTCATTTGGTTTATACTCAATATTGTTGTCACGACGGAACTTTTCAATAATTGCATTTATTAGCTCTGGTATCCCTTGATTTTGGGTGTACTTTGTGAAATTTTCCCTTATCGCTTGAATTGCTGCTTCTTTTATGTGCTCTGGTGTTGGGAAATCAGGTTCTCCAGCACTTAATGAAACAACATCAATCCCTTGAGCTTTCATGTTTTTTGCAATTGCCGAAATGCGAAGAGTTTCTGATTCAGGTAAGTTTAGTATTTTTTCAGAGAGTTTAAGCATTAGGTTCTCCTTCTCATGTTTTGCTTTTGCTTAAATTTATCTTTAAGCATTTTTTCCACTATTTTCGGGACGAAATTACTAACATCGCCTCCAAAGGAAGCTATCTCACGAACTATCGTTGAATTCAAATAAGTATATTTCTCGTGTGGGACGAGGAAAACGGTGGTTATATCACATATTTTTCTGTTCATCAAAGCCATTTGAAATTCATATTCAAAATCTGAAACCGCGCGCAATCCCCTTATTATTGCTACCGCATTTTTCATCCTTGCGTAATCAACGAGAAGACCATCAAAGCTGTCAACCTCAACATTATCATACTTTTTCACAACCTCCTTTATCATTTTTATTCTTTCCTCAACTGTAAAAAGCGGTGTTTTCGCTACATTTTTAGCAACTGTCACGATGACTTTATCAAACAACCTTGAAGCACGTTCTATTACATCAATATGCCCATTTGTTATCGGATCAAATGTCCCAGGATAGATTGCGATTTTCATGACTTTTTACTCCTTATATTTAAAAATTGTGAATGCGGTCTTCCCGAACTCTCTTCTTGTGACAATTTCAAAAGGTATCATCTCAGGGGCAAAGACAATTCTTGAATCATGCTCAACCGAGAAAAATCCGATCTCACTTAGCAGTTCCCTTTCCCAGATCTTGTAAACAAGTTCGTTAAAATGTGGATACATATAAGGTGGGTCAGCAAAGATAAGATCAAATTTTTCGTTTGAATACTGAATAAATCTCAAGGCGTCATCATTCACAATTAGAATTTTATCCTCACAACCGAGAACTTTCGCGTTTTCTTTTATCATTTTAAGCGCTCCGTAGTGATTATCAACGAAGATAACTTTTTCAGCACCTCTACTTAAAGCCTCAAAGCCAAGCGCGCCAGTTCCAGCAAAAAGATCAAGAACGAAAAGGTTTTCAAAACTAATTCTATTTGATAAAATGTTAAAAAGTGCCTCTTTTACTCTATCTGAAGTAGGTCTTACAGACTCATTCTTTGAAATTTTTAACGAACGCCCTTTATATTTTCCGGTTATTATCCTGACCATAACATTCTTAACATAAGCCCTATATTTGGAGCGAAAACAGAGGCATTTTGAGGATTTGCCTTTATATCAAGGAACACTGGAGAATCAAACGGATTAAGAAGCAGGAACTTATTTCCCAACATCCCACTTACTAAATCAATTGCCTCCTCACTTACTTCGCCATAAAAAACAAACTTTTCAAATCCAGCAGAAATGTAATCATTTATCAATTTTATGACGAAATATCTCAAATCCGATTCGCTGTTGACGACATAGTAAAAATATTTTTGAAATTCATAGTTTTTGAACAAGCTCACATCAATCCTTCTCTCCTTCAACCCAACAAGGACAAAGTCACTGTAAATATACTTTGATCGCGTTGGACTTATCCTTTCCCTCAAGCAATTCTCAGCAGCGAAATGATCAATATCAATTATCTGAACCTTTAAATTTAACTTGTCAGCTATCGTCTTTAAGAAAGAAATTATTTCCTTCCTTACAGCAGCAACGAGCATCTTTTGGATTTTTCCGATTCCAAACCTGTAACCTCTAATTGTAAAGTTATGCACTGATTCACCAGGGAAATAATGAAAAACCTCCCACAACAAATGTTCATTTAATTCCTGTTCAGATAAGTTGGAATCAACAGGAATGACATTCAAAAATGCGAATTCAGTGTCAAGACAAAAAGAAATTTTTGTGAATTTTTCACTTATGTTTATTGATGAAGAAATAGCCGATGCTATTTCAATTGCCTTTTCAAAAGAGAAAGTTTCAAGACATAACTTTTGGGTTAAAGTTTTTTTTAGAACTAACTTTTTGGATAATTCCTCGGTCTCAGCTATATCTATCCGTTCCCTGCCAAGTTTTACAGTTATGAAAATCATTTACTCCCATGATACTTTATTCACATCCTCTGGCTTATCTTTTGAACCAATTGTTCCATGACCGTATGGACATTCAACCCAGTAATACTTTCCAAGCGAATCAGCACCAATTACATAGTATTGATTCAGCTTCGGACAGCGACGAAGTGAGTCAGGGTTAAATTTTTCTGCTGCGGTTGAAAAGAAAAGTGAATCTGGTATATTTTTTACCTTTATAAATGTGATAAGCGAGTCAATGTTGCCTGTGTATTTTCCGTATTCATCAAAATACTTTAGCTCCGCCTGCCTTATGTTTTTCATCCTGAATCTACATATCTTCTTTAACTCCTCTTCAGCTCTAATTTTCATCGCTGGGTCATAAATTGTGTAGACAAGGATACCAACCAGAACAACTATCAAAATTTCAAGAATAATTGAGCCTTTTGCTTTTGCTTGCGGCATTTACTTTCTCCTTTTGTTTTAATTTGTTGTCAAATAATTTTTTATCCTTTCAAACTTCTTCTGTCCTATCCCCTTGACATTCATTATATCCTCAATTTTTCTAAATTTCCCGTAAATCTCCCTATGCCTTATTATCTGCTCAGCTGTTTTCTCACCGATGCCGGGAAGCTTCATTAACTCCTCCTTGGTTGCAGTATTTATGTTCACTTTAAAAGGCGCTGAACCAGAACCTTCATCAACAAAGTTATTATCTACATTTTTACTTCCAGCGGATACATATTTTTCAATTTCAGCGGATCTTTGTTCAAATTCTTTGTCAAAAACAGAATAATCAAATTTCGCGGTTTCCTTTTTGATAACATCACCCCGAACAAGTTTTATTGCAATCCCGGAAACAAAAGCAACGATTAGAAACCAAAAGACGACGCTTTCGGATCTCGTTAAGCCAATCGCATCGTTTATTTTTTTGAAAATGCTTTTCAACTCTCAAATTTTTTACGGTTTCTTTTGACTTTTCAAATTTAAAAAATTATTCCAACTTTATCAAGAATGAGCACACGACCCGATAAAGCCCTGGTAAAATTTAAAATTCGCTTAAAATTCATTTTAAATCTCGCCTTAATTTTTTAAATTTATTCAGCCCAAAACAAAATGACTTAAAATTTATGCTTAAGAAAATCTTGCTCTTAATCGTTTTTGCCCAAGCTATGGTTTTTTCGCAATCCTCAAATGAATCATTTATTTCAAAGCGAAAACTTACAGCGCTTACATATTCAGTTTTTATACCTGGTGCTGGTCAATTTTATCTGGGCCACAAAATCAAAGGCGCACTTTTTACCTTAACTACCTTCGGGTCGCTCATCACAGCAGTTGTATCACAAAATAATCTTGTTGGCGGAAACGAAAGACTTGAAAATTTAGAGATTCAGTATCAAAGCACAATGAATTGGGAAAGAGCAGAACAAATATGGCAGGAGATGTTGCAGGTTAAAGCGGGCATTGATAGAGATTACAAAAGAAGGAACCTTTTTCTTGGTATAACAGCTGGGCTTTGGGCTGTAAACATAATTGATGTACTTTTCTTTACAACAGATAAAGGTTCTGGAGACATTTTCGGCGAAAACACTCCTTTCATCGGAGTAGAAAGCAAGGGTGGGAAATTTATGATTTCAGCAAAATTTAAATTTTAAAAAAGCCAAATGATGCGCGAAAAGTTAGAAAAACTTCTGAACGATTATAAAAATGGAAAAATTAGCGTTGATGAATTTTTAAACGAGTTAAAATGGTTTCCATTTGAAAACATTGAATTTGCGAAAGTTGATCATCACCGAATGCTTAAACACAACTTCCCCGAAGTTATACTTTGCCAGTGGAAAACACCTAAACAAGTAAGGGAAATAGCAAAACGAATACTTGAAAAATCCAAATTCCTTCTCGCAACACGAGCTAATTTAGAACACTTTAAAGAAGTCAAAAAAATCGCAAAAGATGCAAAATATAACGAGCTGGCAAGAACGATAACTGTAATTCGTGGAGATATAAAGAAAGACGACAAAAAGGGGAAAATTTTAATTATAACTGCTGGAACCGCGGACCTGCCCGTTGCCGAAGAAGCAAGAGTAACAGCAGAGATACTTGGGAATGAAGTTGAAATTTTATACGATGTTGGAGTTGCTGGGCTTCATCGCTTGCTTTCAAATTTTGATAAGTTGAAAAGTGCAAGCGTTATAATTGTTGTCGCTGGAATGGAAGGGGCATTGCCAAGTGTCGTAGGGGGACTTGTTGGAGTTCCAGTTATAGCTGTTCCGACATCAATTGGATATGGTGCAAACTTTAATGGGCTTGCACCTCTTTTGACTATGCTTAACACTTGTGCACCAGGCGTTGTTGTTGTAAACATTGACAACGGATTCGGTGCAGCATTTGCCGCAACTCTTATGAATAGAAAGTGAAAAGCGAAATGAAAAAAGTTTCAATCAAATATGGAAAGACGGAGATAGAAATTGAACTTCCGGATCATTCCGTTGTTTTAGAACCTCCATTGAGACCCCCAGAAAGAGATGAGATTGAAATCATAAACGATGCACTTGATAATCCAATTGATGCTCCGAAACTTGAGAATTTTATTCATCCAAGTGATAAAGTTTTGATTATCGTCCCGGATAAAACGAGAAAGGCGCGCGTTGATTTAGTTTTAAAATTCATTTTACGGCGACTTAAAAACACAAATGTAAAAATTTTATTTGCAAATGGCACCCACGCAAAACAGACGGAAATAGAGAAACGAGAGATACTTGGAGATGAAGTTTACAACAACTTTGAAGTTTTTGAACACGATGCTTATGCTGATAATTTTGAATATTACGGAAAGACGAGGTTTGGAACTGAAATTTTTTTGAATCCTCTACTTTCATCAGTTGATAAAATCCTGTTGATTGGCTCAATCACACACCATTATTTCGCCGGTTTTGGTGGCGGAGCAAAAATGCTAATTCCAGGCGTAGCGTCATATAAAACCGCCGTTCAAAACCATAAACTTACCTTAACATCCGACGGCAATTTAAATCCAAATGCAACGAACCTCAAACTTGATGGGAATCCCATTTACGAAGACATAGTTGAAGCGATGAAACTTTGCAATCTCAAGACATTTCATTTTGGTGTTGTTCTTGACGAAAATGACAAAATTGTTTCAGCTTTTTCAGGCGATGTGATTTCTTCACATAGAGCTGGTGCTGAATTTGTTAAAAAGTTTTTCACAATACCGGTGGATAAAAAATTTGATATCATCATATCAAGCGCTGGTGGTTTCCCGAAGGATGTTAATTTCATTCAATCACATAAATCACTTCATCATTCACACTACATTTTAAAAGAAGGTGGATATTTGTTCTCATTTACTGAATGCAGAGACGGAATCGGCTCAAGAACATTTCTTGATTGGTTTAAATTTGAAAACCAAGACGAAATGAAAAAACATTTACTTCAAAATTATTCAATGAACGGTCATACTGCGCTGTCATTGCAAAATAAATTGAAAATTGCTAATATAGTTTTAAAGTGTGAACTTGAAAAAAACTTGCTTGAACTAATGGGACTAAAATCGCTTGATGATATAAGCATCTTAAGAAATCTTACTGGCTCAATAGCAGTTATAAAAAACGCTTCGCTTTACTTACCAACTTATACCGGAGGGAAGTAATAATGCAACAGGTGATTGAATCGTTGAAGAAAAATAAACTATTCGGAAGCGTCGGGGAAGAATTGATAAACGAAATTGCTCAAAATTCATTTATTGAAAATTACAAACCTGGTGACATTATACTTCGCGAAGGTGAATCTGGTGACAAGGTCTGCCTGATTGCAGAAGGTAAAGTGAAGGTTGTTAAACTTGCTGATTCAAAAGGTAAAATTTTGATGGAACTTGAAGACGGTGATTTCTTTGGCGAGATGTCATTGATTGACCTGCGCCCTCGTTCCGCAAGCGTCGTCGCATTGACCGACTGTAAAATAATCTCAATTCCCGCAAACGAATTTGAAAAACTTATTCATTTACACCCTCAAATCTTGATCAACATCTCAAGGACATTGAGCGAAAGATTAAGGAAGTCAAACGAGAAAATTTTGAAAGATTTTCTTGAGTATGAAAAGGAAATGACGGAACAGGTAAACAAACTGAATTACCTAATTGAGATCACCAAGCGTGTGAACTCAACTATAGATCTTGATGAGCTTTTGAAAATCATACTTGAAATCGCCCTTGAAATTACAAATGCGGATAGAGGGACTGTTTACCTTGTTGATGAATTAACAGGTGAGATATGGTCAAAGGTTCTTCAAGGAAATGAAATCACAGAAATTCGTCTTCCCATAGGAAAAGGCATCGCAGGATATGTAGCAAAAACTGGAGAGACAATCAACCTTGAAGATGCTTATAAAGACCCAAGATTCAACCCTGAAATAGACATCAAGACAGGATATAGAACGAAAACAATGCTATGTCAACCGATAAAAGATAAAAACGAAAAAATTGTTGGAGTATTTCAATTGATAAACAAAAAGGATGGCGTTTTCACAAAAAAAGACGAAGAAATGCTAAACGCACTTTCAATCCACGCTTCAATTGCAATTCAAAACGCAAAGATGGCACAGGAACTTGTAAACAACGAGCGTCTTGCTGTGATTGGAAGAATGGCAAGCGCAATTATTCACGACATAAAAAACCCCATGGCGACGATAAAAGCATACGCGCAGGTTCTAAGAAAAAAAGTTGGTGAAAGCGAAGCAATTCAACTTGTTGATGAGGTCATAAAGCAAATTGATCGGCTCGTTAATATGGCTCAAGAGATACTTGACTTCTCAAGGGGTGTTTCAAGTTTGAGCTTTTCAAAGATAAAACTCGGTGATTTCCTTAATGGCGTGATAGCGTTTTTGGCAATGGATTTTGAGAAAAACAAAATTCAAATTGAAAAAATGATTGAATATGATGATGAGGTTGAGATTGATGTTGATAAGATGACTCGCGTTGTTTTCAATATCGCTCATAACTCAAGGGATGCGATGCCGGAAGGAGGGAAATTCATCGTAAAAACATGGCTTGAAAATAATTTCTTCTACATGCAATTTACCGATACAGGAAAGGGAATGCCAGAAGAAGTTAAGAAAAAACTTTTTGAACCATTTGTCACATATGGAAAAAAGCACGGCACTGGACTCGGAATGGCGATAACCAAGAAAATCATAACCGAACATAAAGGAGAAATTTTCGTTGAAAGTGAGCTTGGAAAGGGAACGACGATAACAATTAAACTTCCTTTAACACAAAAATAAAATGGGAAACGCATATGTTTGATAAAATTTTTCTTCTGCTTGTAATTGCAATGATTTTATCTGTTATTTTCACAATACTTGCCTTCACACAGGAAAAGAAGCTAAATGTTGAAACACGAATGGTGAAATTCAAAAGCGGCGATGAGGAAGTTTCAGCTTTCCTTGCGGTTCCAAAAATTAAAGGTAAGTTCCCAGCGATCATATTAATCCACGAATGGTGGGGTCTTACCGATTGGGAAAAGGAAAACGCTACAAGATTCGCAAGCCAAGGATATGTCGCTATTGCCGTTGATCTCTATCGTGGCAAGCTTGCAAAAACACCAGAAGAAGCAAGATCATACATGCAATCGCTCTCGCTTAATACGGTCATTAGAGATATAAAATCAACACTTGAATACCTTAAATCAAGAAACGATGTAATTCCCGATAAAGTTGGAATAATTGGATGGTGTATGGGTGGAGGATTTGCTTTGAGAAGTTTGATTGAAATTCCAGATTTAGCAGCGGGCGTCATTTGCTACGGTCGTCTCGTTGAAGACGAACAGCAACTTGAGAAAATAAATGCACCGATCCTTGGTATCTTCGCGGAAAAAGATCGCGGTATACCAACAGATGCAGTGAAAAACTTTGAAGAAAAGATGAAAAAACTCGGCAAGAAAATTGAAGTTAAAATTTACCCCGATGTCAATCATGCCTTTATGAACCCGAACAACAAGAACAATTACGATGAAATTTCAACCAAAAACGCATGGGATCTAATTGACAAATTTTTCAAGAAGAATCTAAAAAACGATAAATAAAACTAATCCTTCAATAGCTCGTCAACGAGCATATCAACATAGTTATTTCTCTCGCTTATCGTGTTCCAGTGCTTTATGAAGACCGAGCGAAGCGTCGTTAAAGATTCGTCATCAATCTCAAAATTGTGATTTATCTTCTGAGCGGTCAATTTATCAACGATAAATTTAGAAAGAATGAACTTGGCATTTGGATTCTCAACCGAAAGGCGGTTATAAATTTTGAGCGTTTTTTGATTTATCTCGCTAAGTTTAAAATTTCCATCATGTCTATAGAAACAGAAAATGTCAAGGTCTGGTTGAGTTAGCGGTGCAAAGCCATCCAGATTTTTTATCTTTTGATAAAGATAATTTGCAGTTTTTAAGGTTTGAGCAAGGATTTCCCCAAACCCATTTCTATTAAGCGGTATCACTCTATGCGTAAGCCAAACAGCGCCAGCGGATGCTCCTGGTCTTGATCCTTCAAGCTGAAACATTCCGATATTCGGTTTATCTTTTTTGTGATATGTGTAAGGCGAAGTGTTAAGTATAACTTGTCTTAAATTTTCGTCTTTGTATAAGACGCCACCAGCTCCATACATAACAAGTCCATGTTTATGCGGATCAATTGTTAAAGAATCCGCTTCAGAAATTGCAAGCAAATTGTCATACACAAATTTTTTCAACGGCACATTCAGCATTGAGAAATCAATTAATTTATACTCTCCATCAATTATCAAAGTGCGAAAGTATCCTCCATACGCTGCATCAATATGCAAGTGGAAATCGTATTTTTCTTTCAAATTTAAAATATCAACCAACGGGTCAACTGCGCCAGCCCCTGTAGTCCCAAAGTTTGCCATTACGAACATTACTTTATTTCTCTTTAAGACGCTCTCAAGTTGATCAAGGTCAATTCTATAATTTTCATCAACATCAATTTCAACGAAATCAACTTTTAAAATTGAACAAATTCTTTTCCACGAATAATGAGAACCTTTTGAGAAAACAGCGATGCCGTCTTTTCTTAAATCTCTTACAGCCCAAAGTGCCTCAAGATTAGCAAGTGAGCCACCGCTTGTCAAATGTCCCCAGCCTTCTTTGAATCCCACAAGTTTCAAAAGATCTTCAACAACTTCCATTTCCATCTCCGTAGTCACAGGACCACCTTCGTAAGCATGATTATTCGGGTTTGTCAACATAACCGCAAAATAAGCAAGTAAGGCTGGAATTGACGGATCTTTTAACATCTGAGCTGAATATCTCGGATGAAAGTATGGAAGATTTCCCTCAAGCCGTTTCAAAAATTCATCAAAGATTTTTTCCAAATTCTCCGATTCAATCTTATAAGTTTCAGAACTGAAAAAATTTTCAGGATAAACCGATGGATCATCAAAAAAATCCTCACGCCATCTTTTGTTCCATTCAATTGCCTTGTGAATGAGCTTCTTGAAAAGCTCAATGTTTTCTCCCTTCGGACCGAGAAAATATGTGAATAGAGTTTCCATAGGCAAATCGCCGTGAATTTCTGTTTTTGCTTTTTAAAGATAACAAATTTTTCCCAAAGTTTTATCTTGACCTCTAAATTTTTTTTGTTATTTTTAAAAAAAACGACAAACCGCATGAAGAAAATCGCTGGCTTCACTCTAATTTTGATCTTCATAACGAATTGCGCTAAATCGCAGGTTAAGTTTGATTCAATGTCCGCATGGAATTTTAACAAAATTTTGACCTCTGAAAAATTTCAAGGACGAAAATCTGGAACTCCAGGTGGTGAAAGAGCGAGCGAATGGATTGCGGAAAAATTCAAAGAGTTTGGGCTCATACCATTTGGAGACAAAGGGACATATTTCCAAAATTTCAAAATCCTTGCAACCCAAGATAAGGCATCAAAGTTAACTTTAATAAATGGAAGAAAAGGCAAAACGAAATACTCACTTGGGGACGACTTCACAATTTTAACAAATAGCGGAAGTGGGAAAGTAAAATCAAAGGTTGTTTTCGTAGGATATGGGATTTCCGCACCTGAGAAAGGAAGGGATGATTATGCAAATGTTGATGTCAAAGGTAAAATTGTGCTTTTACTTGCTGGTGGACCTGAAGATGAGGAAGGTAAGTTTGAAACTGAAAGCTCAAGAGGATATAAAATTAAAAAAGCATTTGAAAAAGGAGCGTCTGCAGTTTTCTATGTTCAAGGTGATAGACCCATTAGAGGTGGAGCCATAACAGAAGAGTATTACACTCCGCAATTGCCAGCTTTTTGGATCAGCAGAAAAATTGTTGATGATATTTTTTACAATACCGGGATAAGTTTTGATGCTTT
Source organism: Candidatus Kryptonium sp. (assembly GCA_025060635.1). NCBI lineage: Bacteria > Pseudomonadati > Candidatus Kryptoniota > Candidatus Kryptonium > Candidatus Kryptonium sp. The sequence continues at coordinate 686,280 of JANXBN010000001.1, read as the reverse complement.
GCGAGCTGAAATTAACTTCAGAGAGAGATCTTTTGAAATTGACAAAGTTTTTGAAATAGAGGCAAAAGTTGAAAAACTTGATGGATGGACAAAAAATGTCGTTGGATTGTTGCCCGGAAATGACGAAAATTTGAAAAATGAATATATAATCGTTGGAGCACATATGGACCACAATGGGGTTGACGCAGAAGGTTTTATTTACCCAGGAGCTGATGATAACGCTTCTGGGACTTGTTTAGTGATGGAACTTGCAAGAAGCATGATAGCAAACGGTGAAAAGCCCAAACGCTCAATAATTTTTGTCTTATTTGCAGCTGAAGAGCAAGGACTTCTGGGCTCAAAATACTTCGCCTCGCATCTTCCGGTGCCAGAAGAAAACATCGTTGCAATGTTTAACTTTGATATGGTCGGGCGTGGAAATGGTAATATAAACATCGCCGGGACTGAAAATTTTCCTGAAATCTGGGACATAATGAAAGGATTTTTCCCCGAAAATAAGCTTAAAAATCTTGGCAAGTTCCGCGCTGGTGCAAACTCCGATCATTATCCATTTCAAGAGCGTGGGATTCCAGCATTCTTTTTCATATCCGCAGGTCAACATCCCGAATACCACAGAACCGATGACACAAATGATAAAATTCAACCGTTTGTCCTCGGTGAAGTCGGAAACACTGCTTACCAAGTCATCCTCGGACTTGCAAATTACCCAAGAAGTTTGAAAAAAGGAAATAGATTTATTGATTATCTCTACTCAAACGCTCAGACTGCAATTTACATTCAAGTTCACCCAGATTCAATAACAAAAGAATGGCTTTACAACTTTTGGAAGGAGGTTAAAAATAACGGAGTTGAAGCGATTATATTTGAGATAAACTCTAATAAGTTTGATGATGTTGTCAGAACCATTTATTTTGTAGATTCGCTCGCAACACGCGAATACAGACATTTCAATGTCGTTTCAAGCAGATCAGATTTCAATACATCGCCAGATGTTTTAAATATAATTTTTTCAGCAAGAGCGGATGCTTTTCAAAATTTACCACAAATTTTATCTGTGCTCTCAAAGTCAGGATTAAAATTTGTTTACTTTGATGAAGCAACTTCTGGAAATGTTAAAAATGTTGCCAACGCTGTGAACGATTTTTATCTTGATGTCGTCCCGGTTTTAAAAGGAAATTCATCAAGAAACTTTAAAATTACAAAAACACACATAATCGTTGATCCAGACTCAATTGCAAATGATCAGCTTACTTTTTACCTTTTCACTGACGCTGGTAAATTTTTATCGTCTGTAAATTTTATCAAGCCCGAGAAAGTTTTTGTCAGCTTGAAACCGGATGCTTCAAAAATTTTGATTTCAAATTTGCGCGAGCAAAAGTGGGAAGATAAAAAAATTCAGAGAATTTTCGGAAGAAGCATATATGGACTTTTAAAATAAAATTTGGAAGCGCCATGAAAAAAATCTTGCTCTTGCTTTTTATCAGCGTCAACCTTTTGGCTCAAGTTTACGAACATCGCGGTGTTTGGTATGTCCCGAGAACTGGAAATGCGTATAAGACGAAATCTGAAATAGCTGCAGATATGGATAATATCGCAAGAAATAACTTTAATGTCGTTTATGTGCTTGTGTGGGCAAGGGGCTATCCACTTTTCAAAAGCGAGACATTCTATAGGGAAACTGGACTTTACACAGACCCGCAGCTTGGAGAGCGAGATCTACTTCAAGAAATGATAGCAGAAGCTCACAGAGCTGGGCTTGAAGTTTATGCTTGGTTTGAATACGGATTTATAGGCGGATGGGGCGGATATTCTCCAGGAAATAGTGGTAAAGGGAAAATTTTTGACACTCACCCAGAATGGCTTGCCAAAAGAAACGACGGAACAGATGCGGGCTCATCCGAAGATCAAATAAGCAGAAATTTCTATTGGATGGCGCACGCAAATCCACAAGTGCAAAACTTCTTACTTCAACTTATACTTGAAATGGTCAAAAAATATGATATTGATGGTTTTGAACTTGATAGAATAAGATATCCCGATCCAAACTGTGGCTATGACAGTGTAACAATTGAAATTTACAAGCAAGAGCATAACGGAAATACACCTCCATATGACTATAATAACCCAGATTGGAAAAACTGGCGGATTCAGAAGCTAAATCAATTTGCAAAAATGGTTTATGACTCAGTTAAATTTTACAGACCAGACATGCGTCTTACAAATGCAGTTGGAGTTGGTCCAGATTGGGCGAAATCGGAAAAACTTCAAGATTGGGTGACTTGGATCAACAGTGGTTGGCTTGATTTCATTGAGCCAATGAACTATAGAAGAACAGCAAACGAATTTATCGCCGAGTGTATAAACATCTTCGGCAGAGTAAACGATAGGCGTAAAATTCTCTTTGGAGTTGATAGCTACAATCCGACTACATCTGAATTTTTGAAAATGATTCAGTATGTAAGGCAACAAAATTTAAAAGGATTCGTCGTTTGGCATTACGGTTCGCTTTCGGATGATTTTGATTCATTGAGGACACTTCTAAATACAAAAGCTCTTGTCCCAGACAGACCTGATAGATGGAGAATTCCAGCAGTTATAGTTGATAACAGCGACACCGCATTTGTTTCATATTCAAGTGGATGGGTAAGACAGTCAGCTTACATTCGCTGGGGTAGCGATTACCTTGCGACGCAATCAACATCTCCACAATGGATTGAATATCACGCAAATATACCAGAGGATGGTTATTACGAACTCTATGCTTTCGTGGTCCGATCAACATCAAAAAATGCAGCTTACTATGTTTATGATTCGTCAGGCGTAGGTAGAAAATTTATAATTGATCAAAACAATCAATTCGTTTACGACGGATGGTATAAAATTGGCGATTTCTATTTCAAAAGAGGAAGGCAAAAAGTTTTGAGGATAACGAACGAGAATTTCACAACCCCTGGATTTATGACGGGAGATGCTGTTATGTTAATTTTGAATCGTCGTTTAACGCCAATCGTGACATCAACCAAAGACAGAAGAAGCGAGGTATTACCTGAAAAATTTGAAATGAATGTTTATCCTAACCCATTTAACTTAACAATCAACTTGGGCGTTACTCTCCCAGTTGATTCTTTCCTTAAGATTGACATTTACAACATTCTCGGTCAGAAGATTACAAACTTAATAAGTGGGATCTATACTGCAGGTGAACATAAATTTATGTTTTCCCCGGAGGCTTCTGCCTCCGGCGTTTATTTCGTCAGAGCTGATATAAACCCAATAAACAAAACCGAAAGGATAACGCTTACTAAAAAAATAGTTTTAGCAAAATAAATTCAACCGAACAATTTGTAAAAAACATTGACGGCTTGCTTTATATCTTCCATTGAGACATCAAGATGTGTAACGGCACGGATTTTCATATAGCTACCGGAGCTCAAGAGAACTCCGTTATCCTTTAAGAGTTTGAGAATTTCATCAGGTGTTTTTCCGGTTTTTTCAACTCCTATTATTACGATGTTTGTCTGCACAGTTTCAAGATCTATGTCAAAAACCTTCAACTTTGATATTTCTTCAGCGAAGAACCTTGCTTTCTCGTGATCTTCTTTTAATCGTTCAATGTTATTTTGAATTGCATAAATTCCAGCAGCTGCAAGAATCCCAACTTGTCTCATCCCACCACCGAAAATTTTTCTGTATTTTCTTACCTTCTCAATAAATTCCCTATCACCTGCGACAACTGATCCAACCGGAGCACCAAGACCTTTTGACAAACAAACAAGGACAGAGTCAAAATACTGAGCATATTCCTTTGGGCTTATTCCTGTTGCAACGCTTGCGTTCCAAAGTCGTGCTCCATCAAGATGCATCTTTATCCCGTTTTCAAGAGCAAACTCGCGAATTCTCTTTATTTCGTCAATTGGAAAAATTGTCCCACCAGCACGATTATGAGTATTTTCAAGACAAATTAGGCGAGTCCTCGGCATATAATACGCCTTAGGTCTTACCGCTTTTTTAATCTGTTCCAATGTAATAACGCCATGCTTGCCTTGGATTGGATAAAGCTGAACTCCAGACAACATTGATGGTGCCGCTGTTTCATAATTCATTATGTGCGATTCAGCTTCAACAATTACCTCATCACCGGGTTCAGTGTGCGCTTTTATCGCAGTTTGATTGCCCATCACTCCACTCGGAACAAAAAGCGAAGCTTCTTTACCGAGAATTTCCGCAACCATCTCTTGAAGTTTATTAACAGTTGGATCTTCGCCAAAGACATCATCACCAACTTCCGCTTCCATCATAAATCTTCTCATCTCGGGAGACGGTTTTGTAACTGTGTCGCTTCTCAAATCAATGTATTGTTTAGTGGACATACCAGAAAAAAATGTGTTAGAAAAAGTTAAACATTGATGTGTTAAAAGATACAACAAACAAACTATTTAACCAAACTTGATTTCAATTGAATGAAAATTCATCCACAAAATCATTTTCTCACCTGCATATCAAGCTTCACACCTCCTTCACGATACACTACAAGCCCTCCACCAGAAGTCCCGAGCCACTTGTTTCCATATCTGTCTATAGAGATTGTCAAAATATCATCATTAGGTACACCTGAATCTGCTGTATAGAAAATCATCCAATTTGTTCCATCAAACTTTACAAACTTTCTTTTACCGCCTGTCCCAATCCACTTGTTTCCTTGTTTATCTATGGCGATTGAATAAACATTATTACTTGGCAAACCTGAATTCGCCCTGTTGTAAACTACCCAATTTTTCCCATCAAACTTCGCAAGACCTCCATCCCAAGTCCCAATCCACTTGTTTCCTTGTTTATCTATGGCGATTGACTGAACACTATTATCAGGCAAACCTGAATTCGCCCTGTTGTAAAATGTCATCGCTCCAGTTGTTTTGTCAAGCCGAACAAGCCCTCCCGTCGTCCCAACCCAAACATAATTACCTTCAAATGCAATTGCAAGAACATTATTACCGTAAGTGAAATTAATCCATTCAGGATTTTGTGAAGATGAAGGTATGGAGCTATAAAACAAAAAAATCAAAAGGAGCAAGATACTTACTAAACCAAAAACAAGAGCCAAAACCAAAATTTTACCTTTAAGAACCTTCATTTTTTAGTCCCCCTTTTTCTTTATTTCTCAGTTTTCGCAAGTTAACTTGCCAATTTAAATTTTTAATTTCCTCCCGAAGTGCCAAAATGAAAAAACTAAAACCTAAATTTTTCCCAGTTGTATCTCTATTCAAGTGCGAATATAGCGAAGAAAAACTTAACTGTCAAGTGGTTTCAAGTTTCAAACGAAAATTAAAAATTTTACAATAAAGCGGTAGCCGCAAGTTAATCTTACAATCACAAGTTTTTGTAATTCCTACGCTTGCGGCTACCTTATTTTTTTAGAAAAGACCAATTATATTTCCTTGTTCATCAACATCCATATTGAAGGCAGCGGGATTCTTTGAAAGCCCCGGCATAAGCATGATATCTCCACAAATTGCGACGACAAATCCAGCACCGGCAAATAAACGAGCATCCGTTACAGTTAATGTCCATCCCTTCGGAACTCCGATAAGCTTCGGATTATCACTTATTGAATTTGGCGTTTTAGCGATACAAACAGGATAATGGTCATATCCGTGTTCAATGTATTTTTCAATCTTTTTCATCGCTTTTCTCTCAATATAAACATCATCAGCGCCGTAAACCTCAGTAGCGATAGTTTTTATCTTTTCAATAAGTGGGACTGATAATCGGTAAAGTGGCTTGAAGTCAGATTTAACTGTTTCGGTTATTCGCACAATTTTTTCTGCAAGATCAATCCCTCCTTCTCCACCTTTGCTGAAGAATTCAGTAATTGAGCATTCAACACCAAGCTCAGCACATTTTTCTTGTATAAGATCAAGTTCAAGATCTGAATCAGTAGCAAACTTATTTATTGAAACTACAACTGGAACACCAAATTTGCGGACATTTTTCACATGGAATTCTAAATTTTCAAGTCCTTTCTTAAATTTTTCAATCGTGAAATCATCTTGTGCTTTTATTCCGCCGTGATATCTTATTGCTTTAGCTGAAACAACAACGACAGCGACATCAGGCTTGAGATGATGAATTTGAGCAACGATATCAAAAAATTTCTCTGCCCCAAGATCAGATCCAAACCCAGTTTCAACGACCACATAATCAGCAAGTTTAAGGGCGATTTTGTCAGCTATAACGCTATTTGTTCCGTGAGCTATGTTTGCAAATGGTCCGCCATGAATTATCGCAGGAGTATGCTCAGTTGTTTGAACGAGGTTTGGCATGATCGCTTCATTAAGCAAAACCATCATCGCTCCGCATGCTTTCAAATCCCTCGCTTTAACTGGTTTTCCATCAAGATCATATCCAATCACGATCTCACATAACCTTCGTTTCAAGTCGCTTCTTGATCCAGCCATACAAAGAATAGCCATCGTTTCAGATGCAGCTGTTATCACGAAGCCAGATTCTCTGGGCACACCGTTGGCTTTCCCACCAAGTCCAACTATAACATGTCTTAATGCCCTATCGTTCATATCAATTGTTCTTTCCCAAGTGATGTTGTTAATGTCAATTCTTAATTCATTTCCATGGTGAATATGTGCATCAATCAAAGCTGCGAGAAGATTATGAGCAGATGCAACAGCGTGTATATCTCCGTTGAAATGAAGGTTTATAAGATCGGATGGGATGACCTGCGACTTTCCACCACCAGTAGCACCGCCCTTGATTCCGAATACAGGTCCAAGAGATGGCTCCCTTAAAGTGACAATTGCCTTCTTACCAATTTTGTTAAGCGCTTGACTTAAACCAATTGATGTTAAGGTCTTACCTTCACCAGATGGAGTTGGAGTTACAGCCGTGACAATTATTAATTTACCATTAGGTCTGTCTTTCAACTTCTCCAAAAGTTCAAGCCGAATTTTACCCGTAAATTTTCCGTAATATTCAAAATCGTCATCAGTTAATCCGATCTGTTCCATAATGTGCTTGATGTGAAGTGGCTTAACTTTTTCCTCAGTCAAAACTGAATTGGGCATCATTTTTCCACCATTGATTTTATTTTTAAATAAAAAATCCCGACTTTTGGTCGGGATTAAATTTTATAAACTTTGTAAAGTTGAGATTTCAAATCAAACCCGATGAATAGATCCGAGCACGAGACGGAACATCGCTTAATAAAGTTTCTAAATGAATTCAAAGTGCTTTTTGATCTTATCAAATCATGCTGAAAGTTTCTGCTCACGATAAATGAAAACAGGTTCTGCTCTTTCATAAACTGTTTCTTTTGTAATTATGCATTTTGAGATAGGTTGTTCTCCAAGTCGTGATGGTAATTCAAACATTATATCAAGCATAATTTCTTCAATGATTGCCCTTAAACCCCTTGCCCCTGTCCCACGGTTCAAGGCAAGTTCAGCCACTGCTTCAAGTGCTTCAGGTTCAAATTCAAGTTCAACGCCGTCATATTCAAATAGCTTTTTATACTGTCTAACAATTGCGTTTTTGGGCTCCGTAAGAATTCTTACAAGAGCATCTTTTGATAGGGAATGAAGTGTTGCAATTACAGGCAATCGTCCTATAAATTCAGGAATGAAGCCAAATTTTAAAAGATCCTCCGGCTCAACTAACGGCAAGAGTTCATCAATAACCTCATCCTTATTTCCTCTTATCTCAGCAGTGAAGCCAATTGAATTTTTATTTATTCTTTTAGCAATTATCTTCTCAAGTCCTTCAAAGGCGCCACCACATATGAAAAGTATGTTCTTCGTATTTATATAGATCAAACTTTGTTCAGGATGTTTTCTTCCACCTTTTGGTGGGACTCCAGCAATAGTTCCTTCAAGAATTTTCAAAAGCGCCTGCTGAACTCCCTCACCCGAGACATCGCGCGTAATTGAGGGACTGCTCGTCTTTCTTGCGATTTTGTCTATTTCGTCAATATAAACTATTCCACGCTCTGCTCTTGCGACATCGTAATCAGCATTTTGCAAAAGATAAAGAAGAATTGTCTCAACATCATCACCAACATAACCCGCTTCCGTAAGAGTTGTTGCGTCAGCAATTGCAAACGGAACATCAAGAATTTTCGCAAGCGTCTGAGCAAGGAGCGTTTTCCCTGTGCCAGTGGGACCAATCAAAAGAATGTTGCTTTTTTCTATCTCAACATTGTCGGTAAGATTCTTTACATGATTGTTTGATTCAAGATTGTTTTCAATCCTTTTGTAGTGGTTATAAACTGCGACCGATAAAATTTTCTTAGCTCTTTCTTGACCGATGACATATTCATCAAGTGCTTTTTTTATCGCAGCAGGGGTAAGTGGAACCTTACTATATCTTCTGTGCGATGAATAAGCAGCCATATTATTTTTCAAAATATCAACAGATTCACTCACGCAAATATCGCAGATGTAAACATCTGGTCCGGCTATCATATTTCCAACTTCATCAATGCCTCTTCCACAAAAAGAACAAACTGGTCTTGACCTCGGATCAAGTTTCTCCGACATTTTCTACCTCTTTTTTGTTAAATTAGATTCCCTCTTCACAAGTATTTGATCAATGATTCCATATTCTTTTGCCTCTTCAGCTGACATATAGTAATCGCGGTCTGTGTCCTTTTCAATCTGTTCAATCGGTTTTCCAGTGTGTTTTGCAAGTATCTCGTTTATTTTTCTTTTCATTCTTAAAATTTCTTCCGCTTGAATTCTTATATCTGCAGCTGTACCTTGAACTCCACCCCAAGGTTGATGTATCATAATTCTTGAATTCGGAAGAGCTGTCCTCTTTCCTTTTGCCCCACCTGCAAGTATTACAGCAGCCATGCTTGCTGCCATGCCAATACAAATTGTCGCAACATCAGGTTTGATATATTGCATCGTGTCGTAAATGGCAAGACCCGCTGAAATCAATCCACCAGGACTATTTATGTAAAGATAAATATCTTTGTCTGGATCTTCCGACTCAAGAAAAAGTAATTGAGCAATTACTAAACTTGCAACAGTGTCATCAATTGGTGTACCTATGAAAACGATTCGTTCTTTTAAAAGCCGTGAAAAAATATCATACGCCCTTTCACCTCTGCTTGTTTGCTCAACGACTATCGGGACAAGTTGATCATAAATTCTTGTTCGCATAGTTCAGGTATCTTAAATTTTGTTTTTGTTTCAACAATTAAGAATTTCCCTCGTCCTTTCACCGTCGGTGAAAATAATGTGCTTGTTTAACTTGTTCACATTCATTTAAAATTCCGCTATGCCTGATGGTTCAAAAGTTTTGATTTTTCAAACAAACCTTTCAACAACTTTAACTTTGTCCTTTAAAAACCGCAATACTTTCCTGTTCAATATCTTTTCCCTTATATGTTCAGAACTTTTATAAAACGAGAGCAACTTCTCTTTCTCTATTCCGATCTCGGCGGAATCTTCCTCAGCAAGCTTTTCAAAATCTTCATCTGTTAATTCTATCCCCTCAATTTGCGCTATCTTGTTTTTTATGATATACCACTTGGCACTGAAAACAGCATCTGCCTTTTTCTTCTGCCTGAAAAGTTGTTCATCAAAATTCTCTGGTAGTTTTCCATCAGGATATTTACTTTTCTCTTCATCAAGCATGCTTCGGATGAAATCTTCAACTAAACTTTCTGGGACTGGGAAATCATTTGTCCTAACGATCTCTATAATTATGTTGTCGTAAAATTTAATATCACTATATTCGTCCCACCACTTCTGCAGTTCCGTTTTAAGATGGTCTTTTAGTTCATTAACGCTATTTACTTTTCCACCAGTGACCTTAGATGCAAATTCATCATTTAGCTCTGGCAAAATCTTCTTCTCAATTTTTTTAACGAAAACCCTCACCTTTTCTGGTTTATTATCAATGGTAATCTCAATTGTGAACTCATCACCTTTTTTAGCTCTCAAGAGCCTTTCTCTCAAATTTTTAACAACGGAATCATCGTCAAGATCAATCACAACATCTTCGCTTCTTTTCCCGAGCACAGGCAAGTTATTTTGATCAACCCCTTGAAGATCAACTGTAACTCTGTAAAGTTCACCTTTCACCTCGTCTGCTTCCTCATAGCTTGCGTTTGCGATCAATAAACGTTTTATTTCGTTTTCAACCTCTTTATCGTCAACTGTATGCACTATCTTTTCAATTTCTAAACCTTCGTAGTTTGAAATTTGGAAATCAGGTATTATCTCATACTTTATTTTGAATGTTAAAGATTCACCTCGCTTATAATCAATATCAACGAGTTCAGGTGTTCCAACTGGTTCAATTTTTTTATCTTTGACGAGGTTTTGATAAACATTGTTTACTACATCATCAAGTGCTTCATATTCAATTTGTTCGCCGAATTGTCTTTTTATAAGTTCCATCGGCGCTTTGCCTTTTCTAAATCCTTTGATTTCCGCTTTTGCGCGGAATTTTTTATATGCTTCTTCAAAATAAGGTTCAAGTTCGTTCCAATCTAATTTTACTTCAGCTTCTTGTTCTGTTCCGCTTAGCTTGGTGATATTAAGTTCCACCAGCGCCTTCCTCCGAAGATTTTTATTTTTGAATTTGTTTTTTTCAGTGGGCACGGGGGGATTTGAACCCCCACGGGTTTCCCCACTGGATCCTAAGTCCAGCGCGTCTACCAAGTTCCGCCACGTGCCCGAAAAGAGCTCGCAATTTTGCTTAAAAAATATAATGCTTTTTCTAATAAAGTTCAAAATTGCATAAATTTCGCAATTTTACTTAAATTTTAACAACACGCTAAAAAATAAAACATCTGAAAATTCGCTTCAATGAAGATTAAATTCTACAAAATGACAGGCGCTGGCAACGACTTTATTATGTTTGACAATCGCAATGGCTTGATAAAAAATCCACCTAAGCTTGCGCAATGGGTTTGCGACAGACATTTCGGAGTCGGTGCAGATGGTATAATTCTGATTGAAAAAAGCAAAACAAGCGATTTTAAAATGGTGTATTTTAACTCAGACGGGAGCTTCGGTGGAATGTGTGGGAATGGCGGTAGATGTATTGCGAAACTTGCATATGAAATGGGAATCGCTAAAAAGGAAACGACTTTTGAAGCAAACGGAAAATTTTACAAAGCAGAAATACTTTCAAACGATAGAGTCAAACTTTACCTACCTGCGCCGAAAACCAGAAAGCTCAATCTTAAACTTAAACTTGGGAAAAAATTTTTCAAAGCCCATTTCATTGACACTGGGGCACCTCATCTTGTCGTTTTCACCGACGAAAACAAAATAAGAAACATTGAAAAAATCAATATAAACACTCTTGGACGAAAGCTTCGCTTCCATCCATATTTTGAGAATGGAACGAATGTTAATTTCGTCTCAATAATTGATGAAAACACGATACGGATGAGAACATATGAACGCGGAGTTGAAGGGGAAACTTTAGCGTGTGGAACTGGTTCCGTCGCCAGCGCACTAATATCATCAGAGATTAAAAATTTGACGCCACCAATTAAAGTAAAAGCAACAAGCGGTGAAATTCTAACTGTCGGCTGGAATATAGATAAAAAGTTTGTTTATCTTGAAGGAACTGCGAAAATTATTTGTGAAGGGACTATAAACTATGACGATTGATGAATTTGAAAAAATAATTGAAGAAACAATTGAAAGCTTGCCCCAACAAATAAAACAAAAACTTGACAATGTCGTATTCATAGTCCAAGATTACCCAGATGAAGAAGAACTGAAAATGACAAGATCAAACAAATATAATCTACTTGGACTTTACACAGGAGTCCCGCTATCAAAGAGAGGAATAAATTACGGAATGTATCCAGTGACACCAGATAGAATTTTTATTTTCAAAGCAAATATCGAGAGAATATGTAAAGACGAGAATGAGTTGAGAAAGAAGATAAGAGAGGTTGTGCTTCACGAGATCGGACATTACCTTGGAATGAGCGAATCGGAAGTTAGAAAAGCCCTGAAGAAAAAATAATTAAGCGAGTTTAAAATTTATAAAACAAAAACATTGACAGTGGTAAAATGAAAAAGCAGACACAATTTTCAATAGTATATTACATTGCCGCGGTGATAATTCTGATATTGCTTCAATACTTCATTCTTCATCCGCCTTTGAAAGAAATATCGTATAAAGAATTCAAAGATCGTTTGTCAAAGAACGAGATAGAGTCAGTCCAAATAGGAAATGAAAAAATTGTCGTGACATTAAAAAAGGAAATCGCAGAATCTCAAAAAATTCCAAGGGTCGTTGAAGTTGTAAAATTACCTGATGAAAATTTGTTAAAGGAATTGCAAGAACGAGGAGTTGATTACCGCGGGGTAATTCAAAGTAATTGGGGTAGGGATCTACTGCTTAACTGGATATTGCCGATAGCGTTCTTCGTCCTTCTTTGGGTTATACTAATTCGCAGATTTTCACCTTCTCAAAATGTAATGACATTTGGCAAAAGCAAAGCAAAAATATATGCTGCTGATGAAAAAAATAAAGTCACATTTAACGATGTAGCTGGTTTAGATGAGGTCATTGAGGAAGTCAGAGAAATTGTTGACTTTTTGAAGAATCCGAAAAAATATCAGCGCCTCGGAGCGAAAATTCCAAAAGGTGTACTTCTCGTCGGTCCGCCTGGAACTGGGAAAACTCTCCTGGCAAGAGCAATTGCTGGTGAAGCGGGAGTCCCGTTTTTCTATTTAAGTGGTTCTGACTTTGTTGAGATGTTTGTAGGAGTAGGTGCCGCAAGAGTTCGTGATCTTTTCGCACAAGCTAAAGAAAAAGCACCTTGCATAATTTTTATTGACGAGATTGATGCAATCGGAAAAACGAGAGCAAGAGGAGTTGTTTATGGAGGTGTTGACGAAAGAGAAAACACCCTCAATCAATTGTTGGTGGAAATGGACGGCTTTGACTCCGGAATTGGTGTTATAATAATGGCAGCAACTAATAGACCTGATGTACTTGATCCAGCTCTTTTAAGACCCGGACGATTTGATAGGCAAATAGTTTTAAACAGACCGGATTTGAAGGGAAGAATAGAAATTTTTAAAGTCCACACACGAAATCTTAAACTTGCAGACGATGTTGACTTTGAAACGCTTGCTGCACAAACACCAGGCTTTGCAGGCGCTGAAATCGCAAATGTCTGCAACGAAGCAGCACTTCTTGCAGCAAGACGAGGTAAAGATAAAATTGAAATGTCTGATTTTCAAGAAGCAATTGAACGAGTAATCGCCGGGCTTGAGAAAAGAAGCAAAGTCATAAGTGAAAAAGAGAAAAAAATTGTCGCATATCACGAATCTGGACATGCAATAGTCGGATACTACATACCTGGTGCTGATGTCGTACAAAAAGTTTCAATCGTGCCTCGTAGCATCGGCGCACTCGGTTATACTTTGAGAACCCCAACTGAAGAAAGGTATCTCCTTACAAAGGAAGAACTACTCGGAAAAATTGCTGGAATTTTAGGTGGAAGAGCCGCGGAAGAGATTGTATTTGGTCAAATCTCTACCGGCGCACACGATGATCTTAAAAAAGCAACGGAACTTGCACGACTTATGGTGACAACCTACGGAATGAGCGAGAAAATCGGACATTTGTCGCTTGCGGAAATTGAGGAAATGGATTTTCTAAGCAGAACCCCGTTTTCAAGATCATACAGCGAAGAAACAGCAAAACTTATAGACGAAGAAGTTAAAAAAATCATTGACCAAAGCTATAAAAAAGCACTTGAAGTTTTAACCACACACAGAGACAAACTTGATAAACTTGCAAACCGCCTGCTTGAAAAAGAAGTGATTGATAGAAAAGAACTTGAGGAAATTTTAAACCAAAATTAAGGTTATAAACAATGCATAAAAAACTCGTTCTTTTCTTTTTAATCTTTTCAACCACTCTTTTCTCAATGGACGAACCTAACCAAATTGTGAAAACAAAACCACGACCGCTTCAAATCCAAACAACTCTCGGATTTACACTTACAGCTGGAAACTCAGACACGAGGATTTTAACATTTGACTCAAACATTCAAAAGCCATTTGAAAGATTTATCTACTACACAAGATTTAACATCGCATATGGGACATCAAAATACGGAAATGGTCCACGAATAGAGACAACAAACAATTGGACTATATCAACCCGACTTGATTGGTTCACATCGGATAAAAGAAAAAATTATCTTTTTATTTCAACCGGCTTGTCAGGAAATAAATTTCGCGGATACTGGTCAAGACGAAATGCACAACTTGGCGCAGGCTATAATTTCTTCTACGATGTTGATACACTAAAATTAAATTTTGGTCTCGGGGTTGACTACTCAAAAGATAACCTCGTCATTAAAGGAAGTGCCGACGACGAGATTTTTTTCGCTCTTCTAAAACCCGAATTTGAGATAATAATCAACAAGAACATAAAATTCGGAAACAACGCTAATTGCTTCGTTGATTTTCAAGAGCTCAAAAACTACAGGATAAATTCGCAAACATACCTAAACTTAAAAGTGACAACGCGACTTGCGATAAACCTAAACTTTAACCTTAACTACGATAACAAGCCGAGAATGATCCCTGAAATTGGGGATAACGGTAAACCGACTGGTAAATTTATACTTGCAAAACCAGCAGATAAAATTTTTAATATAGGAATTTCCGTTACCGTGTGAGAAGCAGACCTGCTCTGAAATTTTCGCTTGCTTTGATCGTTGGAATTTTAGCTCAGCATTTTTTAAAATTTTCCATTGAAACACTTATTCTTTCACTTTTCTCACTTGCGATCCTTCACTTTACTCTTTCACTTCTGAAAGCGAACCTGCTTAAAATTTTTTCAATTTACTTAATTGTTATAACCATCGGTGCTTTGAAATACCTTGCGGATACTGAACTTCAACCGCAAAATTCAATAGTTAACTTTGCAAACGACACAGCAATTGTAAAAATACAAGGCAAACTGATTTCACATCCAGAGTTTAGAAATAACAGAGCGAACTTCATCATATCGGCTCAAAAAATTTTTAAAGCGAATGAAGAGATAAATGTTTCTGGAAATGTTTTTGTTTCAATAAGGAAAGGTAAAGCACCATCTGATACATTGCCAGCTCTTGACTACGGCGATCAAATTCAGATAATAGGAATTCTAAGAGAACCATTGAATTCAAGAAATCCAGACGAATTCAACTTTGCAAGGTATTTAAAAATAAACGATATTGAAGCAGTATTTCTTTCGTATATCCAAAGCCATGTTAAAATCATCAAAGAATTTGAACCGCGGATTTCAGAGCCGATTGAAGCGATAAGAAGCTTCGCTTACAAAATAAGAAGCTTTGCATTGAAGGTTTTTGACAAGTTATTATCGCCTCAAGAATCCGCCTTCGCAAAAGGATTAGTTCTCGGATATAGAGGTGAAATTTCAAAAGATGTCCAAGAGTATTTCATCAATACGGGAACATATCATATCCTTGCTGTCTCGGGATTAAATGTTGGTATAATAACCTTGATGTTTTTTGTGCTAACAAGTTTTTTCAGAGTTGACTTGACAATTAGAGTTATTTTAACACTTATCGGAATCATAATTTACGCCTTGATCACCGATCTACCACCTTCGGTCGTTAGAGCAACTCTAATGGCATCTATTGTGTTAATTGGGATGGCTCTTGAGAGAAGAGTTGACATTTACAATTTGCTTGGTTTCTCAGCCTTGCTTATTCTCTTGTTCAATTCAAAGCAAATTTTTCATCCTGGTTTCCAACTTTCCTTTTCTGCTGTCGCTTCAATTGTTTATTTTTATCCAAAAACTTTTAAATTTGTTTCAAAATTTTCTCCATCTCTAACGAGTGGATATATTCTTCCGATCACATCTCTTGTGATCGTTTCACTTAGTGCACAAATTTTAACACTGCCTTTTACAATTTCATATTTTAATAAAATCTCGCTGATCTCTCTTATTGCGAATGTTTTCATCGTTCCGCTCGCAAGTTTATCTGTCCCACTTGGTTTCGCAGTTGTATTGTTTCATCCTATTTCGGAATT
Source organism: Candidatus Kryptonium sp. (assembly GCA_025060635.1). Taxonomy (NCBI): domain Bacteria; kingdom Pseudomonadati; phylum Candidatus Kryptoniota; genus Candidatus Kryptonium; species Candidatus Kryptonium sp. Next base: position 670,228 of record JANXBN010000001.1, on the reverse strand, counting down.
TATCGCGCAAACTTTCGCAAATACTTTATGGCTTGTTTTGAACCTAACGATATCTATAGCTAAATTTTTTGCTCAAGTTCCATTTTCTTATATTGAATCAAGCAAAGAAGTTTCAATATACATTTTCCTGCTTATCGTCTTTTTCGTCGTTTTTCTAAAAATAAAATTCCAAAGTGTAATGAAACGAATAATTTTTGCGATTCTGATCATTGCGAACCTTTATATTTACTTTGCTCCCAACGGCGTTATTTCAAGCTTGACCAGTGAAACTCCTTATTCAAGTTCAAATTTTGAAATAACCGTTCTTGATGTCGGACAAGGTGATGCTATCTTTGTTCAATTCCCTGATGGGAAGAATTTACTGGTCGACGGCGGAAACAAAACCTTTAATTTTGATCCAGGTGAGAGAATTATTGAGCCATTTTTGAAGAGAAAAGGCGTAAGAAGAATTGATGCCATTCTCGTAACACATCCACACAACGATCACATCGGTGGAATTCCATATATACTTGAAAATTTTGAGGTCGGAATGGTGATAGACAACGGGTTGAGTTACAATTCCTCAATCTACCAAAAATATATTGAGATAATTAGAAAAAAGGGAATAAAACACATAACCGCAAGAGCCGGAAACAAAATTGAACTAACCGAGCAAGCCAGAATTTACATCCTTCATCCAACCGAATTTTTTGTCAAAGCTAAAGAAACGGAGAAAAATTATAATTCTGGACAAGAGATTAATAATTCATCTGTCGTGATAAAAATTCAATATGGCAACAATTCATTTCTTTTAACAGGGGACGCTGAAAAGGAAGCAGAAGAAGCAATGATAAGGGTTTATGATACATTCTTAAAAAGCGACTGGATAAAGGTTGGACACCATGGTAGCGAAACGAGCAGTTCGCCAGCGTTCGTTTTAAAAGTTAAACCGCAATGGGCAGTTATCTCTGTTGGGAAATATAACAAATATAATCATCCATCGGACATAGTTTTAAGAAGATATAATCTAATTGGCACAAAGATTCACCGAACGGATGAGGAGGGAGCGGGCGTCTTCAGATCAGACGGGATAAAAATTGAAAAGGTTGAATGGAGGAACTAAACACTTCCAACTCAAAAATTCCGAAATTGACAAATCAAGAGTTAATTGTTATATTTACATTGTGAAAACGAAAATTAAAAGAGAATCCTCATATGGCAGTCCGAATTACAGGGCATCATGTTGAAATGACAGAACAAATTAAAAATTACATTGAGAAGGAAATCGCACGACTTGACAAGTTTTTTGATGGTATAATTGATACCGAAGTTATACTCCGACAAGATACAAAGCATAATCACCTAAAAGAAGCTGAAATACTTATAAAGGTGTATGAGCATAAACTCACTGCAAAAGCTACAGATCCCGATATTCTAAAAGCATTTGATAAATCGCTTACAAAGGTAGAAAGGCAGTTGATAAAATTTAAAGACAAATTAAAATCACACAGATAAATGTTTAGTAGGGAATTTAAAGAATTCCGAAAAACTCACATAACGGTTGGTTTTTTTTACGAATCTGGCAAGGAACTTTTCAAGCTTAGTTCCCTTAATGGTGAAGTTGGTTTTGACAGAAAAATTACGGACAAGAACATACATCGCCCTGGACTTGCGCTAGCTGGATATGTTGAGCTTTTCACATACAATAGAATTCAAGTTTTCGGAAACACTGAGATAAGGTATCTTCAAAGTTTGCCACAAGAGAACAGAATAAAATCAATTCAAACAATTCTTCAATTTGAAATTCCTTGTGTTGTTATAACTAATAACAACTTACTTCCAGACAATCTGCTTGATCTTTTCACAGAGAAAGAAGTAGCAGTTTTCCAAACGCCACTTGAAACAACGAAACTTGTATACTTCATTAGTGATTTCCTTGATGATCAATTTGCTCCTCAAACGGTTGTCCATGGCGACCTTGTTGATGTCTATGGCATAGGGCTTCTTTTCGTCGGTCGTTCTGGGATCGGGAAAAGCGAAATCGCCCTTGACCTTGTTGAAAGAGGTCATCGTCTTGTTGCAGATGATGTGGTGTTAATTACAAAAAAGGGTGAGAATATTTTAATTGGAACTTGTAATACTGTGACGAAGCATTTTATGGAAATAAGAGGGCTTGGGATAATTGATATAAGAAATATGTTTGGAATTAGAGCAATTCGCTATCAAAAGAGAGTTGAAGTCGTTGTTGAACTTCTTGATTGGGATCCGAAAGAGGAATATACGCGCACAGGGCTTGATGAAGAACATATTTCAATACTTGGAGTTGAAATTCCACTTATCAAACTCCCAATTTTTCCAGGAAAAAATATCACAGTAATTGCCGAAGTCATTGCGCTTAATCATCTTTTAAAACATTACGGATATGATTCCGCTAAGGAATTTAACAAAAATATTGAAACTCTTCTCAAGCAAAAAGCGTCTACTCTAAAAACCGAAGATATTCCAATTGAAAGAATGACGAAATACTTTGAGCACGACTTTGAATAACAAAATTATAAATTAAATGCGGATTAATCATCGTCTTCCGTTCTTTTGGCTCATATTAATTCTTTTGTTTTTTTTAGGCTGTAGAAAGGAGGCGAATAAAAATTACATCGTCATAGGAAGCACAATTGATATTGATTCTTTCAATCCGTATTTAAGCACCTCACTTTTCTCTCAAGATCTGCTTGATAGAGTATATCTACGGCTTGCTATTGAGCAGGAAGATTATAAAACTTTCGTCCCACTTCTTGCAAAACGCTGGGAGTGGTCTGAGGATTCAACACAAATCACATTTTACCTCCGCAATGATGTATATTGGACAGATGGAGTTAAAACAACTGCTTACGATGTTGAATTTAGCTTTAAAGCAGCGACATCACCAGAAGTTGCTTGGTTAAATTCAGAAGACATAATTAGAAACATTAAATCTGTTAAAGCACTAAATGAAACGACGCTGGTCGTTAAATACAATTATGTATATCCATATCAACTAACCGATATAAACGACATTTGGATAGTTCCAAAACATGTCTATGAAAAAATTCCTTTTTCTGAATGGAGAAGGAATGGATACTTTGATAAAAACCCGATCACAAATGGCCCATATAAAATTGCTCGCTGGGAAAGAGGTCAATTTATAGAGCTTGTGAAAAATGAAAAATACTTTGACAAAAATTACCCTAAAATCAAAAGAATTTTCGTAAAGATTGTGCCAAATGAATCAAACCTTCTCCTTCAATTTCTAAATGGCCAAATAGATGTTCTACCCTCAATCCCACCAGCTGTTGCGGAAAAGTATGAAAATAATCCAAATGTCAAGTTTATAAAATATCCATTTTTAGCTTATGAATATATCGGTTGGAACCAAAGAAACCCGCTCTTTGCAGATAAAAGGGTTCGCCAAGCATTATCTTATGGAATAAATGTTGACTATATAATCAAAGTTATACTTAAAGGAAACGCTGTTCGCTCAACTTCTCCGTTTCCATCAATTTTCTGGGCTTACAACGATAAATTAAAACCGTATCCATATGACCCCGAGAAAGCGAAAAAACTTCTAACCGAAGCTGGCTGGAGAGATTCAAATGGCGATGGAATACTTGACAAAGTGATAAACAATAAAAAAATTGATTTCAAATTCACTCTTATAACAAATGCAGAAAATCAAACCCGAAAGGAAATTGCAACGGTAATTCAAAACGATCTTTCAAAACTTGGAATAAAAATGGAAATACAAGTTTTTGAGTTCAACACATTTATGCGTTATATCCTTGACAGAAACTTTGATGCGGTTTTATCAGGTTGGAGAGTTGCAACAAAACCAGATCTCACCACGATTTTCCATTCAGAGGCAATAAAATCCGGACATAACATTGTTTCATATTCAAACCCGATATTTGACAAATTAAACGACTCAGCTGCAGTTTTGAACGATCTTTCAAAAGCTAAGGTTATATGGGATAAGGTTCAGGAGATAATTTATGAAGATCAGCCATACACTTTCCTTTACGAACCAGTGCGAATAAATGGAATAAGTAAACGAATAAAAAGCGAAACGGTGCGAATGAATAGCATAAGTTTTCTTTATAATTTGCACGAATGGGAATTAAAATAGCGCACTAAAAATGAGTTTCATTTTAAAGCGACTCATTAACTCTATTTTCTTGTCAGTCGGGATCGCAACGATTGTTTTTTTCTTGATAAGGCTTTTACCGGATGTTTCGTTCTCGGACATCTACTTAAATCCGAGATTATCTGAAGATGTAATCCAAAGAATAAAAGCATCATATGGACTTGATAAGCCGATATTGATTCAATTCTTAAACTGGCTTAAGGAAATCATTACTGGCAACTTTGGTTTCTCTTTTATCTATCGTAAACCCGTAATAGATTGTATAATTGACTCTTTAGCTCCGACATTAATTATAGGGATTCCCGCTTTTATTTTTAGCTTCGGGGTCGGAATTTTAATTGGGATTCACTCTGCAAAGAATCAAGGTAAGTTGACCGAGAGAATAGCTCACTCGCTTCTTCTCATACTATATTCGCTTCCCACTTTTTGGCTCGGTATAATTTTAATTCTCCTGTTTAGTTACACGCTCGGATTGTTTCCACCTTCAGGACTTCACTCCTTAAATTTCAATGAGATGAGCTTAATTGAAAAAATTTTTGATACCATTTTACACATATTTCTACCTGCTATTACGCTCGGAACTGCCCCGATGGCTGCAATCGCAAGATTTACGAGAAATACAATGTTAAAAGTCCTCTCGCAAACATACATTAAAACAGCGAAAGCAAAAGGGCTTGACGAAAGAATAATTTTTTACAGACATGCTTTACCAAACGCACTTTTACCTGTGGTAACTCTTTTGGGACTTTATCTTCCAATTTTCTTCGCTGGTTCTGTCGTCGTTGAAGAGATTTTTTCAATTCCTGGGATCGGTAAATTAACGGTTGATTCAATTTTTCAACGAGATTATCCACTTACAGTTGGGGTGACGCTTTTTGTTTCATTCATCGTTATCGTCGGAAACTTGATTTCAGATATTCTTTACTCAATTTTAGATCCAAGGATAAGGTTAAAATGAAAAAGCAAGGGAAAATATTTTTTATTGCGCTCACGATTATCTTGTATCTAATTTTCGCTGATTTGATGACCCCGTTTGACCCAATTACATCACTGGATAGAGAAAATCTTTCATCCCTTCCACCACTTTCAAAAGTTTATGAATTAACACTCAAAGACGGAAGAAAACTTTTTGTCCTTGATTACGAAATTCAGGACAATTTAATTTACTTTGAGCAAAAGTTTGTGTCTGGCAAAGTGGAAATTGATAAACTACAAAGTGTCAAGACGATTTTATTTATATTCGGAACTGATAACCTTGGAAGAGATGTCTTCAGTAGAACAATTTATGGCGGAAGATTTTCACTTATAATCGGTATCCTTTCATCCTTGCTCGCTTTTTTAATTGGTGTCTCTATTGGGGTTATCTCTGGTTATTTTGGTGGCATCGTGGATAAAATTTTAATGAGAATAACTGATGTATTTCTTGCTTTTCCGAAACTTTTCCTTGTTCTAGTTATTATAGCCTTCACTCAAACGCAAACAATTTTTTCAATTATAATTATACTTTCGCTTTTAAATTGGATGGGAATATCTCGCCTTGTGAGAGCGGAATTTTTGAGGTTAAAAGAAATGGAATTCATCCTTGCGGTTGAATCAATTGGATTGCCTAATTTAAAAATAGCAATTAAACATATCTTGCCGAATGCGATTACACCTGCGCTGATAAGCATTCCATTTATAACTGGCGATGTTATATTGACCGAATCAATTTTAAGTTTTCTTGGATTTGGAATTCAACCTCCAACTCCAACTTGGGGAAATATGATAAGCGAAGCGGAAAAAAGTTTAGTTTCAACTTGGTGGCTACCAATTTTCCCTGGTATCTTAATCTCTGCAACGGTTTTAACAATGAACTGGATTTCAGATGTAAGTCAAGAAGATTAAGTTTTGATTAACTAAAAATAGGTCAAAATTATCTCTCCCAATGTCTCATACTCAAGTGAAATATCACTTTGTGGCATTGAAATAAACATAAGCAACGAGCCCTAAAGCAAACTATTTTTATTAAAGATTACTTTCGCAAAAACACCGTGCAAAATCACAAACCATCAATCAGCACTGCCACTGCAGATAACATAACTGATAAAGCGAATTATGTTTTTATCGTGGCTTTTTCATGTCTTTAAAGATTAACTCACAATCACTCATCCAAAAAGTTTGTAAAGGAACAATAGGAAAATGAATCTGTTCGTTTTTCACTTCAATAATCCAAGCCGACGATATTTTTCAAGATATTTTTCGTAAAGTTTTGTTTGTCGGTTTGATAGGTCAACTTTTTTACCTTGGATGAATTCATAAACCACTTGCGTTGGTATTTCAAGAGGATCACCTGTTGTAACAATAAGTGTTGCGTCTTTTCCAGGTTCAATTGAGCCTACTTTGTCAGCTACGCCGAGGATTTCGGCAGGGTAAATCGTTATAGCTTTTAATGCTTCTTCTCTTGGAAGTCCAAACGCCACACATGTCGCCGCTTGATAAGGGAGGTTTCTTTCATTGTAATATCCACCTTCTCCGCCAATACAGAACTTAACACCAGCTTTGTAAAGTTTATATGCGACTGTAAACGGTTCATCATATTCAACATCTCTTCCCGAGGGCAATCTATGGATATTTGTCAAGATCACGGGGACATTTTTTGCTTTTAAAACATCAGCGACTTTCCAAGAATCGTTTCCACCAACGATAACAATTTTTACACCTTCGCTTTCAGCCCATTCAATAGCCGATAAAATTTCCTTTGATGAATTTGCATGAACAAAAACTGGCACTTTCCCTTCAAGCACTGGTATCATTGCTTCATATTTTAAATCGGTATCGTGATATGGGATGTCTTTTTGTTGTTTTTCTGCTTCTTTTGCTTTTTTATATGCCCTTGCTTTTTGAAATGTTTCCCGAATTAATTGAAGTCGTTTTTCCACTTCTCTTCTTAATTCCTCAGGGCTTCGCCTTGCGGGTGCGAATCCAGGCCCAGAGGGTTGAGTCATCCTTGGCCAATAAATATGAAGTCCAACAGGTGCTTTTAGCGTCATTTCTTCCCAAGTCCATCCATCAAGCATCATTAGGGCCGATTGACCAGCGATGAGTTCACCAGTTGGCACAACAAGGGCAAGCGTTATGCCATTTGCTCGCGTCACGGGTGGATGTTCACTATCAGGATTAAAAGCGATTTCTGCACGCACATTTGGATTTACAAGACCAACTTCAGTGACATCACGGGTTGCTCTCACCGCTCCGATCTCTACCAATCCAATCGTGGTAAAAGCATTGATCAATCCAGGATAAACATGTTTCCCGGTTATGTCAATCACTTCAGCATCCCTTGGAATATTAACATTTTTTCCAACAGCAACGATTTTGCCTTTGTCAAATAAAACTACACCGTTTTCAATTGTTCCACTTGTGATCGTGTGTATTGTCCCTCCAACGAGGGCAATTGGTTTGTTTTGTGGCTTGCCTGGGATTATGTCGGATGCAATTAAATTTGAAACGAGCACAAATGTTAAAATCCAAAGTAAAACTGATTTTATCTTCATCTTCAGTCTCCTCATTAATTTGTTGGTGATGCAATTTGTGGTTGTGGTCTTGCAGTAGTTTTTACTTCAATAATTTTTTGGATTATGAAATTTCTTAATCTCTTTGCTTCCTCGCGCATTTTTAAGTCCTCATTTCTATCAAAATACTTTCTCCCTTCAATCCAGGTTTGCTCACAGATCGTATAAGTTGAAAGTGGATTTCCGCTCCAAATCACGAAATCAGCATGCTTTCCAGGTTCAAGCGAGCCGACATATTTATCAATTTTCAATTGCTTTGCTGGGTTTATAGTGACAAGATTTAAAGCTTGTTCTTCAGTTAGTCCGCCATATTTTATGGCTTTTGCAGCTTCAAGATTTAATCTTCTTGCAAGTTCATCGCTATCCGAGTTAAATGATGTAACTACACCAACTTTTTCCATTAAAGCACCGTTATGCGGAATTGCATCGTAAACTTCAAATTTATAAGCCCACCAATCGCTAAATGATGAAGCCCCTGCACCGTGTTTAGCTATTGCTTCCGCTATTTTGTACCCTTCAAGAACATGTTGCAATGTTGCGATTCTAAATCCAAAATCCTCAGCAACTTTTAAAAGCATAAGTATTTCATCCTGTCTATAAGAATGAGCATGGACAAGCCGCTGTCCTTTCAGTATTTCAAGAAGTGCCTCAAGTTGAAGATCTCGTCTCGGTGGAATTAAAACTCTTCTCTTGCTTTCCTCCCTGTAGGTATTCCATGCTTTTTCATAATCAATTGCCGCTTTGAACGCGTCCCTTATGATTTGTTCTACACCCATCCTCGTTTGCGGATATCTTGTCGTATACCTATCGCCCCAATTACTTTGCTTAACATTTTCACCAAGAGCAAATTTTATTCCAGGGGGCGCTTCTTTGAAAATAAGTTCATCTGGCAATGAACCCCATCTATATTTTATCACCGCATTTTGACCTCCGATTGGATTAGCTGATCCATGCAATAGATTCACAGTGGTGACACCACCGGCGAGTTGACGATATATATTTATATCATCGCTATTAATCACATCTTGAATTCTAACTTCGGCAGTTATCGCCTGAGTTGATTCATTAACTCCACCAGAAATTGCAGTATGAGAGTGAGCATCAATTATTCCAGGTGTGACATGCTTTCCTGTTGCGTCAATCACAACCGCACCTTTGGGTGGTTGGATATTTTTACCAATTCTTTCAATTATCCCGCGACGGATAAGCATATCAGCGTTTTCAAGTTTACCAAGATTTGAACTTGTCCAAATGGTTGCATTCTTAATTAAAACATATTCAGGTTGTTCGGGAATCTTTGAAAGACCAAACGCTCCATCCGGATAGACAACAGGTAAAGGTTCAAATTTAACTTTCCTCGTCCTTCGTGGTGCTTCATCTTTAGGTTCAGAGATTTTTATTGCTTTGAACAAAGCTCTTTCACCAATTGAAATTTCAGCATAACCTTCAATTCTATCTTTTTTCACAAAAGCAGAAATTCTTACAATCCCCTTTATCCCAAGGGAATCACCATTGAAAGCAATAGTTAAGTTATTGTCAAATAAATTAACCCTAATGAGGTTAACAGATTTATCTCCTTTTTTAACTCTTCCCCTGAGATTTTTAAGTTGCCCAGTTATGCTTAAATTCAATGTATCGTTGTTTAATTGCGCTTTCCACTCTCCCCTTGGATCAAACTCTGGCAGACCTTCAACATCATATTTTTCACCAGAAATCCAAACCTGAAGTATCCTGGCGTCTTCATCAAATATATTTTTGTCAGTGATTATAAAGTTTGCCATTTTTCCTGGCTCAACAGTTCCAAGGATCTTATCAAGCCCGATGATTCTTGCGGGTGTAATTGTTAAAGCTGAAAGTGCGACATCTTCTGGCAATCCTCTTTCAACAGATTCACGAACTCTCTGCAAAAACTCAGATGGATTTTCAAGACGATATGTCGTAAAAGCAAATGTTACTCCATTTTCATACAATCTCTTAGGATTTTCTGGTGCATTATACCAATGTTTTAATGTTCTTAAATCAATGTTATCTGCATCATCAGGGTTTTCAACATCTGGCGGTTTTGGAAAGTTAACAGGGATTACAACTGGAAATCCAGTATTTTTTATTGCTTCAACCCTACGATATTCGTAGCCACTTCCAATTATGAACGTGTTAAGCGAGAATTCTTTCGCAATTTTTGCGCACCTTAAGAAATCAAGTTCATCAGCACTTTCAAACACAACTTTTTCACCTTTTAATGCACCGAGCAAAGCTTCAAGCGACGAATTTACTTCTGGTTTCGGAAGAGCTGGATTCTTTGAAAACGCATCCCATGCAGAAGCATACCACTGCGCATCAAGAAAAGTTTGGCGAATTAAAGCGATATTTCCCATCAATGAATTCGGATATATATCCCTACCAAAACCACGAATGAAGGCGATATGATGCGCAACAACCGGTTTAATAACGACATCATTTGGTGCTTTTCCATCCGCAAGCGTTACGAGAACGCTTTTTCCTCTAAAGATTCCATCATTAGGAACTGAAAGAACAACAGTGAAACCTTGAGACCTTAATCTTTCGGCATCTCTTTGATCGGGCGAAAACTCATCTACCGCAAGTTTATGCGAAAGCACATTCGGATTCCAGCTGTCAGCCCCTTTTTTGGTCTCCTGAACCTGTTGCGCTCCTGGCTGTTGTCCTTCCATTTGAGCTGATTCTCTTCGCCTCGGCATCCCATAGCTCGTGTAAAGATCTATAAATCCCGGATATATCACCTTTCCAGAAAGATCAACTATTTGAGCATCAGGTGGTATCTTCACATTTGCACCGACAGATTCAATTAGTCCATTTCTTATGATAAGAGTTCCTTTTTCAATTACTTTTCCTGGTGCTTGAACAATTTTGGCATTTGTCAGTGCGAAAACCTTCGGAGGGTTATCTCTAAGTCCTTCAATCGGTTTAGTTTGCTCTTGAGCTGCGATTAGAATCGGGAAAAGAATTAGCAAAAGAAGTAAAATTTTCCTCATTTCATATATCTCCATTTTTGTTATGGAATACGACTTTTTCTTTTAGTCGTTATGTAGAAACCAAATGTTTCAAAATAAAAAGCGGTGAGGGGCGGGGGAGGAACCCACTCACCGCAGGGGATTAACCCTGGGCGGGGATTGACCCAGGGTGTGGGGAAACCTTCAAAGTTTAATATAATTAATTCTCACATCAATTTAAACTTAACCGACCTTCTCTTTCATTTCGTCAAGCTTCTTTCTCAATATCTCATTGACGATCTTTGGATTCGCTTTACCTTTTGTTAACTTCATTACTTCACCGACGAAGTAACCAAACAATTTATCTTTACCTGAGAAATATCTCTCAATGTTTTCTTTGTTGTTCTCCAAAACCTTCACAACGGCATCCTCAATAAATTTTTCATCGCTTATCTGGGCAAGCCCTTTCCTTTCTATAAGCGATTCTGGTTCCTCGCCTGTTTCTGATATTTCTTCAAGAACCTTTTTAGCTGTCGTTTGATTAATCCTGCCGTTATTTACCATGTTTATTATCTTCGCAAGAAATTCTGGCTTTACTTTGAAGTCGGTTATTTCAATTTGCCTGTCATTTAAAATTTTCAAAACCTCAACCATTATCCAATTGCTCGCAGATTTATAGTCATCGGTAAATCTCACACATTGCTCGTAATACTCCGCAAGAGATTTTGAAGATGTTAAAACTTCAGCATCATACTTTGGTAGCCCATATTGTTTCATAAATCTATCTCTTTTTTCCTCTGGAAGTTCAGGAAGTGATTTTTTAATTTCTTCTATCCATTCTTCTGATACAATTACAGGGACGAGATCTGGTTCGGGAAAATATCTGTAATCGTGTGCTTCTTCTTTTGAACGCATTGGTCTTACAACTCCAGATCCAGCGTCCCAAAGCAATGTTTCTTGGACGATTGTCCCGCCATTTTCAAGTATTTGAATTTGACGATTTATCTCGTATTCAAGCGCTTTCTCAACATTTTTGATTGAATTCATATTTTTAACCTCTGTTTTTGTCCCAAGCTTTGTCTCACCTTTTAATCTAACGGATACATTTGCATCGCATCTTAATGAACCTTCCTCCATATTTCCATCGCAAATGTCAAGATATTGAACGAGTTGCCTTATCTTTGTTAAGTAAAGAGCAGCTTCTTGAGGGGTTCTTATATCTGGCTCCGTCACTATTTCAAGAAGTGGGACACCACATCTATTTATGTCAATCAATGTGTCAATATCTTGATCGTGGATTGATTTGCCAGCGTCTTCTTCCATATGAATTCTTTTCAATCTGATTTTCTTCTTTTCGCCGTTTTTGAGCTCAATTTCAACATAACCATCGTAGCAAATTGGTTCCTCATATTGCGATATTTGATATCCCTTAGGTAAGTCAGGATAGAAATAGTTTTTTCGGGCGAAAATTGAGTATGTTCTGATTTTGCAATGTGTCGCAAGACCAAGTTTAATTGCGAACTCAACAACCTTTTTATTTAAAACAGGCAATGTCCCAGGCATGCCAAGGCAAACAGGACAAACATTTGAATTCGGCGGAAGCCCAAATTTAGTTGAACAACTGCAAAATGCTTTTGAATTAGTCAATAGCTGAGCATGAACTTCAAGTCCAATGACCGCTTCATACTTATCATTCAACATAGAAGTACGAATGATTTATTTTTTTGAAAGTTAAAAAATTTGTGAAAATAAAACAAAACCTGTATTTAGCGAAGGTAATTTCGTTTTGAAATTGTGCAGAAACAAAACAAAGCCTATGTTTTTCGCAAATTTAGGGTTGAAACGAGAAAATCTTACCTCGCTGATTTCTTGATTAAAGTTAAAATAATCAGTAAAATCTATTGAACTTTGAAAACAAATTTCACAAACGAAAGATGAGAAGAAATTTTCGTGCTTTCGTAGTTTTACTTCTCGTCGCTTATGCTTTCAATATCCCCTGTCTTGAATCTGCATCAAGAAAACCAGTTAAAGCATATAACGGCATGGTCGTTTCTTCTGATTCCATCGCAACAAAGGTTGGAATTGAAATTCTAAAAAAAGGTGGAAACGCCGTTGACGCAGCCGTTGCAGTTGGCTTTGCTCTTGCGGTAACCTACCCTCAAGCTGGAAATATCGGAGGAGGTGGATTTATGGTAATAAGAATGGCAAATGGTGAAACCGTTACAATTGATTACAGAGAAAAAGCACCGTTAAAAGCTCATGAAAATATGTTTCTTGATGAAAATGGAAATTTTATTCCCGAAAAAAGTCAAATTGGACACTTATCAGTTGGCGTCCCTGGCTCAGTTGCTGGATTATTGCTTGCACTTGAAAAGTATGGGACAATGTCAAGAAAAGAAGTTTTAAAGCCAGCAATTCAACTTGCTGAAAAAGGTTTTATCGTAAACGAAGGGCTTGCAAATGCATTCAAAAATGTGTTTGAACACTTTAAAAAGTTTCCGAGCACGATGAAGTATTTTTCTAAAAACGGAGAACCATATAAAGCTGGTGATCGCCTTGTGCAAAAAGATCTCGCAAAAGTTTTAAAATTGATAAGAGATAAAGGTCGTGATGGTTTTTACAAAGGTAAAGTCGCTGATTTAATCGTCGCAGAAATGAAAAGAGGTGGTGGGATAATAACCTACGAAGACCTTGAAAAATATCAACCAGTGATAAGAAAACCTGTAATTGGAAATTATCGTGGATATGAGATTATCTCAATGGGTCCACCAAGTTCTGGTGGTGTTTGCCTAATTCAACTTCTTAACATTCTTGAAAACTTTGATTTAAAAAAATATGGTTTTGGCTCATCTTACACAATTCACTACCTTGTTGAGGCAATGAAAAGAGTTTACGCAGATAGAGCTGAATACCTCGGTGATCCCGATTTCATTGATATACCACTTGATAAACTTTTATCAAAAGAATACGCAAGGGAAATCGCAAACGAAATTGATACATTTTATGCAACTCCAAGTTCCAAAATCATTCGTTCTGTCTCCCCACCATCCGAAGGAGATCAAACGACTCACTACTCGGTTGTTGACAAATGGGGAAATGTGGTAAGCGTGACAACAACAATTAATAGCTCCTTTGGCTCAATGGTCGTCGTTGATGGAGCTGGATTTTTCCTAAACAACGAGATGGATGATTTCAGCGCAAAACCGGGCACACCAAATCAATTCGGCTTATTGGGAAATAAAGCAAATTCAATTCAGCCAGAAAAAAGAATGTTAAGTTCTATGACTCCAACCATAGTTTTGAAAAATGGTAAACCATTTCTTGTTTTAGGTTCGCCCGGTGGTTCAACGATTATAACATCTGTTCTTCAAGTAATTTTGAATGTGATTGACTTCGGAATGAACATTCAAGAAGCAGTTGACGCACCAAGGATCCACCACCAATGGTATCCAGATGAAATATACTACGAAAGGCGCGGTTTGCCACTTGATGTAGTTGAAAACTTAAAAAAGCGTGGGCATAAAATTGTAGAAAGAAGAGGCTTTCAAGGGGAAGTTCAAGCAATTTTAATTGACGAAAACGGAATTAAATACGGAGCAGCTGATCCGAGAGGTTATGGCTTAGCAATGGGATATTGAAAATTTAAAATTGAGAGATTTTTAGAATTTTACTAAATTTTACGCAAATTAATTTAATTAGCGGGCACAACAACTTGTTAGAAAATACAGGCAGAAACGCAAATGATTAAAAACATCTTAAGAATTTTTCGCTTTGTCTTGATATCAATCTCGCCGCCACTGATTTTTTTGATACTATTCTTTGCCATCTCAATAATAGTTTATAAAAACCTTGAAAAGGATATATCTTGGATTGATGCTTTTTTCTGGATAACTCACCCACATGGAATTTCAGAACATAGAAAAGATATAACCAAAATTTTCGCTTTCATTGTTTACATCGGAATTTTCTTTTTCCAGGTTTGGTTTATTGAAAGAATTCTCGTAAATGTATTTAGCGGGGAAATAAAAACATTGTGGAGGAAGCGTATGAGTGAAGTCGCAATTTCAAGACTTAAAAATCACTACATAATTTGTGGCTACGGTCAGGTCGGCAGAACAGTTGTTGATGAACTAATAAAATTAAATCTTCCGTTCGTTTTAATAGAGATGAACGAAGGCCTTGCGAAAGAGCTTCTCAAAGAAGGTATAAATGTAATTCATGGTGATGCAAGAAGAAGAAATGTCTTACTCAACGCTGGAATTAAGAAAGCAAAAATTCTTTGCACACTAATTGATAACGATGCGGACAATCTTTATATAACAATCACTGCAAAGATGTTAAACCCGAATATAAAAATAATTTCACGAGCTGGGAATTTAAGATATGCTGAAGCGATGAAAGGGGCAGGGGCAGATGAAGTTATCGTCCCAGAATATGAAGCTGGAATACTTGTCGGTAGAATGATATCAAAGTATGAAAAAATAAAAGATTGATATAAACTTCGGTGCCAAATCATAAACGAAGCCAGGCATTCCAAAGTTCACTTTTTTAACTTCCTTAAACTAAAAGATTGCCAAATTTCGGTCGTTTAAAACTAAACCTAATTTTTTCTTTATTTGAAAATTTGTAAATTACTAAAAAAATCGGGCGAACTTTTTAACAAACCTTGCGAATAGCAATAATTTCTGACATACATTCAAATCTTGAGGCTTTGACAAAAGCGTTGGAAATAATTGACACGAAAAATGTTGATGAAATCGTTTGTCTTGGTGATATAGTTGGATATGGTGCGAATCCGAACGAATGCGTTGAACTTGTAAGAAAGCGAGCTAAATATGTCGTAATGGGAAATCATGACTATGCTGTTGCTGTTGATCCAACCGAACTTTATTACTTTAGCTCATATGCTCGGGAATCCGACATTTGGACAAGAGAAGTTTTAACGAAAGAAAATCTTGATTTTTTAAAATCCCTTCCGTTTACAGTGTCTTTTAAAAATTTACTTTTTGTTCACTCATCTCCAGCGCAACCGAAAGAATGGGAATATATATTTACAGAAGCACAAGCCAAAGTTCAATTCCACTATTTCAAAGAGAAAATTTGCTTTATAGGTCATTCTCACTTTCCAGGGATATTCCCTGAAAATGGTTATTACAATGGAAAACTTGACAGAAACACAAGATACATAATCAATGTCGGAAGCATAGGACAACCAAGAGATGGGGATTGGAGATTATGCCTTGGGATATTTGATTTAGATAAATGGACATACGAGGAGATACGCTCTGAGTATGATGTTGAGAGGGCTTCAATCAAAATAATTCAAAACGGCTTGCCTGAATTTCTCGCAAGAAGAATTCTCGTCGGAAGGTAAATCCTACAAATTGTATCTTACTCTCTTTCGCCTGTTTCTGATATAATCAACAAATACGAATTCACCAAGCTTATCAAGCGCAGAATAATAAGCCCTTCCGCGATTTGCTTTCGTTAATTCCTCCACGAAATTTATCAAATACGGATCTCTCGCAACCATGAAAGTGCATATTGTTATCTTCTCCCTCCGGCATGCGACAGCTTCATCAAGGGTTTTATTCACTATCTTTGGATCAAGCCCAAATGAATTTTTATACAATCTTCCATCAGGTTCAAAAATTGCCGATGGTTTTCCATCCGTGACAAGAAAGATTTGCTTGTTTACATTCCCCTCTTTTCTCAAGATATGCCTTGCGAGCTGAAGAGCCGCTTTCGTATTTGTATGATATGGTCCAACACTTACAAAAGGAAGTTCAGACAAAGTTATTATCTTTGCATCATCACCGAAAACAACGATATAAAGTTTATCTTTTGGAAAGCGTGTTCTTATAAGTTCTGCAAGCGCAAGTGATACTTGCTTCGCTGGAGTTATTCTATCTTCGCCGTATAAAATCATGCTATGGCTTATATCAAGCAAAATAACCGTGGCACAAGAGGTCATAAATTCAGTTTCATAAACTTGCAAGTCCTCTTCTTTTATAGAAAAATCGTCAACTCCATCTCTTATTAAAGCATTTGTAATAGTTGATGTAAGGTCAATGTTCATTGGTTGATCTCCAAACTGATACGGCTTTGTCTCGCTTAATCTATCAATTCCTTCGCCAGAGTGAGGAGTCTCGTGATATCCAGATAAAGGACCTTTCTTCAAGCCGTTGAAGATCTCATTTAATGCATCTTGTCTTATTCTTTGAACTCCTTTCGTCGTTAAAATTAACATATCTTTAGCTTCTTCAATATAACCCATCTCCTTTAGCTTCTGCACAAAATCGTTAAAAGTAAATTTTTCATCAAATAAATTGTTTTCTTCACCTATCATCCTCATCCATTCAAGAGCTTCTTTTACATCCCCGCTCGTTTTCAACAAAAGATAACTAAAAAGAGAGATCAGCTGTTGCAATTTTTGCTCATCCGTCATTGATTGTTCAGTCCATTTTGAGTAACGAATGAACATAATCTATGAACCTATTTTAGTTTTCAATCGTTAATTCCGTAAATTTTTTTGTATTCATCATAGCTCATTCTTTTCATCTCAAAAACATTATCAACGAGCGTATATAAATTCCCACCAAGTCGCCCGATGACTTTTAATTTTTTCGGATTGATAGAGCCATCTTCAAAAATTTCGTCTCTGATATGGAACATGACAATTTCGCCGAACACGACTGAACTCGGTGAATCTCCGATTTCAATAATTCTAAGAACTTTACATTCAAAATTAATTGGTGACTCAAGTATCCTTGGAGATTTAATTAAATCGCTTCTAATAGGAGTAAGCCCTGCGATCTCTGCTTCGCTTACGCCATAGGGGAAATCAACAGCACATATATTCATTTTCTCGGCTATTTCTTCAGTAACAATGTTGACCACGAAATCACCGTTGAGTTCAATGTTTCTCAATGTATCTTTTTTATCGCCGTCTCTTTTTCTATCTATTGAAATATAAATCACTGGCGGTTTTGAGCTCACACCGCCGAAAAAGCTAAAAGGAGCAACATTTACAACCCCTGCTTCGTTAATCGTTGAAACAAGAGCGATAGGTCTCGGTATTAGCGCACTTATCAAAAGTTTGTATAATTGAGGTTTTTGAAGTTCTGATGGATCAACTTTCATTTTAACTTTATCTTTTATTTTATGTCCATTTCATTAAAGAAGGGATTAAATTGTTTTTCCTTTCCAATCGTTGTTGATGGACCGTGTCCCGGGTAAACAACGACATCGTCGTCAAGAACGAAAAGTTTTTCTTGAATTGATTTTATTATCTCCTCGTAAGAACCTCCTGGCAAATCAGTTCTTCCTATCGTTCCAGCAAATAATGTATCACCGCTGAATAAAATTTTCTCCTTCTCCTCGTAAAGACATATGCTTCCAAGCGTATGACCAGGTGTGTGAATTACTTTTAATCGCATATCACCAACTTCAATTATGTCGCCATCATTCAAAATTATATCTGGTTTTATTCCTTCAATTCTAAATGGAAGTTCATATATCACTGACTTTGGATCTTCCAATAGATGTGCATCTTTCCGATGAATAGCGACCTTCGCAGCTGTGAGACGAACGATTTCGGAATCATCGGCAATGTGATCCCAATGCCCATGTGTATTAATTAAGCAAAGAATTTCACAATTTATTTTCTTTGCTTCGTTCACAATTACCTCGGCTGAATCCTTTGGTGCATCAATTACAACGGCGTAATTGCTTTTCTCATCAATTACAAGATAACCGACCGTCAAAAGCGGACCAGATTCAAAAGATTTGATAAGCATTTTAAATCATCTTTTGTTTTTAAAATTCCTCTTTCGCTCGGCTTGAAAAGATACTGACAACCATATCCTTGTATGAGCTGACATTATCAACTTCATCTTTAGCTATCCTTGAGAATTGATGTAGACCATCAAGAACAAATTCCATAGCAGTTGCCATTGCATATTTATCGCTATCGTTAATTTTAAGATATTTTTTCACAATTTCCTTCAAACCTTTCACTTTTGAAAGCTCAGCGTAAAACTCATCAATCGGCATTTCATCCGAAATCTCTATTTTATTCCCACCTTCAAACCAAGCAATTATTTGAGCATATTCTTGATGTCCCGATTGTTGTTGTGTCTGCCCTCTTGCCCTTTCTTCTGAATAATATCTTGTCTTTGGCAACGGATCTGGAAAGTATTTTCTAAATACTTCTCTTATCGCCTTTCCAATTAACGCCTTGCTAACCTTCACGCTTCCCTCTTGCTCTCCTTCAAAAACAAGCTCAACTTTTCCAGTTATCCCTGGCAAGACAAAATTTAAATCACAAATCCGCGGATAAACAATATCTTCGTTGAATTTTATAGCTCTTCTTTCAGCGTTGCTCACAAGATTTTCCATACAAGAAATTGTCAATCTTGCGCTCACGCCTGATTTTTGATCAATAAATTCACTTGTCCTTGCCTGAAATGCTATCTGCTCTATTATTTCCTTGAAATAGTATGGAATTATCACCTTTTTACCAGAATCTCTATTTACCCACGCTTCCTGTTCTGTGATTTTTATCCCGTCCTCAATGGTCCTTGGATAATGAGTTAGTATCTGCGAACCAATTCTATCTTTTAGCGGAGTGATTATGTTTCCGCGATTAGTATAATCCTCTGGATTCGCAGTGAAAATTATCATTATATCAAGCGGAATTCTTATGTTAAATCCTCTGATTTGAATATCTCTTTCCTGCATTATGTTGAACAATCCAACTTGAATTCTCGGCTGAAGATCTGGGAGTTCGTTGATAACAAATATGCCGCGATTCGTTCTCGGAATTATTCCCCAATGAATAACTCCTTCGTGGGAATAGTAAAGTTTCTGCGTTGCTGCTTTTATTGGATCAATATCACCGATCAGATCAGCGATGGTAACATCTGGTGTTGCAAGTTTTTCGCCATATCTTCTTTCTCGGGGAAGCCATTCAATTTCAACATCGTCTCCATATTCTTTAACAAGGTCCACACACCTTTTGCACAATGGTTTATAAGGATTATCGTTTATCTCACATCCTTTAATTATTGGTATATATTCATCAAGGAGGTTTACAAACATCCTTGCAATTTTTGTTTTCGCTTGCCCTCTTAACCCAAGCAAGATGATATCGTGCTTTGAAAGTATCGCATTTATTATCATAGGGATCACAGTTTTATCGTATCCAATGATACCTGGGAAAAGGGGTTCGTTGTCTTTCAACTTTTGGATGACATTTTTTCTCAATTCTTCTTTCACCGAAAGGACTTTATAACCTGAGCGTTTCAGCTCGCCAATTGTTTTCGCAAGATTCATTTTTAAAATTAAATTTTGTTATCGTAATTTTGTTTAACAAAAAACATTTGAAAGACGAATGACTCCTCAGAAAATTTTGATAATTCGTTTAAGTTCCATCGGAGACATCGTGCTTGCGACTCCTCTTATCAGAGTGTTAAGGAATAAATTTCCGACGGCACAAATTGACTTCATCGTGAAAAAAGAGTTTGCCCAAATTTTAAAATATAATCCAAACATCACAAATCTTATTGAGTTCAACACAGCAAATGGATTTAAAGAACTATTGAAATTGCGCAGGCAAATTTTAAAAGAAAGATATGATTTAATAGTTGATATTCACAACAACTTAAGAAGCTTCTTTCTAAGAACTTTTGCAGGTGCGCGGGTTGTCAGAGTAAACAAAAGGATATTCAAAAGATTTCTTTTGGTAAAATTTAAAATCAATCTATACAAAAATGCAATTCATGTCGTTGATCGCTACATTGAAACTTTGTCAAATTTTTCTATCAAAAATGATAACCAGGGTCTTGATGTCTTTGTTCCTGAATATATGATTGAAGCAGTGAAAAACAAAATAAACTTTTCCGCAAATGATCTTTACATAGCGATCGCACCATCGGCGAAACACGAGACGAAAAGATGGCTCCCAGAAAGATTTGCACAATTGGGAGATAAATTAATTGAAAAATTCAACGCAAAAATAATACTGCTCGGTAGCGAAGAAGATAAACCAAGATGTGAAACTGTTAAAAAACTGATGCGAAATCAACCTATAAATCTATGCGGTCAAACTTCGCTTCTTGAATCATCCGCTGTTCTATCGTTATGCAAACTTTTAATTACCAATGATTCTGGATTAATGCACATCGGTTCAGCAATGAAAACAAAAATCGTCGCAATTTTTGGCTCAACCGTGAAAGAATTTGGATTTTTCCCTTATGGCACTGAAAGCATAGTCGTTGAAAAAAACATATCTTGCCGACCTTGCACACACATAGGCAGAAAAGAATGTCCCAAAGGACACTTCAAATGCATGAAAGATATTCAAGTGGAAGAGGTATTTAATGCCTGTGCCAATTTACTTCATATCTAAAGTTCTATATGCGAACTTACCTTTGATCAAATTCCACACTGGATATAGCTTTTTCGCATACTCGTTCCAAACCTTTGAATGCTTTACCGATAGGACGCCTATAAATAAAAATCCAGCAAAAAACATCGCCTGAAACGGTATAGCAGCAAGCTCAAGGTAATAAGCACTTAACATCATACCGACAAACATATATAAGGCAAGCAAAATCTCTACATATGTTACCCATTCAACCCGCGATGCGACATATTTTTTCATCTCCCATTGTTCTCCTTCGCTTTTAATTCCATACTTTGGTGTCCGCACAAATTCAGTTCTCTTGCGAAGCAGTGCAAGAATTACAGCTCTTGTGTTATTAACCGCAAGCCCCATACTTCCAGCAAGGAACAGTGGAAACAAGACTATCTTCTCCCGCCAGTTGCTGTAAATTTCCTTCTGGGCAAGCATATAAGCAAGAAAAGGCCCGAAAAATGGCAAAACAAAGATACCCATCACGAAATAATACCACTCGTAATCTCCGCTTTCTTTTATCATAACAACTATCGGATTAAGAATCGCAGTTAACAAAATAAATGGAAAAACAAAATTATTCGTCAGATGAAATGTCGCTTCAAGTTTGATCTTCAAAGGTAGATTTTCTGTCCAAATTCTTTTAAGATATTTTAAACCGACCTCAATTGCACCTTTTGTCCAGCGAAATTGTTGGGATTTTAGAGCATTTATCTCAGCTGGTAACTCAGCAGGTGAAACAACATCTTTTAAAAATACAAATTTCCATTTCTTAAGTTGAGCTCTATAGCTTAAATCCATATCCTCAGCAAGCGTATCGCCTTCCCAATTTCCCGCATCTATAATGCATGATTTCCTCCATACTCCACCAGTGCCGTTGAATGTTATGAAAAACCCTGATTCATTTCTAACATATTGTTCCATTATGAAATGTCCATTTAACGCAAGTGCCTGCGCTTGAGTTAAAAGAGAATAGTTCTCGTTTAAATGTTCCCAACGCGTTTGAACCATCCCTATATTTCCATCAAGATAAAAATATGGCAATGTCTTTTTCAAAAAATCAGGTTTCGGAACAAAATCAGCATCAAAAATCGCTATGAAATCACCCTTTGCAAACTTTAAACCATATTTTAAAGCACCAGCTTTAAATCCCTCCCTCGTCCCCCTGCGTATATGCTCAATATCATATCCATTTGCTTTCAATTCCATTACTTTCAAAGCAACGACTTGAACGGTTTCATCTGTAGAATCATCAAGCACCTGAATTTGCATTTTTTCTTTCGGGTAGTCAATTCTACTTACCGCATCAAGTAGCCGAGGGGCAACATAAAGCTCGTTGTAAATAGGCAATTGAATTGTGACATTAGGATAATTTTTCTCATCCCCGAAAAGCTCGTCAAGAGTTTTCAGTTTTAATTTTTTTCGTTTCCCCTCTAATTCTTCCTTTTTGCTTTTGAAGTAATAATACACAAGAACGAAGCCGTGAGAACCAAAAATTGAAAGAACGAGAATTGAAACGAAATAAACCGCAAGAACGAGCGTTTCCAACATTAAAATTTCCTTTTTTATTTTTACCAATTTGCTACGGTTGCAAGCAAGATATCCTCAGAAAGTTTTTCTATCGCTTGCTGAATTCCTTGTTGTAAATTTAACTGTATATTTCCTGTAAGCTCATACTCGCCCCAATTTGAAAATGTCCTTTCCCAAACCTTAACACGCTTGACCATATCGTAATAAGTCACTTTAACAGTTATCGTTATCCTTGATTTCACAACTCTTTCACCGGTTCCGACGACAACTGGATTATCTTGAACACTTATTATAATTCCTTCAAGAATTGAATTTGCTGTGCTTTTATCAGCGATTTTTAAGGTGTTATCTTGGATAAATCTTTCAACTATTTTATTTGTTAATTCTTCCCTCAAAGTCGCCCTGCCATAGCCACTTTGATCGTCAAACACGGGTATAGCTATAGTTTTCAAATGCGGTGGCACAGATGCACCGGTAAATGAATACCTACATCCATAGCTCAAAAATACAATTGCAAATATAACAAATCCATTTAAGATGTGAAAATTATTTTTTCTCCCTTTCCTCCTCAAGTCCATATTCCTTTATTTTTCTATAGAGTGTTCTCTCGCTTATCTGCAAAGCCTTTGCAGCAAGACGTTTATTCCAGTTAAATCTATCAAGAGCAGCTTTTATCATCCTTTTCTCCATGTCAATAAGTGAATAATTCTCAACGACAGTCCCAGTTTTTAAATCAACCTTTGCTTCAGGCAAGGCAAGTGGCGAAGCAATTTGTCTAGCTATGAAATCAGCAAGATTACCGAGCAAATTTTTTATTTCAATTAAATCATTTTTCATATCAATCAAAGCTCTATAAATCAGTTCCCTATCGGCTTGTTCTCCAGGTTTTCCATACTTTATTGGAAGATTTCGCGTGTAATCAAATTGAGCAAAGTCATATTTGAGGTATTTACGCACCATTCCAGCGTCAATAATTTTACCACTTTCAAGCACAAGGATGCTTTCAACAAAATTTTTCAACTCACGAACATTTCCAGGCCAATGATAACTAATCAAAACCTGCATCGCATCGTCCGTTATCCCTGAAAAAGCAACTTTATTTTTTTCGCAGAACTGGGCGACGAACTTCTCAAACAAAATAGGTATATCTTCCCTTCTATCGCGAAGTGGCGGAATATAAATGTTAACACTTCTCAAGCGATAATAAAGGTCTTCCCTAAAGTTTCCGCGCTTCACTTCCTCCTCAAGATTCTTATTCGTTGCTGCTATAACTCTCACATCAACTTTTCTTAATTGAGATGAGCCAACCCTCATAAATTCGCCTATTTCAATAACCCTCAAAATTTTCACTTGAGTTGAAATCGGCATATCCCCAATTTCATCAAGAAAGATCGTTCCACCATCTGCCATTTCAAAATATCCTTTTCTCGTTTCAATAGCCCCCGTGAATGCTCCTTTCTCATGCCCAAATAATTCAGATTCAAGTATTCCTTCTGGTATCGCCCCAGAATTGACAATAACAAACGGACCATTGGCTCTTTTGCTTTCCCCATGGATCGCCCGCGCTACAAGCTCTTTGCCAACACCGCTTTCACCAGTGATCAAAACAGTTATATCAGTCGGTGCAACTTGCTTTATAACCGCAACTATTTCCTTTATCGCTTGGGATTCGCCATAAATCCCATATTTTTCCTGAATATCCATCCTTTTTTCGTCATCTGTAAGTAAAACCATTTGCAAATTATACTTCAATTTTCATTCCGTCGTAAGCGAGATCTATGTTCATGTCAAACTTTGCCCTCGCATATTCAACCATCGGTCTTATATCTTTATCAGGGGAAACATGAGTCAAAACAATCTTTGGAATATAAAAATCAGACAGCGTGTCAATTATTTCTTCAATTTCAATGTGAGAACATTCAATTAACAAAAGATCAAGCCCATCAAGATAAGGTTTAATTTCATCCGCTGAATTCAAATCAGAGGAAAAAAGAAACCTTTTAACATCAACACCATCACTTGCGATCTCCTCAATTAAATAACTATAAGAAGTCGTCTCAACACCGTAAAGATTCGCATATTTCTCATATTTTTGCAAATGTTTCGTTGGAAGCATTTTCATTTTCAAATTATCAAATACAAAAAATTCTTTAGCTGGCAAAGGTAAAAATTTATATTCAAACTCAAACCTTTCTCTGAAAATGTATAAAAATGGCAAAAACTTTTCAACCGCTTCAATGTGTTTTTCCGGAAGATAAATCTCAAGTGATTTTTTTCTTTCTTTCAATTTCAAATACTGAAGTAACATCGGCAATCCTATGAAATGATCAGCGTGCATGTGTGAAATAAAAACCTTTTCAATTTTATCAACATTAATTCCATCACCAGCGATTGATGAGACAGCGCCTTCGCCAATATCAAGCAAAATCATTTTTTCTTTAACTTCAACTCCAATACAAGTATGAACTCTGCCCTTCTCAGGTATTCCAGACGCGCTTCCAAAAATTGTAATTTTCATCTCAACTCCAGCGTTGAAATGATAAAACTTTCTTTACCAAACCTTCTTTTAATATCTCTTTTCACAGCGTCAGCTTCTTCTCTATCATAAAAACATCCAACCCATACAACGAAAAACTGTTTCCCATCTTTAAATTTTGTATGAACTTCCACCCCATATCCCCTGCTTTCAAAAAATTCCCGTTCCCTTTCTGCGTTTTTCCTATCCAGAAAAGCCCCAACTTGCAATGAATAATTGCAATCAACTTTTGATTCAGAAGGCTTCTTACCTGATTTATCATCTATTGAAGTTGCTGAAACCTCTGGAAAACGAACTTTTATTCCCGCATATGGAGATGACGGATAAAGTTTCTTCAATCTCTCAAGTTCCTTCTTTGCCTGTTCGTATTCACCCTTGGCATAATAAAACTGAAAAACCCTCAAAAGCGCATCATCAGAATATTCATTATCTGGATGAGTTAAAGCGATGTCGTAGTAAACTTTTAGTGCTTGTTCCCCATCTTGCATTAAGTTCGCTTCAAGATATCTCAAATTAACCGAATTCGGATAAATCTTCTTTAAACTATCAACAGCGTTTCTAACGCTTTCAATATCTCCGAGCCTTAAAAGATAAAGGTATCTACTTATATCAACCTCTTGCGCAAAAGCGTAATTAATTAACAGAAGCAGGGATATTTTCAGAATTGTTTTTTTCATGAAGGATTTTAACTATATCACCAAATAAAGTTGCAGAAGTTGCTCTATTTATACGAACAATGATATAATCCCCTGGTTTTATTTCCTTGATCTTCGGGAAGATAACAACTTTGTTAGTATCAGTTCTCCCCATCCATTGGTCAGAAGAACGTTTGCTCTCGCCTTCAACCAAAACTTCAACATCAGTTCCTATCAAACCTTGATTAATTTCATATGAAATTTTCTGCTGAAGTTCTATTATCTCGTTTAACCTTCTTATTTTTACTTCATCAGGAACATCGTCACCCATTTCATATGCCTTGGTCCCTTCCCGTGGAGAATACTTGAACATAAATGCGCCATCAAATCTGACTTCCTCAAGCAAACTCAATGTCATCTTGTGATCTTCTTCCGTCTCCGTTGGGAATCCAGCAATTATATCGGTTGACAGACTAACTCCGGGGATCATATCCCTTATTTTTTTAACGAGGTTCAAATAATGTTTTCTATCATAAGTTCTGTTCATTAACTCAAGAATTCTATCAGAGCCAGATTGCACAGGAAGATGAATGTAATTGCAGATGTTTGGATGTTCAGCTATTGTTTGAATCAATTTATCAGACATATCTTTCGGATGTGATGTTACAAATCTAATTCTCATATTTCTATCAACTTGAGCAACAGCCGAAAGCAAGTCCGCAAAATCATAATTTCCATCACGATAAGAATTAACATTTTGACCAAGCAATGTGACTTCTTTATATCCCTGTGCAGAGAGCATCTCAACTTCCTTGACTATACTTTCAAGTGGTCTGCTTCTTTCCCTCCCCCTTGTAAACGGAACAACGCAAAATGTGCAGAATTTATCACACCCTCTCATGACTGTAATCCACGCGCTTATCCCATCTGTCCTTAAAGGAGTTATATCGTCATATGTTTCAACTCTTGATAATTTTACAGCGATCCCCTTATGCCCAAAGAAAGCATCGTTCACAAGTTGTGGTAGTTTCCTATATTCGTCTGGACCGACAACTATATCAGCGAGATTTTCTTCTTCTATAAGTTTTTTCTTCAATCTTTCCGCCATGCACCCGAGAACCCCAATGACAAGGTTAGGATTTTTTCTTTTGTATCTTAAAAAGGAACTCAACCTTCCTATAACCCTTTGCTCAGCGTGTTCTCTTACACTGCAAGTATTTACAAGTATCACATCCGCTTTTGAAGCGTCATCTGTAAGCGTATAGCCATGTTTTTTCATGATCCCGAGAACGATCTCAGAATCTGCGAAATTCATCTGACATCCATATGTTTCTATGTAAATTTTCCTGTTTTCACTCATCCTTGCGAGAATTCATTGATTTTTGATGGTGATTTTGATTTAAATTTACAAAATGAGCATTTAAAAACAAAGTTCATATTTCCAAGCTATCTTACCTTGAAAAACTAAAAAGTGCTTTTTAAATTAAAATTCAAGATCCGTTAAGATACTCAAAACTAACGATGAAAGCCAAACATAAACTCATTATCGCATTATCGGTTTCTTTAATGACTCTCACAATTGAGCTTATGAGGATCCCGATATTTGATACTTTGGATTCATTTTTTAACGAATTGAAATTTAAATTTCGTGGGCAACAACATGTTGATACCTCGCTCGTATTTCTCTACATTGATGATAATGCAATTCATTCGCTTGGCGGCTATCCACTGAAAAGAACATACTATGCACTCTTAATCGACCTACTTACTCAATTAAATGTCAAGGCGATCATGCTTGATATATTGCTAACTGATAAAAACCCAGATTATCCTGAGAGGGACAACCTTCTTGTATTGATTGTGAAAAATTCAAATAGAGTTTATCTTGGTGGGAGTTTTACAAACCTTGAGAGATCAAACCACAATGAGATTCATTTCCCAGAATCACTTAAAAAATTTTTGATAAAGTCTAATGTTCAAAGCTTAAATTTCCACAAAGGTACAAATTTCCGACTTCCATTTGATGAGCTTCTTAAGAGCTGTGCAGGATTAGGACACTTAAATTATATTCAAAATGATTCTCGTTATGAAATCCCCTTGCTTGTTCAAGTTGCTCAAGATTTATATTTGCCTTCTATCTCTCTCGAGCTCGCACGGACATATTACGGCATTCCTCGGGATTCAATAAAAGTTTTTGAAAGTTCAATCATCCTTGGCGATGTTAAGATACCTCTAAAAAACGGAACAATGTTGATAAATTACACTGGTGGGACAGATGCTTTAAAAATGTATTCAATTCTTGATTTCATAAAATCTTACGACGCGATCAAATCTGGAATTGAACCTGAAATTGATTTGGATAATTTTAAAGATAAAATTGTATTCATTGGCATTTACAGCGAAGCACTTGGACAAACTATAAAAACTCCATTCCAAGATAAATTTCCAACCACCGGACTTCATAT
The DNA here is from genome assembly GCA_025060635.1 of Candidatus Kryptonium sp. Taxonomy (NCBI): domain Bacteria; kingdom Pseudomonadati; phylum Candidatus Kryptoniota; genus Candidatus Kryptonium; species Candidatus Kryptonium sp. The sequence continues at coordinate 641,969 of JANXBN010000001.1, read as the reverse complement.
TATGGCGCTTAATACAATTGTTCAGAAAAAATTTTTAACTGAAACCACTCTGATTTTAAATTTTGCCATATCTTTGCTTTTCTCCTTATTGATATTACATCTGCTTTCACTTGAACATATCTCAACTGTTTTCAGAATTTTGCTATTTCAATCCGCTGTAATTTCTGCTTTATTGCTTGTTTTGCTTTTCTTATTTAAACTTGGCATTTCGGTTCCTATTTATCCCATTTTTGCGGGATTATTCTCGTTGTTCGCAGGTGTCATTTATAACTTTGAAATTGAACGACAAAAAATGATCAAATTTAATGAAGAGAAAAGGAAAATTGAGGATATGATCAAAGAGAAGGAGTTAAAAATAATTGATCTGCAAGAACAAATTGAAAATTTGAAAATCGCTGCTGAACGCAATGAGGCTATTAAGAATCTTGAAAAAACTTATAGCGAAATGAAAGAATTAACATCAAAATTTGAAGATTTATCTGAATTCAACCTCACTGACGAAACAGAGAAGGATGAATTTGAGGGGATAGTTTTTTCAAAAGGTGGAAAAATGGAAGAAATAATTTCAATTATCAAAAAAGTTGCTCCATCAGATGTTCCAGTTTTGATAACTGGAGAAAACGGCGTTGGAAAAGAGCTTGTAGCAATGGCGATACATAAGTTGAGCGAACGAAAAGATAAAAAATTTATCACTATAAATTGCTCTGCCATTCCAGAAACACTACTTGAAAGTGAACTTTTCGGGCACGAAAAGGGAGCTTTTACAGGGGCAGTTCAAAGAAAAAAAGGTTTATTTGAAATAGCTGACGGTGGAACGATATTTTTAGACGAAATCGCTGAAACAACCGAATCATTTCAAGCAAAGATCCTAAGAATCATTCAATCCGGGGAATTTAATAGGATCGGTGGAGTTGAAACTTTAAAGGTTAATGTTAGAATTATTGCAGCAACAAATCGCGATATTGAAAAAGCACTAAGAGAAGGAAACTTCAGAGAAGATCTTTACTACAGATTAAATGTTGTAAGAATTCATATTCCTCCGCTACGCGAGAGAAAGGAAGACATAAGATTCCTCGCTGAACATTTTTTAAAAAAATTTAAAGCAAATGATATGAAGTTTTCCTCAGCTGTAATGATTGCGTTTTTAAATTACGAATGGCCAGGAAATGTAAGACAACTTGAAAATGCAGTAAAAAGAGCAATTATATTTGCAAAATCTGAAGGAAGAAAATTAATTCAACTTAAAGATCTACCAGAGGAAATTGCAAAGTCAGCAAAAGGTAAAATAGATATAGAAGAAGAAATTTTAACATTGCTTCGCGAGAAAAAATTTTCTCACAGCTCTATCTCCGAAACCGCAAATGAACTTGGACTAAACAGAGGAACTGTTGGAGAATACCTTCGCGGACTCTGCTTCAAGAATTTATATGAATCCAAATTTGACATAAATAAAGCATCATTAAAAATCACCGGAAATGACCCCGAGGCATTAGAAAGACTTAAAAAGAAAATCGCTGATTATATACATAACTTTATTGAAAACATAGCCAACTGTAAATCAGAAGAGGAAATTAGATCTATAATTAGGTTAAAATACAAAAACTTACCTGCCAGATACCATTTTTATCTTGAGGAATTCGCTATGAGATTTAAAAAGGGGGAAATCACCACTGAGAAATTGGGGATAAATGATGGGAATTTTTAAACCCAGCAAATTCAAAATCAAACCAAGCATTTAGATTCTGAAATAGTAATTGAAAAATAATCAGTTTGCTCTATTGTGCAACTGGCATATTAATTGTTTTAATTATTTTGTGAGAACTTTAAAAACAAAGTTTGCAAATTGCCATGTTGAAAAAATTATTTACCCTTACCTTGATTATCTTCGCAATTTCAATCAATGGCTGCACAAAAGGAACTGAACCATCAGCAACAAGTTCCGTCCCAGTTGAACTTACTCTAAAAGGAGAAACAACAGGCGCTATAACTTTTGCTAAGGGATTTGAGCAGGTTGATTCAATCAAGATTGACTTTGCCATAATTGTCCTTCGTTGGATACAATTTAAACAAAACATTGATACTGTTAAGGAAGATTCTCTCTGGGATGATCAAGATATGAATAGACTTCGCGAGAAAATGAGACGAATTGATAATGACCCAACTATAAGATTTAAAGGACCATTTTTTGTAAGATTGCGAAACAACGAGCCAACACCGATTGGTATTGATAGTTTACCACCAGGGAACTATAATGGTATAAAATTTAAAGTGCACGCAATTGTTCCATATGATTTACAAGTAAATCCTGCAATACCCGACTCATTCCTTGGAAAGAGTATTTATGTTAAAGGGAAAATTTATCAAAGTGGTGCTTGGAAAGATTTTATCTTCACAACTGGCAAAGTTAATATAGAGTTCAAAATTAAAGGTAATTTCACAATTACGGAAACCGACAGAAATATACCGTATGTTCTTATTTTTGATTTAACTTCATGGTTTATTGATCCATTTACAGGAAGAATCCTTGATCCAAGCGACCCTGGCAACCACGGCAAGATAATAGCAAACATTGTTCACTCATTAAAAAGCAAATCGCGAGGTGGCAAGGATAGAAATAGAGATGGCAAACCAGATTGAGCGCTGAGGGCGCAGCTTATCGGTGTGAAGCTCAGCTTAAGCTGGGCTTTGCACTTTTTTAATTTATACTTTTTAATTTAAAGTAAGAAAAACAACAATATTAAAACCAATGAAAAAATTTCCATTTCATTACATAGTTTCTCTAATTGTCTTGTTCGGATGTGGAAAGGATTCTATAATAATAACACCGCCCGAGGAAGAAAACTTTAAAGTTGAAGTTGTATATCTTGACGAAACAGAATCAATCGTTGAGTTTTTAAATCCAGCGCAAACAGGTCTTTTAACTTCTGAGACTATGCGTCCACCCAGTTTAATTATGTTAAGCTACTCCCAATTTATAGATGACCTTGGAAATAAATATGACACAACTTTCGCATATGCTCTCTTTCGCGATATAAACTCACCACCCATAAACATGGGACGCTGGCGTGAAAGAAGAGGTCTTGACATTGGAGACATTTATGTTGAAAACACAAAACTTGAAAAATCAATAAGAAAAATAAGAACACCTTCACATTATCATGGTTGGATGGACACAAGTTATGGTATTGAATACAAACTTAAGATGGTCAACTTTAATTTTAAACATTCCGCAAAACACAGATTTAAAATCATTGATAAATCAGGCTCAGAACGAGTCTTTGAACTTGAAACACCTGATAAAAAGGAACTTGAAGGTTTACCGGAGCATGCTGGGAAAGGTTTGAAACTTAAGCTTAAATCAAGAGCCGATTCCCTGGATATCATCGTAAGTGTGCCATTATATCAGGAAAATGAATCTATTATAAAACCGATAATGATTTTGAAGTTCAAAAACTTATTCACTCAAAAAATTAAAATTGATTCAAGCATCGTAAATCTTATACCAAACGAATACAGACAGAGCTATCTCATATTCAGCATAGTTCAAGGGCGTAAAAGAAATATAAACATTCCAGGATTTCCCGAGAATATAATGAGTTTTACATCCTCAACACTTTATTTTAAAGTCAAGTTCAGATGAAACTGCGCCTTATTTTATTTTTCACAGCGCTCAATCTGGCTGTGGCACAGAACTTTACATCATCGCAAGCAACTGCGACCGCTGGATTTTCGCCATTTGTAAATTCTGTATTATCATCATTGCTAAATCCAGCGGGTTTAATAAGGATTTACGATTGGAACATTGGATTAACAGGTTATTATTCAAACTATTCAGGAATTAAAATGTACTCGCTTGGTATAGCAAAACGATTGAACCATTTACATAGTATAGGTTTCATTTATTCACCGGGTGCTGTTCTTGAATTAATTTTTCCATCAACCCTATCAATAAACACAGGAAATTCAATTATAAAAGCCGAATCCCAGCAAAAGATAACTTATTCATTAAATTATGCCCTGATGTATGCTTTTAAACCTTTAGATAAAATCTCAGTTGGTTTATCAACCCAATTCATATCGCAAAGTTTATCAGAAACCGTTTACAAAGTTCAATTCACCGATTCTCTCCCATTTGTCGGTATTGCAACAGAGCATTATAAATCTTCTTTTTTAAATTCAAAGGTTTCCATGCTTTACGAACCAACTCCACAAATTTCATTTGCTTTTTTGATTGAAAATTTATCTTCAAAATTTGATCGTGGATTCCCAGACAAGTTTAAAAATCTTGAAATCCAAAGCAAATATAGGGCTAAAATTTCCGCAGGGATTAATTTAAAAAATTTCAAAGTGGGCTTTGAAATTTCCTCTATCGGTGCTGTTTCATCGGGAGTTGAGATTGAAGCCGTTAGAAATTTATTTTTAAGATCTGGAGTTTTTTTAGAAAAAGGAACTTTAAATGCTATTTCATCCGGAGTTGGATTTAGAATCGGGCCACTGCAACTTGACATTGCCTACTTTAAAAATACATCCCCAATATGGAGCGATGGTAAATTAACGCAAGAAGAAATATTTGCTTCGCCTCTTCGCGATATTGAATTTAATAAATTTATAAGAGATAGACTGCTATTTTCCGTTTCAATAGATATGAGCCAGTGGCATGAAAAAACACTGCGCATCAAAAGCGTAACAATTCAGGACGAAATTTTCCCGCATTTACTTGATGAGTTAGAGAAGAAAAAAATTGGATATCTTGAAATTGAAAATATCTCCGATAAAACTGTGAACGCAAAAATTGAGGTTAATTCTCATTTCGTTACCGTTGAAGCTGACCCAGAAGAGATTCATCTAAAACCACATGAGATAAAAAAGATCCCCATTCTTACCTCAATTGGACTCGGGAAACCAGAGATAAAGGAGCGAACCAAGTCCTTTATTACCTTTAGCGTTAAATCACATATAAATATGCCTGATGAGATAAAAAGAGTTAAAATTACCCTTCGCGGTAAAAATGACTGGAACGGAAATGTTGAAGATTTGAAATTTTTCTTAAGATTTGATGAACCAGAAATCTTATCACTGACGAGAAGAATAATTTGGGAGCGAAAAGATACACTTGAAAAAGTAGATCCAATTTTTAGAAAATTTTATCAGGCAAAGTTTATATTTGATGAACTTTCAAAAATTATAACTTATGTAAATGATCCAAGTGTAAGTGTTGATAGAGTTCAGTATCCAGGTGAAACTTTGAAACTCCACGGGGGCGATTGTGATGATCTCGTTGTTCTTTATGCTTCAATGCTTGGTTCAGCTGGGATTGATGTTGCTTTTGTTGATGTAAAAGCAATGAGGAAAACGAATGAATCTCATGTGTATCTTCTATTTGATTCAGGAATTGAGAAGAAGTATGCAGTTAATTTAACAGATAACGAGAAAAAGTACATCGTTATGAAAAATAAAAACGGAATTGAAACTATTTGGATACCTGTTGAGACAACCCTTGTTCGCAATGGATTTGATAAAGCTTGGGAAATCGGAGCCGAACAATTTTTTAACGATTTTGAGCTTAATCTTGGACATGCAAGGGGAAAAGCAAGGATTATCCATATTCAAAATTAAATTCGGGTTCTGGAAATGATATTGAAAGTTTTAATTTTAACATTGTTATTTTTCTCAATCTCAGCTTCCGATGAGAATCAAATCTACAAAGTAAAAAAATTATATGGCGAAGCACGAGTAAGACATGGGCTAAAAGAACAATGGGATAAACTTTCACTTGGCGACACTCTTCGCCCTGGGGATACGATATTACTTGATAAAAATGGTTATGTTGAAATTGATGGAAATAATAAAACATACTTTAAGTCAAGTGGTGGCATAATTATAAACATTATTGATTTAAGACGCTTAACTAAAGAGGAACTTTTGCTTCAGCTCGCCTTTGAAGAAATTAAATCTGTCCCAAACACACAAAAAGAAAAACAAAATGCAAGATCAACTGGCGTTTATGGAACAGGTATGGAAAAGGGTGGAATAAAATTAAAATCTGGATGGAACCTGATAGATTTTTGGGTTAGCGGGGTTAGGGCTTTGTTTGAAAATGGGTTCTACGAAACCGCAGCAATAAGGGCAAAGAATTTGATGTCAAAGTTTGATGAATTAAAAGATAACATTGAACTAAGAATCATAGTCGCGTCATCCCTTGAAAAACTTCAACTTTACGGAGAAGCGATTTCTGAGCTTAACAAAATACTTTTAGCATCAAAAGATGAAACTTTAAACTATAAAATTGAAAGAAAGATCAATGATCTCAAACTAAAAATTGCACCCCCTAAAGAAAAGAAATAAAATAACGATGCTTGCTATGAAGATAACAAGATGGGACAAACAAAATAAACCGACAGTTGAAGAACTTGAAAAAATACTTATCTCGGAGGGAACGCGCCCTCATATCTGGACTGATGAACCCGGGACATATTACGGAAATCATTCTCATCCATTTGATGAGATTAGATGGGTCGTGAGTGGTAAAATGAGATATGGGGTTGGAAATGAGGAATTCGTCCTAGGTCCCGGTGATCGGCTTGATCTTCCTGCTGGAACAGTACACTGGGCAAAAGTTGAAGGTGATGAGCCCGTCGTTTATCTATGTGCATCAAAATAGTTTATTTTTTAAATTTCTTTGCGAAACTTTTAAGCGAATCGCGAACAATTTCAGAAGCTAACTTGTTCTCATTTGCAACTTTCAGATAAATCTCCTCACGATAAATTGGCACATAATCCGGCGCTTCAAAACCAAGCTTTACTTGATTGCCAGAAATTTCAAGCACAGTTATTTTTATATTATTTTGTATCACAATTGATTCACCGCTTTTCCTTGAAAGCACAAGCATTTTAAGTTCCTTTGTAAATTTTTCATCTTTTCACATAAACAAATGATGTGATATTTCAAATTCAGAATTTTCAAGTATAACTTGCCTTCCAAGGTTTCTGGTTTTGTCAATAACAACTGGAGCCTTTAAGTTAACAGTTATCTTTGAAATATCCTTACTTAATGTCGCTATAACAAAAAGAACATAAACATTAGGATCAAAACCTGAACGAAGATAATAATCTTCAATCAGAAGAGATGGCTCAAGGACCGCAAATCCAATCTCTGGTTCATCAACTGAAATTAACCATCTAAAAGGTTTGCAGTCTTCATCTTCTATTATAATAAATCTTTTCAAATCCTCAAATCCTATTATGCCTTCTGGAAACGGTATTATTATTTGTTCATCAAATTCAATTTCTCCGAACTGGGAATTTTTTATCTTCATCACTGTTCCAAAATTTGATTTGAAATTCTTCCTAACACCCCGTTTTGTGATGAGATTATGACTATATCAACCCTTCTATTCTTTGCTCTGTTTTCTTCCGTATCATTTGGCGCAATCGGTCTGTATTCCGAATATCCAGCGATTGAAATTCTCTCGGGGCTGACGCCCTTGTTTATCAAATAATACGCAGTATTTAACGCTCTTTCAACCGAAAGATGCCAGTTTGATGGAAATCTCGCGCTACGAATTGGCCTATTATCTGTATGTCCCTCAATCCTAATTTTATTTGGCAAAAACTTTAATATTTCAGCAAGCGTATCAAGAACTGTCATCGCTTCTGGTTTTAAATCTGCGCTCCCAGATTCAAAAAGTAACCTTTCAAGAAGATGAATAGTTAAACCCTCTGGAGATGTGGTTACTATAACTTTTTTTGATTGAATGTTTGAACTTAAAATTGCGTTTATTTGAACTTCAAGTTTCTTTTGCGATGTTTGCGTCGTGCTTCCATCTGTGGCCGAGCTTGGAGGCATTGGTGTCACAAGAACACCCTTTCCCCCGGATAAAACTCCACCTCCACCGAAGAGTTGACTAAAAGCTGAAATCCACTGTTGATATTTATTTAAATCAATTTGCGACATTGAATACAAAACAACAAAAAGCCCAAGCAGAAGAGTTATAAGATCAGCGTAAGTTATGAGCCATCTTTCAAGATTTTCATGCTCTTCATGATGTGTTTTCTTTCTTCTTGCCATAATTTAACTTTCTATTGCTTGTTCACTTATTGGAAACATAGAATAAAGTTTTGTCTTTATTATCGTTGGAACTTCACCAGCCTGAATTGCCAGAACACCTTCCACAATAATTTCAAGCAAAATTTTTTCCTCTGCATGTATTGATTTTAGTCGGTCTGAAATCGGAAGCCAAATTAAATTTGCTGTGAATACCCCCCAAAGCGTTGCTATAAAAGCACTTGCTATGTGCCGAATTAACTCGTTCGGATCACCACCTGCATTAGCAAGCGTTGAAATTAAACCCATAACTGTTCCAATTATTCCCATCGTAGGTGCATATCCTCCCATTTTTTGAAAAATCATAGCATTTGTCATATGTCGCTCTGTTATATAATTAATTTCAATATCCGCAATCTCACGGATTGTTTCAGGATCCGTTCCATCAATAGCAAGACGCAACATCTTTTTCAAAAATGGATGTGATACATTATTAACTTCTTTTTCAAGAGCAAGAATGCCATCTTTTCTTGCTATGATAGCATAATTTACGATTGTTTCAATTGTATCAACTATGTTAAATTTGGGGGGAACAAGGGCAAGTTTAATAAAACTTGGAATCTTGAAAAATACCTTAGCTGGAGCTCCAATCATCGCCGTCGCTATCGTTCCACCGAAAACAATTAACATCGCTGGAATTAAAATCAAAGCCCCAAGAGTTCCACCTTCAAGTAAAAACGATCCAAAAATTGACAAGACACCAAGTATAAGTCCACCAATAGTTCCAAATTCAAATGTTGAGTTATTTTTCATCGGAGATAATCAATTATTGTTTTAGGGACTATTTTTCCAGCGATCGCATAAGCTGATTCAAGAATTAATTGATCCCTCTGTAAATCTATTGCCTGTTGTGCCATATCCGCGTCCTGACGTATGGATAAGAGTTCTTTCAAAATTATGTTTTGCTTTTCAATTTGCTTTTGCAACAATCTAAATCTATTCATTACAGCTCCAACGCTTGACGCTTGACTTACTATGAAGTCAAAAAGCTCATTGAATCTCTGTAAAACTGAATCATCGGGTTTTTTCTGGCTTTTAAGTGAATTTTTGATCTGAAGCACCAAATCAAAGATCTCTCGTCCTCCAAATAGTTCTGAAACAGTGAAATTGATCTTTTCATAAACTCCATAGTTAACCTCAAACTTTATCGCTTCATCTGATAAATCAACATTCAAAAAATCCGTGCTTTCAAAATACTCAAAGGGCTTGACATTTGTCTTCGTCCCGTTGAAAATATATTTTTCTCTAAATTTTGTGTTCACAGAATCAAGTAATTGACCAAAAAGTTCGTTCAATCTGGATGCATATGTGTTATAATCCGGTTGACGAGCTGAATTTGAAATTTCAACAAGAAGAGATTTAATATCAATCAATGTATCTATGAAGTTATCAAGCGCATCAGCGGTCGCGGTTAAAAAATCAATCGCATCACTTATATTTTTCTGAAATTGTTCATTTCTATTTATCATGCTACGCAAATTCATTATTGAGTTTGCGATATACGGATTATCAGAAACCACATTTACATTTTTCCCAGTTGCGATTTTTAGCTGAGTTCTGATAATCCTTTCCCTTGCTCCATTTATGTTTTCAATTAAATTTTTTATAACCGCTAGCTCAGTGATTCTCATAGTGGCTCAAATTTTATTTTTTATCTTACCATTGAAAGAATGGTGTCAATCATTTCATTAACCGTCTGTATGACTTTAGCAGATGCTTCAAACATCTTCTGAAACTTTATCATATTAAGCATCTCTTCATCAATTGACACTCCAGAAAATGCGTCTCTCTGGGTTTCAAGCTGCTTTAAAATCATACGATGTAAATTCTCGTTATCTGAACTTATCTTTGCTTTTAATCCAATGTCACTTACGATTGAATTGTAAACCCCGGAAATTTGCCCATCATTTCTCAATGCAGAAATTGCGAGAGCGACTTGATTGTTTCCAGCATCTTTATTTATTGATGCAGAAATTTTCAATGGATTGTCTATTATGATCTTATTAACTTGAATGCTTCCGATGCTTGTTCCAACAAAAAAATCAAGCCCCGTCGTTCCATCAATTGAATATCCGACCTTGTGAATTTCATTTACTTTCTTGCTCAAGTTTTTAGCAAGTTCATCAAATCTTTGAATTATCTCTGGAACCTGTCTATTGAACATGTTTTGCAACACAAAAACTTCACCCGAATTTAACCTTAGCTCGCTCTCAGTTTGAGTAGATACGATTTTCACAACCCCATCGCTAAATTTTAAATCAATAGCTTGCACAAAATTTCTTTCCACAACCGTGACACCACCTATGCTTACTCTCACGCTTCCAGATTCATCATAGGAAACGACAATGTCAGCCAGGTTTGAAAGTTCCTTTAATTTTTGATTTATTTTATCCCTAACATCATTCGTCTCAAAACCAGAATTATGTTGATTTATTGCAGATTGATTCAATTTTCCAAGATCCTCAATTATTTGATTTATATTTTTAATCTTTGCCTCAAGATCAGCAATTATATCCTTTTTTATTCCGAGCAAGCCATAGAAAATATCATTAAACCTCTGTGCAAGTGCCCTTCCGGTTTGCGCAACTGAAACCCTTATAGATCTATCTTCTGGGTTCTTTGAAAGATCGTCAAACGCATTAAAAAAATTTTCCAATAACTGTCCGAGCCCTACATCACTTGGTTCATTCAATAGCGATTCAATACGAGTAAGAATTTCCTTTTCAGCCGAATAACTACTAAGCAAATTTGAAACTCTTCTTATTTCCCCTTCAATAAACTCATTGCGTATTTGTTTTATCCCAGTAATTTTAACGCCTGCATTTATCATCCCACTATTTGAACTTAGCGCATCCGTTGATGTCAAATTAACTCTTTGCCTTGTATAACCGGGGGTATTGACATTTGAAACATTGTGGCTTGTCACCTCCATTCCCGTTCTTGATGAATGTATTGCTTTCTTTGCCGTCTCAATTATACCAAATAGACCAGCCATTTTTCAGATCCTTGTGTTTATTTTATTTTGCCCATGATATAAATCAAGCAGCTTTCTCACGAAGAGAAGAGAATGAGTAATTAAATATCTCACCTCGTTGTTCAATCTTTTGATAATTTCAATTTCTTGATCAACCTCATCTCTCAAAGATTTTAATTGGACATCGGTTTCAATAAATACCTTTAAAGTATCACCGCTAAAATCAAATTTTCCACGAATTGATGCGATCTCCTTAAGCAAAAGTTCCTCACTTTCAATGATATCCTCAAGCATTTCGTAATCAAATTCAAGTATCGCTGTCTGCTTTTGAATTAGGATTGATTTAAGAAGTTTTAACTTTTCTCTAAACTCAAATAACAACGACTTGATTTCTTCACTCTTCATTAGAACTCAAATTTTTATTTTGTTCAAAAATTTTCATATATCTCATCACTTTGCTAACATATTCAATTGTTTCTGGGAATGGCGGAATTCCTCTGTATTTCTCAACATTTTCGGGTCCGGCGTTGTATCCAGCTAAAGCTAATTTTACATCTCCATTGAATTTTTCAAGAAGATGGCGCAGATATTTAACGCCACCATATATATTTTCGGCAGGATGCCAAATGTTCTTCACACCAACAAACTCAGCAGTAGAGTCCATAAGCTGCATCAACCCTTTTGCTCCTTTAGGTGAAACAGCAAAGACATTTCCAGCTGATTCAACGGCTATTACTGCTTTTATCAACTCTTCTGGGACATCCAATTCCTTAGATGCTTTCTTAATTAGGTCGCTGAACCTGTTTATCTTATCTATTAAAGATTCCCCATATCTATTGATCAGTTTCTTCTTTTGCTTGTTTTCAAATTCAACCTTGTTATTTTCCCGCTTAATTTCAATTTTTTTATTTTCTTCTGGCTGATTTATTTTAAAGTCAACCGAATCCATTTTTGAAAAGTGATCATATATTAACTCCGCTATCCCGAATTTCCCATTCTTTGCGATATGCTTTGAAATTTCAAGATAGAAAATACCATCAAGCACATCTCCCCCAAAATTGTCACCATCAAAAATAGAGTTTTCTTTATCCGAAAAAACTTTTAACATTGACCTAAGCATAAAATTCAAAAAAACTGCCTCAAAACTCTCAGCTGCTTCTCTTAACTTCGCTTTCCTTATGTCGTTTTGGTTTACATTTATATTTGATAATTTATGAATGCTTTTCACTTCAACTTTCATATCCTTAACCCTACATAATTATCAATTCAGCCTTTAAAGCCCCAGCTTCCTTGAGCGCTTGGAATATAGCAATTATATCTCTCGGCAAAACTTTCAGAGCATTCAAAGCCCTTGCGATGTCTTGCACAGTTGCTGCTCCTTCAATTGCTGTTACAATTGTTGAATCTTGATAGACATTTATTGTCGTTAATTGCGTTACAACTGTTTGACCACGAGAAAATGGGGCAGGTTGTGAGATGACAGGAACTGCTTGAATTTCTATATGAATCGCCCCATGTGAGATAGCAACTGGTGAAATTGTGACATTCTCACCAACGACTATCGTTCCTGTTCTTTCATTTATCACAACTTTCGCAATTGCATCAGGTTTAATTTCTATGCTCTCAATTTGAGAAATGAAATCAACGATTTTATCATCTGCTTTAAATTCATCTGGAACATTAACCACAACTTCGGAGGCATCAACTGCAAAAGCTATGCTTGAGTTAAATTTTGAGTTCACAGCATCAGCGATCCTTTTCGCAGTTGTGAAATCAGGTTGGCGAAGGACTATCTCAATTTTATAATTTGACTTAAAGAAACCTGTGGAAACGGCTCTTTCAACTATCGCACCATTCGGAATTCGCCCTGTTGTCGTGATATTTCTTCTGTATTCTGTTCCAGTCGCTGTTCTCACATCAAAACCACCTACTGAAAGAGGACCTTGAGCGACAGCATATACCAAACCATCTTGACCAATCAAAGGAGTCATAAGCAAACTTCCACCATGCAGACTTGTTGCATCACCAATTGAAGAAACAATTACATCAACTGTTGTTCCTTCCTTTGCAAAAGATGGTATTGTCGCGGTAACCATCACCGCTGCAACATTTCTGGTTCTCAAATTTTCATCTGTAACAGTTATACCAAATCTTCTCAACATACTTACAACAGATTGAATTGTAAAGCTCGCCCTTCTTGAATCGCCCGTCCCATTTAATCCAACCACGAGTCCATAACCAATAACTTGATAACCTCCTGAACCTTTGATATAAGCAATATCTTTTATTCTCGTTCCGAAGCTCAAACTTTGAAAGATAAGAAAAACTAAAATTAGCGCTCTCATATACGCCGAAAAATTTAATTTTTACCTATTTAAAACAACCAATGCAAAAATCGCGTGATCCAACTTGGATTTTGACTTCTGTAAATCATTCCTTTTCCAGTAAACTCAATTTCTGCATCTGCGATGTTATACGAATAAACCGTATTATCCCAGTTTACATCGCTTGGTCTTACAATCCCTCTTAATTTGATTATCTGTTCATCTCCATTAACATTTACCTTTCTTTTCCCCTCAATTATCAAATTACCTGATGAATCAATTCCGACAACTCTTGCACTAAGCTTAGCCTTAACAGCTCCTCTTGCTGAGGTTGCTCCCTGACCTTTAAATTCATTTCCACTTGATATTGAAAATCCACTTTCAGGTATAAATCCAAGCGCTCCGCTTCCTGAAACAGAACCGTTTATAGAACCACCTCTTGAAGCATCTCTTTCAGCTTTGCTTTCGGCAGATGAAACTTCAATTATTATTACTGTTATTACATCACCTTTCTTTAACGCCTTTTGATCAGAAAAAAGCGAACGCTGTATCACTTCCTGACTAAATAAATTAACAGAACTCAAAGCCACCAATAGAAAAACGAGTATAAACATTTTTATATAACCTTTTAATTTTCAATCTCAACTGCAACAACACCTTTCCTTACGACCTTACCTGGGAATAACTTTCCAGATCTCGGGTTAACAACCATAATAATTTCATTCAAATGTCCATCGCTCTTGGCAATTCCCATCGTTTCAACTTTGACATTTCCCACTTTCGCAATCACACGAACTGTTTCACCGCCTTTCACAAGAGGTAAGACATCAAAATAACTTTCAAAAACTATCTCTCCTCTTCTTACCGCTTTTTTAAGCTTCTTACCATAAACTCCCGAAACACTGCACAAATAACCGTCTTTCAAAAAAGTTGTCTCAATTCTTTCAAACGAAAATAAATCAAAAACTCTCCCTGAATCTACGACTTCACCACGATTTAGATCTCTTCTTGCAACGACGACATTCTCAAAAGTTCGCAAAAGTGCACTTACAAAAAATTCCTTTGAACCATCTTTGCCTGAAACTTTGACTTTAAATGTTTGATATCCTCTGAAGTCATCGGGACCTTGAATAACTTTAACATCGCAATTCTCAAAATTTCCGAAATTTGTAAATTTGCTTTTCAATTCAACCAAATATTCAACTTGTCTATCTGAAAATTTTTTTGTTAGATAGTTCACTATCTCGTTTTTGAGCTTTTCGCTAAATCCAGAACTTGGAGCTTGAAGCAAAATGATCAGATAGATTTTTATAACTATCAAAAGCACTTTACACTTAAACTAATTTTTTATCGTTTCAAATTGTTTGCCATTTGTAGCATTTCTTCAACGGTTTTTATCGTCTTTGAGTTAATTTCATAAGCACGCTGAGCAATTATCATATTGACCATTTCTTCAACTATATCAACATTTGAAGCTTCAAGATAACCTTGCATTAGTTCCCCAAAGCTTTCGCTACCTGGCGTTCCAAAAATCGGTTGCCCAGATGCCTGAGTTTCAACATAAAGGTTATTTCCAATGCTTCTCAATCCTGCCGGATTAACAAACCTTACAAGTTCAATTCTACCAATTTCAATTGGTTCCGTCTCGCCTGCGTTTAATACTTCCACTATTCCGTCTCTGCTTATGCTTATTGCAACTGCTGTCTCTGGAATTATAATTTCAGGTTCAAGCACATATCCAGACGAATTGACAAGTCGCCCATCTCTTGAAAGTTTAAAAGAGCCATCTCGTGTGTAAGCGATTGTGCCATCTGTTTTCCTCACTTGAAAGAAACCTTCACCATTTATTGCAATATCAAGCGGATTATTGGTTGGTTGAAGATCGCCTTGCTTGAAATCTCTCAAAGTTGCAACTGTTTGAACACCAGTTCCAACTTGTATCTCTGACACATTTTCAACGCCTCTATCTTGCGCCGATGAAGAAGACGGAGCTTTAAGAATCTGATACATCAAATCCTGAAATTCCGCCCTACTTCGCTTAAAAGAAGTCGTATTAACATTTGCGAGATTATGAGCAATAATATCAATGTTAATTTGTTGCGCAAACATACCAGAAGCCGCTGTCCTCAGTGCTCTTTCCATATCCTGAATATCTTTTTTAGTTTTAATTTCATTTCAAAGATCAAACCTTTAACAAAGCAAATTAACAACGCTTTCCAAAAGGAATTGGATAAACTTTGAACCTCAAAACCATCTCCAGAAAACCTTATGCTACAATAAAACTTTTCACCATTTTTGTAACTTGTTAAATAAAGCACTTTTCCTCCCTTACAATTTTCCAGCTTCATTTATCTTTGTAAGAGTTTCATCCTGATGTTGAACCATTTTATAATTTGCCTCATAAATTCTGCTCGCCTCAATCATTTTTACCATCTCCTCAATTGGATTTACATTTGATCCCTCAAGGAACCCCTGAAAAATTTCAAATTCCTTTGCCAATTCTACTTCGCCTGAGCTTTCGTCAACAAAGAAATAATTTGATTCCTCCTTTTTCAATCTTGACAAATCTTCAAACCATACAACTCTTATTTTATCAATTAGTCTATCCCCAACATAAATTTCACCATTTTTTGTGATCTTTATCTCAAGATTTTCCAACTTCGTAATATCTGGAAATTTTATTGCCCCGTTTGATCCAATTAAGGCGTGACCATTAGAGTTAACAATTGTTCCATCCTCAGCGATTGTGAAGCTTCCATTTCTTGTGTATCTCAAACCATTTGGCGTTTGAATAACGAAAAAGCCTTTACCATTTAAAGCAAGATCAAACGGATTTCCAGTTTGTTTCAAATTTCCTTGTTCAAAACTTGTATATTTCGTTATCAAAAGTCCGCTTAATTCATCTCCTCCGCTTTTATTAATATCAAGAACGGCGTTTTCAAGAATTCTTATGAAGATATCATCCTTCTTAAAGCCTGTTGTATCAATGTTAGCAAGATTATTTGCGATGATTTCAATCTTCAATTTATTTGGTATCATACCAATTGCGGAAGCATAAATTCCTTTAATCATATTTTCACTCCATTTTTGTTTGCCATAGCGAGCGCCGTTCTTTATTTTTTAAACTTAAAATAACCAAGATCTCACCACACCCTACTTTGTGTTTTTTGGCCACTTTTTTAATATCCGCTCCTTTCTCAATCTCCTCCAAGATTTTATTATAGTTGTTCTCCTTCTTAATTCTTGACCTTAAATTCAAAAGCAGTTCAACTTCACCTTGCACGACATTATATTTTCTTGCAAGCTTCAAAACCTCGTTTTCGCCTGAACTATCTTTTTCATTGCTAACTTCCTTCACATCTTCCTGATAAACT
Organism: Candidatus Kryptonium sp.; assembly: GCA_025060635.1. Taxonomy (NCBI): domain Bacteria; kingdom Pseudomonadati; phylum Candidatus Kryptoniota; genus Candidatus Kryptonium; species Candidatus Kryptonium sp. The sequence continues at coordinate 625,193 of JANXBN010000001.1, read as the reverse complement.
TCAAATTTTTCATTAAATTGAGGAATATATTTTGGATCCTCCGACAAACTTTCTTCAATTAGATAATCCACAAATTTTTTATCGGTAGGAATTTCTTTTTCTTTAACCAATCTTGGAGAACCATCAATTTTTTTGAGAAACTTAAAAATGAACCACAAACCTAAAACTACAAAAGTAGTTGTCAAAGTTATGATTAAAATTAGCGGATAGTAAACATCCAGTTTTTCCATCATTTCAATCCAAGTTATATTTTCAAATTCGTTGTGTATTTAAAACTTATTTTAAACCTTGCTCTGGATTTAACGGCAAAGTTATCGTAAATGTTGAACCTTTCCCGACCTCGCTTTCAACTTTTATTTCGCCATTATGCTTTTTTATGATCCATCTACTTATTGAGAGACCAAGCCCAGTTCCCTTGCTTCCTTTTGTTGTGAAAAATGCTTCAAATATCTTTTCTTTTATCTCTGGTGGTATCCCAACGCCCGTATCAGTAAACTTTATAACTATCCTGTCACATTCAGAAAGAGTTTCTATTATAAGTTTCCCACCATTAGGCATTGCATCCTTAGCATTTATCATCAAATTTAAAAAGACCTGCTGTAAATAAACTTTATTACCATAGATCAAAGGCAAAGCTGGATCAAGTTTCAAGATCAATTCAATGTCATTGTATTTAAACTGATAACTAACAAGCGTGAGCATCTCCTGAATTGCGAAATTGACATTAACAAGTTCAAACTTAAAATCCTCGGGGACTTTCCTTGAAAAGTTCAAAAGTCGTCGTGTAATTTGGGATATCTTTTCAATTTGTTCCTTTATAATTTCAATTCTCTTCGGCAGATCTCGTCCAAGCTGCATAAGTTGAACATGTCCAAGCAAGATCTGAAGTGGATTATTAATCTCATGTGCAATTCCGCCTGCAAGCTCGCCAACCGCTGCGAGCTTAGCTGCTTGAATCATTTGTGATTGCGTTATCTTCAATTCTTCATTTGCTTTTAAAAGAGCATTGTAGTTTCTTGAGTTTTCAACAGCTACAGCGGTTTGATTCGCAAGAATTGAAAGCAGAAGCAAAATTTGGTTTGTGAAATCTTTTTGTTTTTTATCGGTATGGATCAAGTAAACGCCGATTCCCTCATTTCTCAATACAAGAGGAACTATAACGAAATTTTTTTCATCAAATTCATCAAGCGTCGTGTTTATATCCGGCAAGACAATGCTTCTTTTTTCTCTCAAAACATAGTCAATTATCCCATCTTCAACATAAGTTTCCATTATCGCATCAAGATAGTTTGCCCCTCGTTCAGAGAGCTTTTTAAAATTTTTTGCTTCGTCATCATATACATAGACATTGCAATCTATCACAGGTATTATCTGTCTTGTAAGTTCTATCAATTCTGTTATTATATCTTCGTAGTTTAGCGCGGTGCTTATCTTTGTTGAAAGTCGCTGAATTAAGAGAATTTCATCAATTGAATCTTTGAAGTCGGTATTTGTTCTCGTCTTCAAGTCAATTTCTCTTTTCAAAAGATCAATCGTTTTTTCAAGTGCTTTGATATATACTTCCCGTGATTCAATGAACTTTTCAATTTGTGGAATAAGTTCTTCTATTATGTCCGGATTTAACTTCACGAAATTTCTCTTTTGCATCACAGTTCATTGGAAAAAATTTGGTTCTTGATAAAGTCAGTTTGAACTTTAGATTTATACAATTCAAAGAAGCCATCGTTAAGGAAATTAATATCAAGTTTTAAAATTTCAAGTACGGGATTAAGATTTTCATTGAAAGATTCATCGTGGTCACCATACTCAATGTTTAAAATCCCTGATCTAAAACATATATATTCAGCAAGATAAATTAGAGCTGGGAGAATTGGATTTTTTGGAGCTAAATGTGGCTGGTGATGGAACGCTATTGCTTCAACAAGTTGATCTGGGAAATTCCACCTCTCTGCAAGCCACGAACCGATCTCATAGTGAGTTGAATTATCCAAAAATCTTCTCTCAATTTGATCAAAGGGAAATTCTCTCCTCTTGCCAAGTTGAGCTATTTGTTGAAATTCCTTGTTAAAATACTGTGCTATTACAAGGATTCCGATATCGTGCAAAAGCCCCGCTGTAAAAGCTTCACCAGAAACCCTGTAGCCGAAATCTTTGGCAAGATGTTTTGTTGTTATCCCGACGAGAAGCGAATGACGCCAGAATTTTTCAAGTTCAAAACTACCATCAAGTTTACTCGCAAGAGAGCTCGTAAGCGAAACACTTAAAACAATTTCCTTCAATGTTTCAAATCCGAGAACAACTATCGCAAAATTAATTGTTGAGATCTGCTTCGGGAAACCATAAAATGGAGAGTTTGCGACTCTTAAAACTTTTGCCGCAAGCGCCTGATCTTGCGATATTACCTCACCAAGCTTAGATGCGCTCGTCTTGGGGTTATCCACAAGCCGAATGACTTCCATCGCTACCGCTGGAAACGGAACAAGTTGAAGTATGTTTTGAATTTTTTGCTTTATCTTCGGCATAGTTTAAAATGAAAATTTACTTTTCAGAGATTCACGAATTTTCCTCAATGCGCTCGTATGTAATTGTGATACTCTTGATTCACTTAACTTTAAAACATCGGCAATTTCTCTAAATGTCAATTCCTCATAATAGTAAAGCACCATGACAAGACGCTCTTTCTCCGAAAGCTTTTTCAACTCATCCGCTATCGCCTGTTTAATTTCATTTTCAATTAAAATTTCTTCTGGATTTTTATCATCGCTTTCTATCATTTCCCCGAGCTCCGTGTTCTCACCTATCATTAAATTGAAAGATACATTTTTAGAAGAATGCTCAAGCGTTGTGATTTGATTATACTCCTCAATGGTTAACCCAGCTTCGTCAGCAACAAGCCAATCTCCTGCTCTATCTCCAACTTTGTTCTCAATTTTTATCCTTGCCTTGTCTATTTGATCAAGTTTATTTCTAACCGATCTCGGAAGATTGTCTATTTTTCTTATCTCATCAATTATGCTTCCCCTAATTCGCGTATAAGCATATGTTTCAAACTTAACACCAATTTTTGGATCAAACTTGTCAATTGCATCGCTCAAACCTATTATCCCGATATCAACGAGATCTTCTTCACCAAGCAATGCACCAGAATAATTCAAGCCCATTTTTCTGACAATGCCCCGAACGAAATCAATATAAAGAGTGATCAACTTCTTCTTAACTTCTGGATCACGCGTCTTTTTGTATATTGCGAAAAGGTTTTCAACCGTTTCATTTTGTTCTCTTTTAGCAAAGTTCACGGACATATTAAGCCCTCCGTAAAAGTTTTAAAGCTCTTAATTCTTTGATGCTTCTTGAGTTGAAATTTCTTCTTTTTTCTCGCTCTTTTTCAGAAAGACAAATAAATACATAACTAAAGACAAGAGCCCAGTTACAGCGACAAATAGAACGAACGATCTCGCAACAGCAATTATTATATCTATCCCTTGCAACCAGAGAGTTATTATTGAAACGAAAAACAAAAGAAGTCCAATTTGTAGAATCAAAGCCCGCATAGTTCTATAAACCTCTCCCAAAATGATTTTTGTTTTTTAACTTTATCAAGGGATAAAAGATTCATTGCAATTTTATTCAGAGCAATTGAAGCCCCAGATCTCGGGAATGCTTCAACAAATGGTTTCTGCATCATTACTGATTTTGGGATGAATGGATCACTTGGAATTGAACCGATGTAATTTATTTTCACACCCAAGAATTTTTCTGCGACGAGAGATAGTCTATTTGCAATTTCAATTGGATTTATAGAGTTATTAACATTGTTAACAATTAACTTAACATTTGCTTTCCCAGTTTGGTAATAGACAAGTTTTATCACTGCATATGCATCCATTATTGAGGTTGGCTCGGGCGTGACGACAAGTATGTAATCGTCCGAATAACCGAGAAGTTTTATAACTTCATCAGATATTCCAGCTGGAGTATCTATGAGAATGAAATCAAAATTTCGTTCAAGTGTTAAAATTTCATCAAGCACTTGAATTAACCTTTCGCCCGGGATCTTTGGGAAATTCACAACCCCAGAATTTGCAGGTATAAGAACCAGGTTTTCTCTGACCTCAATTAAGATGTCTCTTATCTGAACATCTCCGTTAATAAAGTCAAGGAATCTAAATTTAGGTGTAATTCCAAGCAAAATATCAATATTTGCGAGGTTTAGATCCGCATCATAAAGTAGAACTTTTTTCCCATTTTTGCTCAGAATTAATCCAAGATTTAAAGTTATATTCGTTTTTCCACTTCCTCCCTTCCCACTTCCTACGGCGATCACATGAGCTAAGCCACTTCGCTTTTCTATCTTTTCCCGAACGACACTTCTTAACTTTTCCGCTTGATCAGCTATCATAGCAAAACTTCCTTATAAATTAAGTTTGCTACTACTTTAGGTTCAGCAACAGCTATATCATCTGGAACATTTTGTCCCGTCGTGATATATGAAAGGGGTAGTTTAGTTTTATAGGCGATATTAAGAATGTAACCTAAACTAACAGCCTCGTCAACTTTAGAAAATATCAATCGGTTCGGCACCAAGGCTTTAAATCTATTATAAACATCTATCATATTTTTGTAACTTGATGTTGCACTTAAAACCAAGTGAACTTCATCTGGATCAGCGCTCTTTATAAATTTTGCAAGTTCAGAGATATGCTCAGTTTGTCTCTGATTTCTTCCAACGGTATCAATAAGAATTATGTCTTTATCCTGATGTTTTCGGATGATTCTTGCAATATCTTCTGGTGTATAAGCGACATCCATTGGAATATTAGCGATGTTGGCAAAGGTTTGAAGCTGCTCAATTGCTGCTATTCGGTAGGTATCTGCTGATATCAATGCAACTTTGGCATTTTCAAACAATTTATAGATAGCAGCTAACTTTGCAACCGTTGTTGTTTTCCCAACCCCTGTTGGTCCAACAAAGGCAAGCACAAAGCTTTTCCTTCGGATCGGCTTTACAGGTTTTGAAAACTTAATAATGTCAGCTATCACATTTATTATCTCATTTTCAATTATTTTCTCGCTCTTTAATTCCTCTCCGCTTAATTTTGTAAGAACAGTGCGCACAATCTTATTAGCTAAATCTTCATCAACCTCTTTTTCCAAGAGGTTCACAAAGGCTTTTTTCAAAAGAGGGGGATATTGAATTGAATTTCTATATTTTAGATGTTCTGTTATTTGATTTAGTGCTTGCTTTACCTCCTCAAGATCGCTTTTAATTATGCTATAGTTATATTTTTCAAAAACCTCATTTTTTTCGTCTTCATCTAATCTCCTTTGTTTTGTTTCAATTTCTTCGGTCATTCTTCGCAGCAAATCAACCGTATTTTTCGGAGCTTCGTATGAAGCAACTCTTGATTCTTGAAATCTATTCTCTTCTATTGCCCCAACAATTTCAATTAACTCCGGTTTCAAAAAACCCCAAATTCCAGGTTGCTTAATTCTTCTCGTTCCGAGAATTATGGCGTCATCCCCGAATTCTTTCTTCATCATCTCAGTAGCTTCTTTCAATGTTGGTGCTACAAACTTTTTAATTTTCATCAGACTTCAGCATTCTTTTTGTTTAAACTTTTCCAGATTTAGTTATATTCAAACCCTGTGCCATTAATATGCTCTTGCAATTTTCAAATCTTTAAGTTACCTAAAGCCACAAGTTTTAAGAGCAAATGGCTAATATTAAACAAATGGTGTGGATTATTATACAATAAATTTTAAGTCTGTAATCCACATCACACAGATAAAGCTTGACTTTTATTGTTTGAATTTTTATATTGAAGATGAATTGTTAGTTCACGGGTAAAAAACAAATTTTGTTCTTAACATCATGGAAAAATTAGGTACTAATGGGCAACCTTTTTTTCAGCCTGAGGAGGAAACAATAAATTTATATGAAGTCATACAAGTTCTTTACAGGGGTAAGTGGCTTATAATTCTTGTTTTTATTCTTGTTGTATTAGCAACAGCAATTTTTACATTTATGCAAGATCCAATTTATGAATCAACCGCTGTTATCTTGATAGAGAAGGGTAAAAAAGGACTTGGCTTAAGTGAAGCATTTGACATTACGGGTTTATCGGAACAAAGAAACATAAAAAATGAAATTGAGATACTGAAAAGCCGTTCTCTTGCTGAAGCAGTTGCAAAGAAGCTAATTAACAGAGTTTATATTGATCCAGAGAATAAAAAAGATACGATTCTCGTAATACTTCCATCTCGTAAAGATCTTAGGGAAGGAATAAAACCCTTCGCAAGCATAGAAACGATACTTGAAAGGTTTGAAAAAAATGTCAAAGTTGAATCACCGCGCGATGCAGATATAATAAAAATCACAGCAAGAAGCAAAAATCCTAAAGAAGCAGCTTTAATTGCCAATACTTTTGCGGACGCTTACTATGAACGAAATCTTTTGATGAGCAGAAATGAATCAAGAAGCGTGAGAAAGTTTCTTGAGGAACAACTCGCAGACAAGAAGAAAATACTTGATCAAGCCGAAAGTCAACTTGAAACATATATGAAATCCGCTGGGGTTGTCGCCCTTGATGAAGAATCAAGAAAATTAATAGAGCAGCTTTCTGATTTAGAATCAAAGCGCGGGGAAGCAATTGTTGAAATTTCTACAGCCCAGAAAAAATTAAATGCATATCTTGAACAAATAAAGCAAATTGAACCTGAATTTGTAAAAGTTGCAACAGAAGCGCTTGATCCTTATATCAAATACTTGCAAGAGGAAATCGCAAAGCTTGAGGTGACGAGAGACCAAATTGTTGCGCAAAATCCAAAAGTTGGAAGCAAAGAAGTTTTAGATAAAAGTCTTCGTGAAATAGATGAACAACTAGCCTCATTGAGAAAGAAGCTGCAAGAAAAAATATCTGAGTTCTTAAAAACGGGTTTTGCAAGTTCAGGAACGCCAGGCACCCAAACTTATGATCCAACTGGGTTCGTAAAAGAATTAAAGCAAAAAATTCTCTTAACGGAAATTGAATTAACAGCCTATGAAGCAAAGAAAAAGGAACTTGATAAATTAATCGCACAGCTAAACCAAAAGTTTGAAACAATACCCTCAAAACTGATCGACTACGCACGACTTGAGCGTGCAAGGATGAGTAGCGAAAAATTATATCTTTTAATTGAGGAAAAATATCAAGAGGCAATGATTGCTGAACAGTCACAGTTTGGCTATGTTCAAATAATTGATTATGCAACTCCCGAACCAAAACCAGTAAGTCCGAAAGTTCATTTAAATTTAATTTTAAGTGTTATAATTGGACTTGGACTTGGAGTTGGAATTGTTTTTATAAGAGAATTCTTTGACAGATCGGTAAAAACCCCCGAACAGCTCGAAAAGAAAGGGTTTACAGTTCTTTCAGCGATACCCATCATTGAAATTGAAACTAAACTTGATGGAAAGCAACTTAAAAAAGATGAAGGTAGAAATATCGCCGCTCACCTAATAACCCACTTAAGCCCTAAATCACCAGTTGCTGAAGCATATAGAGTTTTAAGAACAGGGATACAATTTGCTAAACTTGATAGAAAAATTAAATCAATCATTGTTGCAAGCAGTGCGCCAAAAGAAGGAAAATCAACTACAGCTTCAAATCTTGCAATTACAATGGCTAAAGCAGATTTGAAAACAGTTCTACTTGATACAGACCTAAGGCGCCCAGTTCTTCATAGAGTTTTTAGTGTAAAAAGAGAGCCAGGACTTACAGATTATTTATTTGGAAGAGCAGAAATTGATACAATTTTCAAACAAACTGATGTTGATAATCTTTATTTAGTTCCATGTGGAGTTGTTCCTCCGAATCCATCCGAGCTTCTTGGTTCTGAGAAGATGAAAGAATTTATTGAATACCTTAAATTAAACTATGATTTCATCATCTTTGATACGCCACCGCTTGTTGCCGTAACAGACGCTTTAATACTTGCAAATCAGGTTGATGGAGTTTTGCTTGTAGCATCAGCTGGAAAGACAGAAATTGATGTCGTTGATAAAGCAAGAGAAATGATTCATCGCGTGGGAGGAAATGTAATTGGTGTTCTTCTAAATAACTTTGATGCAAGCGCAACCTATGGAACATATTATAGATACTATCGGTACTATAGATATTACGATTACTACGGGGCTGATAGAGATAAAAGCTAAGGGCGAAAAAGAAGAGTTACATTTTTGAATTAATCATCTTAAACCCTATTAACATTACGGCGGGGCAATTTTTTAAAATTTAGTAATGGATTCTTTTTTCTTTTAAAAACAAATTACGAGTGGGAGGTGCTCTTAAAAAGATGGATTTAAGTTGGTACGTCTTGCAGACTAAACCAAAACAAGAAAATCTCGTTGAATTATATTTAAATTCTGCAAACATTGAGGTTTTCAATCCCAAAATTCAAGAAATTCGCATAGTTAAAGAAAAAAGAAAAAAAGTTATCGTCCCGTTATTTCCAAATTACGTATTTGCAAAATTAAAACCGAGTTTGTTTGATCTTGTAATATACACACGGGGGGTAAGAAAAATCTTAGGAGTCAACGGAAAACCAAAGCCAATAAAAGAAACAATAATAGAAGAAATAAAAGAAAGAGTGAACTGGAACAATCACATCTATATACCTGATAAACCTGAAACTGATTCAGAACTTCGGCCAGGTGACTATGTCGTTGTAATAAACGGACCACTAAAAGGATTTATTGGGATAATTGAAAAAATTAACAATACAAGGGCGATTGTTATGCTTATCTCAATGGATTATCAAGTAAAGGCGGATATTCATAAGTTTTTGCTTTGTAAAATTGATCCACAAGAATTAGAATCTTGACACTATGTAGCAAAGTTGCGAACATAAAAGACCGCCGTAAATTCCAATGATATTTCCAGCTACAGCCATTAGAAGTCCAACCGGTGCAAGAGCACTTTGATAAACTGATGCAACAATTGGAGCTGTAACTGGTCCGCCTATGTTTGCTTGGCTACTTGTTGCCATTAAGAACATTGGCGCTTTTATCAATCTTCCAACCACAAACAAACATATAGCATGGATCATTATCCAAACGATCCCAACAAGCATGAAAATGGGGGTTTCAAAAATTCCATAGATATTTGCTCTTGCACCAACCGATGCGAGCAAAAGATATAGCATGAAATTTCCAACATGGGTTGAGCCAGAATGCTCAAGCTCCGACAACTTTGTAAAAGACAAAACAACACCAATAGCGGTTGCGATTATAATTCCCCAAGTATAGTGAGATATTATTACTCCAATCTCTGGTAAGATAGAACCCATCTTTAAAGATATAATTCCAATTACGAACGAAATAGAAATCATTGTTGCGAAATCAATAAAACTCAAAAATCTTCGCTTTGATTCCTTTACTTCTTGCATTCTTTTGTTTAACTCCACTAGAATCGCTTTATCAACGCGATTGAATTCGTCCACCTTGTCTTGATATGCTGACAAAAATATCACAATCCCCATCCATCCATATCCAACGACGGTATCAACAACTATTAAGGGAGCAAGCAATGACTCAGGAGTCCCAATGCTTTGTGCTATGGCAAGCATCGTTGCACTTCCACCCATCCAACTCCCAGATAAAGCTCCCAAACCCTTCCACGCATCAGGAGGTAACCAGCGCTCAAAAATTAACAAAACTATCGGACCTCCAATGATTATACCGAATGAACCAGTCAAAAACATAACTATTGCTTTGAGACCAAGCTTCATTATAACTGGTATATTTGCAGAAAGCAAAAGCAAAACGAGAGCAGATGGTAAAAGGTAAGTTCTCGCCCAAGTATAAAATTCAGACTCACGCGGGATCAACCCTAACGCCGATGAAAGCATCGGAAGGAAATAAACCCAAATAACTGGTGGCAAGTATCTGAAAAACTTTGATAAAAATTTTATCTGGCTTGCTTTGTATATTGCGAAAATTAATAAAACGAGATAAACAAAAATTTCAGTTGGATTTTTAATCATCATTTGTTTTCGTTTTTTATCAATCGTTTTGCCTTGACAAATGTTCTATACCTGTATTCATTGAAATTCGGTGCTCTCGGATCAAAACTATCAATGCTAACTTTTCCAGAAGAGTGAATAAATTCTTTGTTTCCTAAATAAATTCCAACATGTGTGATTCTCTCTGGTTTCCCCTCCTCAGCTTTCTGACCAAAAAATACTAGATCTCCAGGTTTTAAATTCTCAAAATCTTTACCTGGCTCCACCTCAACACCAAGGCGCGATTGCTGATCGGCGTCCCTTGGTAATTCAAACCCATTCATTTTAAAAACGATCTTTGTAAAACCAGAACAATCAAATCCCTTAATGCTTGTGCCACCCCACAAATAAGGAAAACCTACGAATTTCATCGCAGTTTTAATCAAATTATCAACACTCAAAATTACTTCCTTCTTCCATTTATCAAAATCCTTAACTTGTTCTTTCCTAACATATCCTGTCCTTCCATCTGGTAGAATAAC